>NZ_JACHMZ010000001.1:1090000-1455833 GCF_014205165.1 Micromonospora carbonacea | reverse complement strand
TCCTGGCCCGGCACGGCGTGAAGCTGTCGTTCCTGCCGTTCTTCGCCCTCGCGGCGGTCGAGGCGCTCCAGACGTTCCCGATCGTCAACGCCAGCATGGACCTCGACGCCGGGACGATCACCTACCCGGACGCCGAGAACCTCGGCATCGCGGTGGACACCGAGCGCGGCCTCATGGTGCCGGTGATCCACGGGGCGGGCGACCTCAACCTGGGCGGCCTGGCGAAGCGGATCGCCGACCTGGCCGAGCGCACCCGCACCAACAAGATCAGCCCGGACGAGATCGCCGGGGCCACGTTCACGCTGACCAACACCGGCAGCCGGGGGGCGCTGTTCGACACCCCGATCGTGCCGTCGCCGCAGTCGGCGATGCTCGGCACGGGCGCCGTGGTGAAGCGCCCCGTCGTGGTCAACGACCCGGAGCTGGGCGAGGTCGTCGCGGTCCGCTCGATGGTCTACCTGGCCATGTCGTACGACCACCGACTCATCGACGGCGCCGACGCGGCCCGCTTCCTCGTCGCGGTCAAGGAGCGGCTGGAGGGCGGCAACTTCGAGGCCGAGCTGGGCCTGTAACCACCGCTGTCCCCTCCGACGGGCGCTCCGGTCACCTCGACCGGGGCGCCCGTCGGCGTACCGGTGGATCCCGCCGGCCCGGGAGCGGCTGCGCCGAATCCGCCCGCCCACCCGGCGGACGCTGCGAGAGTG
Organism: Micromonospora carbonacea; assembly: GCF_014205165.1. Taxonomy (NCBI): domain Bacteria; kingdom Bacillati; phylum Actinomycetota; class Actinomycetes; order Micromonosporales; family Micromonosporaceae; genus Micromonospora; species Micromonospora carbonacea. The sequence continues at coordinate 1,455,129 of NZ_JACHMZ010000001.1, read as the reverse complement.
GACGGGTGCGCGGTGAGCGGCGGCGGGGCAGCCTCGGGCCCGCCGTGGCGATCGCGCCCGGCGCCCGGGTGGACCGGTTCGAGGTCTTCTTCGACCTGGTCTTCGTCTTCTCGTTCTTCGCCATCGTGCGGGCCACGGCCACCGCCATCACCGGCCACACCCTGCTGCACGGTTTCCTCGTGCTGGCGGTCCTCTGGTGGGTCTGGGTCATCCACAGCATCGTCGCCACCCGGGTCCGCCTCGGCGAGGGCTTCGTGCCGGTGGTCATGGTGGTCGGGATGGCCGCGGTGTTCGCGTTCGCCCTGGCCGTGCCGCAGACGATCGCCGCACACGGGCAGGGGCTGGCCGGCCCGCTCACGGTCGCGGTGAGCTACCTGGTCATCCGGGTCGTCCACCTGTGGGTCTACTGGCACGTCATGCGGACCCAGCCGGTGGAGAGCCGGCACCTGATGAAGCTCGCGCCGGAGCTGGTGCTCAGCACCATGCTGCTGCTCGCCGCCGCCCTCGTCCCCGCCCACCTGGCCGACCCCGGCGACGCCGCGCTGGTCCGCGACGGGCTCTGGGCCGTCGTGGTCGTCTCCCAGTACGCCACCGGGCTGCTGGCCGGCACCGGGGGCGGCGGGGTGACCTCGGCCGAGCACTGGACCGAACGGTACGACCTGATCCTGATGATCGCGCTCGGCGAGTCGGTGATCTCCGTGGGCGTCGGCACCAACCTGGCCGGTCGGCCGATCAACTGGCAGGCGATCACCGCCGCCGGCATCGGCATCGTCCTGGCCGCGACGCTGTGGTGGCTGCACTTCGACGTGGTCGGCCCGGCGGCCCGCATCGCCCTGCACGCCGCTCGGGGCCGGACCCGGGTGGGGCTGGCCCGCGACGCGTACGCCTACCTCTTCCTGCCGATGATCACGGGGCTGATCCTGTTCTCCCTCGGGGCGGAGGAGATCCTGAACCTGCTCGGCCAGCCGCACCTGCCCCTGGATGAGTCGCTGCACCGCCCGGGGATCCCGCTGCTCTACGGCGGGGTGGCCTGCTACCTGTCCGGCGACATCCTCTTCCAGCTCCGTACGCTGCGCACCCTCACCTGGGCCCGCGTCGGCACGGTCCTGCTGATCGTGGCCCTGGTGCCGGTCGCCGGCCGGATGCCGGCGCTGGCCGCGATCATCCTGCTCACCGGCGTCTGCGTCGGCCTGGTGGCGGTGGAGGTGGTGACGATGGCCGACTCCCGGTACGCGCTGCGCGAGGCGGTCTTCGCCGAGCGGACCGCCCACGAGGCGCGGGAGGCGCAGTGGCGGCAACGCTGGCACGACGGCGGCCCGGACGAGGAGTGACGGGACCGCGGAGTGACGGGCCGCGCGCCGGCCCCGGGGGGAGTGTGGGCCGGCCGGTGCGGGTTCAGCGCTCGGCGGATTCGCCGGTCGGCAGAATCGGCCCCCGGCGCGTTGCCCGCCGGTCGCCGGTGCCGGACGCTGGGGCGATGGCCACCTTCTCGCTCCAGTCCACCCCGACCGACGCGGCGGGCTGGCTCGACCTCGCCCGCCGGGCCGAGGCCGCCGGCTTCGACGCGCTGCTCGCCGCCGACCACCCCGGCTCGTGCGGCGACCCGTTCGTCGCGCTGGCCGCCGCCGCCTCGGTCACCGAGACCATCGGCCTCGGCTCGTACGTGTCGAACCTCGGCGTCCGCGAGCCGATGCTGCTCGCCACCGCCGTGGCCACCCTGGACGTCGTCTCCGGCGGGCGGGCCCGCCTCGGCGTCGGGGCCGGCCACACCCCGGCCGAGTGGCACGCGGTCGGCCGGGACCGCCCCGACGTCGCCGGCCGGGTGCGCCGCTGCGTCGCCGCCGCCGGGGCGGTGCGCGCCCTGCTCGACGGGGAGGAGGTGACCGTGGACTCCCCCGAGCTGGCCGTGCGCGCCGCCCGGCTGGAGTCGCCCCGGCCGGTCCAGGGGCGCGTGCCGCTGACCGTCGGCACGTCCAACTCGACGCTGCTGCGCTGGGCCGGCGCGCACGCCGACGTCGTGGGGCTGGCCGGCTTCGGCCGTACCCTCGACGACGGCCACCGGCACGAGGCCCGGTGGCGGGCCGACCAGATCGAGGCGCAGCTCGCCCGCGTCGCCGAGGGCGCGACGGGCCGGGCGCGGCCACCGGCGCTGGAGGCGCTGGTGCAGACGGTCGCGGTGACCGACGACGCGGAGGCCGTCGCGGCGCAGCGCGCGGCCACCGTCGGCCTGACCGGCCCGGAGCTGCTGGCCACGCCGTTCGTGCTGATCGGCACCGAGGACGAGATCGTCGCGGCGGTCGCCGGGCACGCGCGCCGCTGGGGCGTCACCCGCTTCGTGGTACGCGCCGACGCCCTCGACCCGCTCACCCCGGTCCTGCGCCGCCTCGCCCCCTGACGCTGTGCACGCCAACGCCGTGATCACGCCTGCCCGTCGACCTCAGAGGTGCCTGCGGACCTCGGCCGCGAACTGCGGCACCCCCGTGCGACCGAGCAACACGAGCAGGCCCGGCACGGTGGTCGGCTCTCTCCGGTATACGTGGGCCTGCCGATGGAGGACGTCCAGGGTCTGGGCAGGATAGAGATCCAGCTGATCAAGCAGGAAATCGTCCGGATGCACCGCCAGGACGTCGTACGGCTTGAGCGCCGGTTCCGGAAAGTCGGCGATGTTGAACGTCACGAGGACCTCGGCGTTCGCTCGGACAGCCGCTGCCAGCACATGCCGGTCCTTGGGATCGTTGGTCATTCCGTCGATGAGCGACTCGTAACCGCCGACCATGGCGTCAGGGAACGCCTCCCGCATCTGGGTCACCCCGGCGATCGACCCGTTCCTCCGGGATCCCCCGTTCGACGAGGTTGCGCCGAAGCTCCGTCAGGATTCCCTCCGACCAGAGCGGCCGGTAGGCGGCCACCTCGGCGAGCCGCAGCAGGGTGTCACACAAATGCGCCGGGTAGAGCACGCAGGTGTCGAGAAGTGCTGAGAACGCCACTCAGGCCGCCCTCATCTCGTGTTTCGCGGAGTGGACGTGAGGTCGTACAGCCCGTCTTCCTCGGCCTCAACCGTCATCCGGTCGAGCGTCTGCCGCCGTTCCTGACGGGTGCGCTCCTGATAGTCGAGGATGTCCCGCAACATGACTCGACGGTGACGTCCTCGCATCGTGTGGGGAATCTCGCCGTCGGAGAGCAGCCGAACCAGGGTCGGCCGGGAGATGTTGAGCAGATCCGCCGCCTCCTGCGTCGTCAGCATGGTGTTGTGCGGCGCGATGGAGATGGCCAGCCCTTCGGACAGGGCCGTCACGACGTCCCGGAGCACGCCGTACAACTCCTCCGGAATTTCGATCTCGGAGCCGTCGGGACCCACCAGCCGGGCCCGTGCGCGATTGCCCGCGCTCCGCAGCTCCTGCACAAATCGAGCCAGGTTGGCGGGGTCTTCGGGGGGTAGGACCGTACGCTCGCGGAGGGCGCTGCTCATACTGCGAGCGTATCGCTAATCGAAAAATCCGCAACGACATCAGGAAACCCGGCGCGATCGTCGCGGCGGCCAGCGCGGCAAGCGCGGCGAGACCCTGGACATGCCGACGCCCCAGTTCATGCGCCTGCTCGCAGCAGCCGGAGCTGCCCGATCTCGGCGACGTTCTTCATCAGCTCGGCGTTGACCCAGCCGAGCAGGTGGGCGACGGTGTGCCCGGCGTCGGCCGGCCACGGGTACGCGGCCACCCGGTCGAGGTCGGCGTCGGCGAGCCGGTCGAGGTGCCCGAGCCACTGCCGCCGCAGGTCGCGCAGCCACTCGACCGTCGCCGCGCCGGCACCCGGCCAGGCGACCTCGGTGTGCGGGGGCACGGGCCGCCCCTGGAGGTGCTCCCCCGCCGCCGACCACCACCACCCGATGTGCCAGGTGAGCCAGGCGATCGTGGGCACCGGCGTCGGCTCGGGCTCCGTCTGCGCCCAGTCCGGGACCCACCTGCCGGCCGGGCCGGGCCGCACGGTCCAGCAGTGCGCGGCCGGCTCCCAGAGGAAGTCGGCCGGCTCCAGCCGTTCGAGGTGGTATTCGAAGAGGGCCCAGGTCAGGTCGAACTGCCACCGGACCAGGTCACCACGGGATGCCGACATCCGGGGCATCCTGCCACCAGTCACCGGGGCGGTCGACCGGATAACGCGGCGCGGCCGGCGCCCACTCAGCCCAGGGTGTCGTAGTAGTCGATCTTCTCGCGCAGGTGGTCGTACTGGCGCTGGAGCAGACGCATCTGCTCCTCGACCCGGTCCGCGTGCCGCACCAACAGCGCCCGGCGCTGCCCGGTCGTGTGGTCGCCGGCGCGGGCCAGCTCGGCGTACCGGCACATCTCGGCGATCGGCATGCCCGTGTCGCGCAGGCAGCGGAACAGCGTCAGCCAGCCCAGGTCCTCGTCGGTGAACACCCGACGCCCGGCCGAGGTGCGGCCGACGCCGCTGAGCAGGCCGATCTTCTCGTAGTAACGCAGGGTGTCGAGGCTGAACCCGCTGCGGCGGGCGGCTTCCGAGGGGGCGTATCCGGTCACCGACGCACAGTAGCGCTTGACCTGGAGCGCGCTCCAGGTAGAAAACTGGGCGCATGACGACGACACGGACACTGGGCCGCAGCGGGATCGAGGTCAGCGCCATCGGCATGGGGTGCTGGGCGATCGGCGGGCCGCTCTGGGGCGACGACGGGCAGCCGTACGGGTGGGGCGAGGTCGACGACGACGAGTCGATCCGCACCGTGCACCGGGCCCTCGACCTGGGGGTGACGCTGTTCGACACGGCAAGCAACTACGGCGCCGGGCACAGCGAGCGGGTCCTCGGCCGGGCCCTCGCGGGTCGCCGGGACGAGGTGGTGATCGCCACCAAGTTCGGCAACCGCTCCGAGGAGGCGACCCGGCTGGCCACCGGCGCGGACGCCTCCCCCGGCTACGCGGTGGAGAGCCTGGAGGGGTCGCTGCGCCGGCTCGGCACCGACCACGTCGACCTCTACCAGCTGCACCTCAACGACCTGCCGGTGCCCGCCGCGCTCGACCTCGTCGACACCCTGGAGGGCCTCGTCGCCCAGGGCAAGATCCGGGCGTACGGGTGGAGCACCGACAACCCGGCCTCGGCGCGGGCGTTCGCCGAGGCGGGCGCGCACTGCGCGGCAATCCAGCACGACCAGTCGGTGCTGAAGGACAACGCGGCGATGTTCGCCGTCTGCGCCGAGCTGGACCAGGCGAGCCTCAACCGGGGGCCGCTCGCGATGGGCCTGCTCACCGGCCGCTACCAGGGCAGTCAGGCGGCGCTGGGCGGCGACGACGTGCGCGGGAAGGCCCCGGAGTGGCTGGCGTGGTTCACCGACGGCCGGCCGACGCCGCAGTGGGCGGCCCGGGTCGCCGAGGTGCGCCAGGCGCTGACGGCCGACGGCCGTACGCTCGCGCAGGGCGCGCTGGGGTGGCTGCTGGCCCGCAGCGACCGGACGCTGCCGATCCCCGGCTGCCGCACGGTGGCCCAGGCGGAGGAGAACTTCGCCACGCTCGCCCTCGGCCCGCTGCCGGCCGACGCGTTCGCGGAGGTGGAGCGTCTCCTGGCCGACCTGCGCCCGGCCGGCGTCGGGGGCTGAGTGTCAGGAGCTGAGCGGGCTCCTTCATCCCGCTCACCGCATCCAACCGCCCGCCCGTGACCGAAGATGGGGGCATGCGGATCCTCCTGGCCGGCGCGTCCGGCTTCCTGGGCACCCGGCTGGCCGACCACCTCACCGCGGACGGCCACCGGGTGACCCGCCTGGTCCGGCGGCCGGCGCGCACCGGCGACGAGCGGCAGTGGAACCCGACCGCCGCGCAGCTCGACCCGGCGGTGGTCGCCGACGCCGACGCCGTGGTCAACCTGGCCGGCGCGGGCGTCGGCGACAAGCGGTGGAACGACGCGTACAAGAGGCTGATCAGGTCCAGCCGGGTCGACTCGACCACCACGCTGGCCATCACGATCGCGGGCCTGCCCGCCGCCGACCGGCCGCCGGTGCTGCTGAACGCCTCGGCCGTCGGCTGGTACGGCAACACGGGCGACCGGGTGGTCGAGGAGGACGCCCCGGCGGGCGAGGGCTTCCTCGCCGACGTGTGCCGCGTCTGGGAGGCGGCCACCCGTCCCGCCGAGGACGCCGGGGTGCGGGTCGTCCGGCTGCGCACCGGGCTGCCGCTGCACCGCGACGGTGGGCTGCTCAAGCCGCAGCTGCTGCCGTTCAGGCTGGGCATCGCCGGGAGGCTGGGCAGCGGCCGGCAGTGGCTGCCGTGGATCTCGATGGCCGACTGGCTGCGCGCGGCGCGGTTCCTGCTGGACCGCGACGACGTGGCCGGGGCGGTCAACGTCGTCGGCCCCGCCCCGGTCACGAACGCCGAGTTCACCCGGGAGCTGGCCCGCCAGGTGCACCGCCCGGCGGTCGTGCCGATCCCGGCGCTGGCCCTGAAGGTGGCCCTGGGCGGCTTCGCCCAGGAGGCGCTCACCAGCGCCCGGGTGCTGCCCGCCGTGCTGACCCGGGCCGGCTTCGCGTACCACCACCCGGACCTGCCGAGCGCCCTGCACGCCGCCCTCAACGACTGAGAAGGAAGGGCCCCCTGTTAACGCTTTCTGCATAGCAGGGGGCCCCTGCAATCAAGCGGGTCAGCAGCCGAGCACCCAGTAGCCGGGGGCGGTCTGCTTCAGCGTGGACGTGTAGAAGACGTTGTAGAGGCCCATCCGCTGATTGCTGCCGAGGGCGTACGCGTAGCCCCCGGACTGGTAGGCGCGCCCGGCGGCGACGTGGGCGTAGTTGCTGGCCGTGACGCACGTGGGCGACGCGGTCGGGGTGGGCGAGGCGGTCGGCGAGGCCGTCGGGGTGGGGGTGGGCGACGCGGTGGCCGTCGGGGTCGGGCTGGGCGACGCGCCGCCGCCGTCGAGGCCGAAGAAGAGCGCGTCGCGGTACGTCGAGCAGATCGTGTCGAGGAAGTACGCCGCCGCGGTGCCGCACTGGTCGGCGCCGGCGCCGGGGTCGACGGGGGTGCCGTGGCCCATCCCGGCGACCCGGTAGAGGCGGACGGCGTCGTCGCCGTACACCTCGAGGCTGGTGCCGGCGGGCAGCGACGCCGTGCCGGTGGGGGTCTGCCCGACGCCGAGCACGTCGGTCCACTGGTCGCGCGACTCGACGGCGTTGGCCGGCACGACGGTGCTGTCGGCGGTGCCGTGCCAGATGGCCACCCGGGGCCGGCGGCCGGCGTAGCCGGGGTACGCGGCCCGGACCAGGTCGCCCCACGCGGCGGGGGCCTTGTCGACCCCGCTGTACTGGCAGATGCTGGTGGACGCGGGCGGGGAGCAGCGGTAGGGCACGCCGGCGACGACCGATCCGGCGGCGAACAGCTCGGGGTAGGTGGCGAGCATGACCGAGACCATCGCCCCGCCCGCCGACAGCCCGCTGATGGCGATGCGGCTGCCGTCGAGGCCGTACGTGGTCTTCGCGTACCCGACCATCTGCGCGATCGACGCCGCCTCGCCCCGGCCGCGGGCGATGTCGCCCTCGGTGAACCAGTTGAAGCAGGTCAGCGCCTGGTTGGCGGTGGACTGCTGGGGCACGATCAGGGCGAACTTCCACTGGTCGGCGTACTTCTGCCAGCCGGAGTTGGCGACGTAGCCGGCGGCGTTCTGGGTGCAGCCGTGCAGCAGGACGACGGCGGGCGCGTTCGCCGGGAGGCCGTCGGGCCGGTAGGCGTACATGGCGAGGTTTCCGGGGTTGGTGCCGAAGCCGGTGACCTGGGTGAGGGTGGCGGCCCGGGCGGGCGCGGCGACGACGGCGACCAGGGCCGCCGCGGCGAGCGCGGCCCCGGCGACCGCCCCGGCGAGCCGGGTGAGCGAGATGGTGGAGCGGCGCACGGCGACCTCCTGTCGCGGATTGTGAACTGAGTCACTTCCGAGTTGCCGCGAGGTTACGTCCGCGTTTCCTCGCGCCGACATGGTCGCCGGTCACACATTCGCCGCCGTCGACGTGTGCGCCACCCGGCGGCCCGGCGGCGGGCCCGACGCGCCCGTGTCGCCCCGGCGTGCCCGGGTCCGGTTGGTAACGTCCGCTGCGTGCCGTCCTCCCCGCCCCCGGCCGCCGGATCTCCCCCCGCCCCCGCCGTCGCCCCCGGCCGCCGCCGCGACCGGCGCGCCGACGCCCTGTTCGCGGTGGCCGCGCTGGCCCTCGCCGGTTGGGTCACCAGCGGGCTGTGGCTGGGCCCCGACCAGCGGGTGATCACCGTCAACTCCAGCGACCAGGCGCTGTTCGAGTGGCTGCTCGCCTTCGGCGCGCACGCGCTGACGCACGGCGAGAACCCGCTCTTCACGACCCTGCTCAACGTCCCCGACGGGGTGAACCTCGCGGTCAACACCTCGATCACCGTGTACGCCGCCGTGTTCGCGCCGCTGACGTACCTGATCGGGCCGCCCGCGACGTTCCTGGTGATCCTGACCCTCAACCTCGCCGCCACCGCGCTGGCCTGGTACCTGCTGCTGTCCCGGCAGCTCGTGCGCAGCCGGCTCGCGGCGGGCGTCGGCGCGCTGTTCGTGGCGTTCTCCCCGGGGATGGTGTCGCACGCCAACGCCCACCTGAACTGGACCGCCGGGTGGCTGGTGCCGCTGCTGCTGTGGCGGGTGTTCGCGCTGCGCGAGCCGGCGCGCTGGCTGCGCAACGGGGTCGTGCTCGGCGTCGCCGTGGCGGTCGCCTTCTCCATCGCCGCCGAGGGGCTGTTCTTCACCGCCCTCGCGCTCGGCGTGTTCCTGCCGGTCTGGGCGCTGCACCCCGAGCGGCGGGCGCGGGCCCGCGCGGCGCTGCCCGCCTTCGCGCGCGGGCTGGGCGTGACGGCGCTGACCGCCGGGGTGCTGCTGGCGTACCCGCTGTGGCTGCACTTCGCCGGGCCGCAGCGCTTCCACGGCACCGGCTTCGACCCGGTCATCCACGCCGAGGACATCGCCGCGTACGCGGCGTACCCGCGCCGGTCCCTCGCCGGCGAGGCGGGGCTGGGCACCTCGCTCGCGCCCAACCCGACCGAGGAGAACTCCTTCTTCGGGGTGCCGCTGCTGCTGCTCGCCGCGGTCTGCCTCGGCTGGCTGTGGCGGCGGGACCGGGCCCTGCGGGCCACCCTCGCCGCCCTCGGCGGCACCGCCGTCGTGTTCACCGTGCTGTCCTGGGGGCCCCGGGCCAAGTGGGCCGGCCGGCACACCGACACCCCGCTGCCGTTCCTCCTGCTGGACGACCTGCCGGTGGTCAACGCCGCCCTGCCGGCCCGGCTGGCCCTGATCGTGGCCCCGGTGATCGGGGTGCTGCTGGCGTACACCGTCGACCGGCTGCGGGCCGACCCGCCGCGCCGCCGGGCCGCGCGGGCCGCCTGGGGGCTCGGCCTCGTGGCGGCGCTGCTGCCGCTGCTGCCCACGCCGCTGCTGACCAGGGTCCGCGAGCCGGTGCCGGCGTTCATCACCGCCGGCACCTGGAAGGAGTACGTCTCCCCGGGCGGGACGCTCACCCCGCTGCCGCTGACCCTCGACGTGACCCCGGACGGGCAGCGCTGGCAGGCGTACGCGCTCGCCCACCGGCAGGGCGAGTTCCGCCTCCCGGCGGGGTTCTTCCTCGGCCCCGGCGGCCCGGACGGCCGGGGCCGGATCGGGCCGCCGCCGCGCACCTTCGACACGCTGATGGACCAGGCCGGCCGCACGGGGCTCGTCCCGATCGTCACCGAGGGCAGCATCCGGCTGTCCCTGGCCGACCTGCGGTACTGGGGGGTCGAGGTGGTGGTCCTCGCCGACCGGGTGGAGGGCGCGAAGTACGACCTCGACGAGGACGCGCTGCGCCGCACCGCCACCGCCCTGCTCGGCCCGCCGCAGCGCGTCGACGACGTGTGGCTGTGGCGGGTGCCACCGGCCTGACCGGCGGGTGCGGGACTAGGCTGGTGGGCGTGACCGCGACGATTCCGGGGCTGACCGCCGTCCGTGCAGGGGTGCTCGACTACCAGGCCGCGTGGGACGAGCAGCGCCGGCTGCACGAGGCGGTGGTGGCCGGCGAGCGCGGCGACACGGTGCTGCTGCTGGAGCACCCGAGCGTCTACACGGCCGGCAAGCGCACCGAGCCGTGGGACCGGCCGCTGGACGGCACCCCCGTCGTCGACGTGGACCGCGGCGGCAAGATCACCTGGCACGGCCCGGGGCAGCTGGTCGGCTACCCGATCGTGAAGCTGCCCGACCCGGTGGACGTCGTCGCGTACGTGCGCCGCACCGAGCAGCTGCTGATCGACGTCTGCGCCGAGTTCGGCCTCGCCGCCGACCGGGTCGCGGGGCGCAGCGGCGTCTGGGTGCCCGAGGACGACCGGGGCCCCGCCCGCAAGGTCGCCGCCATCGGCATCCGGGTCGCCCGCGGGGTCACCCAGCACGGCTTCTCAATCAACTGCGACTGCGACCTGGCCTACTTCGACCGGATCGTGCCCTGCGGCATCCGCGACGCCGGGGTCACCTCACTCACCGCGGAGCTGGGCCGCCCGGTCACCGTGGCCGACGTGCTGCCGGTGGTGGAGCGCCGCCTGCCCACCCTGGTCACGCTCTAGGCGTGGCGTGGCGTGGCGTGGCCTTCGGCTCAGCGCTGGACACTCGGCCGCCGGGACGGGCGCGTCAGGGGATGAGGCGGTGCAGGTCGCGGGGAAAGGCCGTGACCTCGCGGACGTTGGCCGCGCCGACCAGGCGGGCCACGAAGCGTTCCAGGCCGATCGCGAAGCCGCCGTGCGGCGGCATGCCGTGCCGGAACGCGTCGACGTACCCGGCGTACGGCTCGACCGGCTCGCCGCGCGCCGCGAGCGCCGCCAGGTAGTCGTCGTGCCGGTGCAGGCGCTGCCCGCCCGTGACCAGCTCAAGGCCGCGGAACAGCAGGTCGAACCCGTTCGAGTACGCCGGCCGCGCCGGGTCCGGGTGGGTGTAGAAGGGCCGCTTCGCCATCGGGTACCCGGTGACGAAGACGAACTCGCTGCCGTGTTCGCGGCGGGCCCACTCCCCCAGCGCCCGCTCGTGGGCGGGGGCCAGGTCCGGCTCGTCGGCCGGCGCTCCGGCGATCGCCAGGGCCTCGGTGAAGTGCACGGCGGGGATACTCGCCGGCACCTGCGGCACCGTCACGCCCAGCGTGCCCAGCGCGGCACCCGCCCGGTCCGCCACGGTCGCCAGCATCCCGGCGAGGGTGTCCCGCAGCACGGCCATCACGTCGGTGTGGTCGCCGACGAAGCCCAGCTCCGCGTCGAGGGAGGTGTACTGGGCCAGGTGCCGGGCGGTGTCGTGCGGCTCGGCCCGGAACACCGGTCCGACCTCGTACACGCGCTCGAAGACGCCGACCATGAGCTGCTTGTAGAACTGCGGCGACTGGGCGAGGTACGCGGGCCGGCCGAACCAGTCCAACGCGAAGACATTCGCCCCGCTCTCGGTGGACGAGGCGACCACCTTCGGGGTGTGGATCTCCACGAAGTCGCGGGCGTCGAGGGCGGCCCGGAACCCGGCGACCGCCGCCGCCGCAACGCGCAGCGCCGCCGACCTGCGCGGATGGCGTAGGGCGACGGGTGCATGGTCGAGCTGGGTGGGCAGGGTCGCCGCCAGCGCCGGCCGGTACAGGTCGAACGGGGGCGCGGCGGCGGGCGGGCCGAGCGGTCGTACCGTCGGGTGGGTCAGCTCGACCCCGGCGGGGGCCGCCGGGTTCGCGACCACTGTTCCGGTGACCTCGACGACGGTCTCCTCGGTGAGCCGCTCGACGGCGGCGCGGGCGACCGGGTCGGCGGCGACCACCTGGGTCAGCCCGGCGGCGTCCCGCACGATCAGGAACGCCACCGACTTGAGCAGCCGGCGGCGGTGGACCCAGCCGGCGACCCGGACGGTCGCGCCGACGTGGGCGGGGAGCTGGGTGGACAGGATGCGTTGCACGGCGGTTACCTCCTCGATCGAATCGCAACGCGATCCCCGGGAGGTGTGGGCGAGCGGGTCCTCGCGGTGCCACCACACCTTCGCCCCCGCGTGCGGGGCCTCGTTCGTCGCCTGGTGACCGGGGCCAGCCGGGCGGGTTCTACTGGGCGCGGTGTCGGAGGACAGCGCGCCGTTCTTCCCGCAGCTCGGGAGGGTCTTCGCGCGCCGTCGCCAGACCGCCTCGCAGCGTTCGGCGGCTCTCTGGACTGGCGGGGCGGCGCGCTACTCGGCTCCGTCGCAGCTCTGCGCCGCAAGCTACCGGCCCGGCGGCGCGGGGGGAAGCGGTTTTCGCCGCCGCCGGGTGGTGGTTAGGAGGGGGCCCTTCCTCTACAGGAAGCGTTAACAAGGGGCCCTTCCTTGCACGGTCACGGTGGGCGGGGTCACAGGGAACGGGAGGTGACGGGCGTCGCGTCCCGTTCATCGACGGCTGCCGTCGGGCGTACGCTCGGTTTTGTGACGATCGAGCACGCCGCGTCGACGACGCCGACGACGACCGAGCAGCCGACGACCAGCCCCGCCTCGCGTACCGCGACGGTCGCCCCCGAGGGGCGACGCCTGCTGCGCATCGAGGCGCGCAACGCCGAGACGCCGATCGAGCGCAAACCGCCGTGGATCAAGGTGAAGGCCAAGATGGGGCCGGAGTACACCCAGCTGCGCGGGCTCGTCTCGCGCGAGGGGCTGCACACGGTCTGCCAGGAGGCCGGCTGCCCCAACATCTACGAGTGCTGGGAGGACCGGGAGGCCACGTTCCTCATCGGCGGCGACCAGTGCACCCGGCGCTGTGACTTCTGCCAGATCGACACGGGCAAGCCGGCCGAGTTCGACGCCGACGAGCCGCGCCGGGTCGCCGAGTCGGTCGTGTCGATGGGCCTGCGGTACGCCACGATCACCGGCGTCGCCCGCGACGACCTGCCCGACGGCGGGGCCTGGCTGTACGCGGAGACGGTCCGCCAGATCCACGCCCTCCAGCCGGGCTGCGGGGTCGAGCTGCTGATCCCCGACTTCAACGCCGTCCCGGAGCAGCTCGCCGAGGTGTTCGGCTCCCGGCCGGAGGTGCTGGCGCACAACGTCGAGACGGTGCCGAGGATCTTCAAGCGGATCCGGCCGGCGTTCCGCTACGAGCGGTCGCTCGACGTGATCCGGCAGGCCCGCGCCGACGGGCTGGTGACCAAGAGCAACCTGATCCTCGGCATGGGCGAGGAGCGGGCCGAGGTGTCGCAGGCGCTGCGGGACCTGCACGACGCCGGCTGCGAGCTGATCACCATCACGCAGTACCTGCGCCCGTCGCCCCGGCACCACCCGGTGACCCGGTGGGTGAAGCCGGAGGAGTTCGTGGAGCTGCGCGAGGAGGCCGAGGAGATCGGCTTCGCCGGGGTGATGAGCGGGCCGCTGGTGCGCTCGTCGTACCGGGCGGGCCGGCTCTACCGGCAGGCCCTCGACGCCCGCGAGGCCGTCCGCGCCTGAGCGACGCCCCGGGCGCCCTAGATCCACCTGTTCGGATGATGTCCCAACAAACGGGGCGGCTATTGCCATCGATACGTCGATGGTGGTGAATTTAGTCATGCCCCTGCCGCACACCGTCATCATCGGCGCCGGTCCCGCCGGCCTCACCGCCGCGTACGAGCTGACTCGACGCAACGCCCCCGCGGAGGTGGTGGAGGCTGACGACGTCGTGGGCGGGATCAGCCGCACCGTCGAGCGGGACGGGTGGCGGTTCGACATCGGCGGGCACCGGTTCTTCACCAAGGTCGCCCGGGTCGAGGAGTTCTGGCACGAGGTGCTGCCCGACGGCGACTTCCTGCTGCGCCCCCGGATGAGCCGGATCCACTACCGGGGCAAGCTGTTCGACTACCCGCTGCGGGCCGGCAACGCGCTGGGCAACCTGGGCATCGTCGAGGCGGTGCGCTGCGTCGGGTCGTACGTGTGGGCGCGGCTGCGGCCACCGGCGGACCAGAGCCACTTCGAGGGCTGGGTGTCGGCCCGCTTCGGCACGCGGCTGTACCGGATGTTCTTCAAGACGTACACCGAGAAGGTCTGGGGTTTCCCGGCCACGGAGCTGCAGGCGGACTGGGCGGCCCAGCGGATCCGCAACCTCTCGCTGGCCGGCGCGGTGCGCAACGCGCTGCTGCCCCGCCGGGCCCGCGCCGACATCACCAGCCTGATCGAGGAGTTCCAGTATCCGAAGCTCGGCCCGGGGATGATGTGGGAGCGCTGCGCCGAGCTGGTCACGAAGGCCGGCGGCACGGTGACGATGGGCACGTCGGTGGCGCGGGTGCACCGGGCCGACGGCCGGGCGGTCGCGGTGACCGTGGCGGGGCCGGACGGCGAGCGCCGCATCGAGGCCGACCACGTGATCTCCAGCATGCCGCTGCCGGAGCTGGTGCGGGCCGTGGACCCGCCCGCGCCGCCGCCGGTGCTGGCCGCCGCCGACGCGCTGCGGCACCGCGACTTCCTCACCGTGGCGCTGGTCGTGCCGGCCGACGCCGGCTTCCCCGACAACTGGATCTACGTGCACACCCCGGGGGTACGGGTGGGCCGGATCCAGAACTTCGGCTCCTGGTCGCCGTTCCTGGTGCGGGACGGGTTCACCTGCCTCGGGCTGGAATACTTCGTCGACGAAGGCGACGACCTGTGGGAGTCGGCCGACGACGACCTGATCGCCCGGGGCACGGCCGAGCTGGAGGCGCTCGGGCTGGTCCGTCCCGGGGCGGTCTCGGCCGGTTACGTGGTGCGGATGCCGAAGGCGTACCCGGTGTACGACTCCGGCTACGAGCAGGCCGTCGAGATCATGCGCGACTGGCTCGCCGAGGCGCTGCCGAACGTGCACCCGGTGGGCCGCAACGGCATGCACCGCTACAACAACCAGGACCACTCGATGCTCACGGCGATGCTGACCGTGGAGAACATCCTCGACGACGCCGGCCACGACGTGTGGGAGGTCAACGTCGAGGAGGAATACCACGAGCAGGCGGACGCGTCGTCGTCCTCCGCCTCGGCCGACGGACGGCACGGCACGGGCCGGGCCGCCCCGGTGCTGCCCCGCCGCCCGTGACTGGCGGGCGCGGATCAACGGGGTGGGCGGCGACCACCTAGACTCTGCGACATGGCTAAGCCCCAGGAGAAGGTCTCGTTCGGCCAGCGGCTGAAGCAGATCGGGATGGTGTTCACGTTCACCGCCAAGCAGGACAGGTGGTTCGCTCCGCTGGCCGCCGGCGCGGTGCTGATCCCGCTCGCGCTGACCGTGGTCGCGGTGCTCCTCTGGGGTTGGCTGTGGCTGCCGCTGGGCATCCTGCTCGCCCTGCTCGCGCTGCTGATCGTGCTCAACCTGCGGTCGAACGCGGCGATGATGAACGCCGCCGAGGGGCAGCCCGGCGCGGCGGCGCAGATCATGGAGAGCATGCGCGGCGACTGGCGGGTGTCCCCGGCGGTCAGCGCGACCACGCAGATGGACATGGTGCACCTGGTGATCGGCCGTCCCGGCGTGATCCTGCTGGCCGAGGGGAACCCGCAGCGCGTCCGCGGCCTGCTGGGGCAGGAGAAGCGGCGGCTGGCCAAGGTGATCGGCTCCGCGCCGCTGCACGACTACGTGATCGGCCAGGAGGAGGGTGAGCTGCCGATCCGCAAGCTGCGGATGACGCTGATGCGGCTGCCGCGCGCCCTCAGCGGCAAGGACGTCAACGCCCTCGACAGGCGGCTCAAGGCGCTCACCGCCCGGCCGCAGATGCCCAAGGGCGCGATCCCGAAGAACATGCGCCCGCCGCGTGGCGCGTTCCGGCAGACCCGGGGCCGCTGACGCCCTACCCGCGCGGCGCGGCGACGATCACCGAACCGGTGAGGCGGTCGTGCAGGCCGCGGCGGTGCTCGTCCATGATCAGGGCCGGGACGACCAGGGCGAGCAGGAGGCCGCGCAGCAGCGCCCTGGCCAGGCCGATCCGGCCGCCGTCGGCCCAGGAGAGGCAGCGGATCCGGGTGACGTACATGCCGGGGGTCTGCGCGAACAGGCCGAGGAAGAAGCCGTACTCGACGATCAGCACCGCGACGGGGGCCCAGCCGTCGCGGACCGGGTCGGCGAAGAAGTTGGACACCAGCAGGCAGAGCACCCAGTCGATCACCAGTGCGCCGAACCGGCGGCCCAGCGTGGGCGGCGCGAACGCGGGGTCGGCGGCGGGCGGCGCGGGGGGCTGCGGCATGGTCACGACCGCCAAGGGTAGTCAAGGGCCCGAACGTGGCCGGAAGCACACCCGCCGCCCAACCAGACAAAAGGCGTTGATCTGCGGCAAACTGCCGCGCCGGGTATCGTCCGAACGGTCACCCGACGGCGACTGACCGGCGCTTATGACGCAGCGCGAGCGACGTAACACGACAGAAACACAGCAGATACGGCCGGGCAACCGCACGGCCATAGCGTCGCCACCAGCCAGCCACCCGTGGACGTGCCAGGAGGACGTGTGTTCGCCAATCCCGAGGAACTGCTGCGATACCTCAAGAACGAGGACGTGAAGTTCGTCGACGTACGTTTCTGTGACCTGCCCGGCGTGATGCAGCACTTCAACCTGCCGGTGGAGTCCTTCGACGACAGCGTCTTCAACGACGGTCTCGCCTTCGACGGATCGTCGATCCGCGGCTTCCAGGCGATCCACGAGTCGGACATGCTCCTGCTCCCGGACGTCGCGAGCGCCTTCATCGACCCCTTCCGCGCGCAGAAGACCCTCGCGCTCAACTTCTTCATCCACGACCCGTTCACCCGTGAGGCCTACTCCCGGGACCCGCGGAACGTGGCGAAGAAGGCCGAGGCGTACCTCGCCGCGAGCGGCATCGCCGACACCGCGTACTTCGGCGCCGAGGCGGAGTTCTACATCTTCGACTCGATCCGCCACGAGACCTCGGCCCACCAGTCGTTCTACTACATCGACTCGATCGAGGGCGCCTGGAACACGGGCCGCGAGGAGCCGGGCGGCAACCGCGGCTACAAGACCGCGTACAAGGGCGGGTACTTCCCGGTGCCGCCGGTCGACCACTACGCCGACCTGCGCGACGGCATGGTCCGCCGCCTGGTCGACGCCGGCTTCACCGTGGAGCGCTCGCACCACGAGGTCGGCACCGCCGGTCAGTCGGAGATCAACTACAAGTTCTCCACCCTGCTGCACTCGGCCGATCAGCTCCAGCTCTTCAAGTACCTGATCAAGAACGAGGCCTGGGCCAACGGCAAGACCGCCACGTTCATGCCGAAGCCGCTCTTCGGCGACAACGGCTCGGGCATGCACACCCACCAGAGCCTGTGGCTGAACGGCGAGCCGCTGTTCTACGACGAGACCGGCTACGCCGGCCTGTCGGACACCGCCCGCTGGTACATCGGTGGCCTGCTGCACCACGCCCCGTCGCTGCTGGCGTTCACCAACCCGACGGTCAACTCGTACCGTCGCCTGGTGCCCGGCTACGAGGCCCCGGTGAACCTGGTCTACTCGCAGCGCAACCGCTCCGCCTGCACCCGCATCCCGGTGACGGGCAGCAACGCGAAGGCCAAGCGCGTCGAGTTCCGCGTGCCGGACCCGTCGAGCAACCCGTACCTCGCCTTCTCGGCGATGATGATGGCCGGCCTCGACGGCATCAAGAGCAAGATCGAGCCGCCGGCGCCGATCGACAAGGACCTGTACGACCTGCCGCCGGAGGAGTGGGGCTCGGTCAAGCAGGTTCCGGGCTCGCTGCCCGAGGTGCTCGACGCCCTCGAGGCCGACCACGACTACCTGCTCGACGGCGGCGTCTTCACGCCGGACCTGATCTCCACCTGGGTGGAGTGGAAGCGGGCCAACGAGGTCGACCCGGTGCGCCTGCGCCCGACCCCGCACGAGTTCGCGATGTACTTCGACTGCTGAGCACTGCGGACTGCTGAGCCTCCGGGCCGGCACCTCCTGCAACACCGGCCGGGCCGGTTCCGCCGCACGCGGAGCCGGCCCGGCCGCTTCGCGTCTGCTTGCGGGACGGGCGGGGGTGGACAGGCGCGTAGGCGGGCAGAGCAGGTGGGCAGGGGCACGGCAACCGATCGCCGGGGGAACTCCAGGTGGCACAGGGGCTGAGACCGCCTAGGGAGCTGAGTCGTTTACGACATCAGCCGGCCCCGGGGCCACCCGACGTCGTGACGTCCGAGCCCGTCCGAAACCGTGATGTCGCCGATGACTCAGCTCCCTAGGGGCCGCGCAGAGCCTTGCCATCCCTGTCCCCGCCGATCTCGCCGTCGTTGCCCACGCCGCTGTCTCCGCCACCGCCACCTCCACCGCCACCGCGCCGACCGCCGGTGGCGCGGACCGCCGCCAGCACCGCCACTGCCGCCAGCAGCGCCGTCATCACGATCGCGCCCGGGGCCTTCGTGGAGCGGGCCAGGTTCGTGCCGTCGGGCAGGGTGAGGACGGCGGCCACCGCGCTGGGCAGCACGAACCACGTGTTCCGGGCCGGTCGGATCACCGAGACGGCGAGCAGCGTCAGCGGCCAGGTGGCGTACCAGGGGTGGAAGACCGGCGAGAGGACGACAGTGGCGGCGAGCGCCAGCCCCGCGCCGAGCAGGGCCACCCGGCACCGGGCCCCCGCCGGGGCAGCCGCCCCGTGGGGTACGCCGTCGCGCGCGCGCAGCGACCGCCACGCCCAGCACCACAGGGCTACCAGCATCGCCGCGAGCAGCAGCAGGCCGGCGGCCCGGGTCACCGGCACGGCGTCGGGCCGCCGCCCGGCCCACTCCCCCGCGTAGTCGACGACGAAGCCGACTGCCGTCGGCGGCGACGTCCACTGCGCGGAGTCGCCGCTGCGGGCCAGCCCCTGGACCCAGCCCAGGCCCAGCCCGGACGCCACGGAGGTCGCCAGCAGCGCCGCCAGCGCGCCGCCGGCCAGCCAGCCCCCGCCGCGCAGCAGCGCCCGCCAGGTGGGTCGGCCGGCGACGGCGGCCAGCGCCGCGAACGGCAGCGCCACCACGGCGGTCGCTTTCACGGCCACGGCCAGCCCGAGCAGCACCCCGGCCGACACCAGGACCCCGCCCGACGCCAGGCCCCCGGCCGGCGCCAGGCCCCCGGCCGGCATCAGGACCCAGGCCGGCACCGGTGCCCCGGCCGGCGCGGGTGACCTCGCCGGCCGGCGGAGCAGGACCCGCAGGCCGGCCAGCAGCAGGCCGAGGGCCACCGCGTCGTTGTGCGCCCCGGCCACCAGGTGCACCCCGACCAGGGGCGCGGCCAGCGCCAGCCAGGCGGCCCGCCGGAGCGGCACGCCCGCCGCGCGGGCCAGCCCCGGCAGGCAGTACGCGGCCAGCAGCACGCCCGCGACGGCGTACAGCCGCAGGACGGCGATGGCACCGACCAGGCTGCCGCCGACGGTCACCGCGAACGCGGCGAGCAGTACGAACAGCGGCCCGTACGGCGCGGGGGTGTCCCGCCAGATCGGGGCGACCGAGTCCAGCCACGGGCAGCCGGCCGCCGCCACCCCCAACCGGTACGGATCGCGCCCGTGCGCGTACGACCAGCCCTGGCAGGCGTACGAATAGACGTCGCGGCTGCCCAGCGGCGGCGTCGCCAGCAGCGGCAGCAGCCAGAGCCCGGCGGTCGCGTACGCCCACCGGCCCGACGGTGCGCCGTCGCGCAGCGCCCACCACGCCCCGACCATCAGCGCGGTGCCGGCCAGCCAGCAGCCCAGCACCGCCGGACCGTGCGGGCCCCGCCACACCTGGGCGGGCGTGCCGCCGGTCAGGTCGGGCAGCGCCCCGCCCAGCCAGCCGGCGACGGCGAGCAGGGCGGCACCGAGCAGTCCCGCCCAGCGGGCGACGACGGCCACCGGCACACCCTTCGCTCAGTCGGCTCCCCGGATGGCGGGGTCCGGCGCGCGGTCCGGCGCGCGGTCCGCCGCGCGATCCGCCCTCGCCGACCGTACCAACCGCACGGCCGCCCAGATCAGCAGAAGCGTCATCAGCGGGGCCCCGGGCAGCTTCGTGTACCGGGCCAGCCCGGTGCCGTCCGGCAGGATCAGGAACGCCGAGACGAGCGCCACGACGAGGTACCAGCGGGCGGGGCGGACGGTCGTCGCGGCGAGCACGGTCAGCGGCCAGATCCAGTACCAGGGGTGCACGACCGGGGACATCGCCACCATGGCGGCCAGCGCGAGGCCGGCGTGCCACAGCGGCTCCCGGGTGCGGGCCCGCCACCAGAGCCAGAGCAGCAACCCGGCGAGCACCACCACGCCGAGCGCCCGGGTCACCGGCAGCGCGTCGACGTGCGCGCCGAAGATCAGCGCGACGTACCCGGCGGCCTGCCCCACGGCGGTGGGCGGCGAGGTCCAGGCGATCGCGTCGCCGCCCTTGGACAGCCCGCCGACCCAGCCGAAGTCCAGCCCGCCGGCGAAGGTCACCCCGACCACGGTGGCGACCGCGCCGGCGACGACCCACCCGCCGTCGCGCAGCAGCGTGCGGATCCGGTACGGCCCGGACATGGCGGCCAGCGCGGCGAACGGGATCACCACCACACCGGTGATCTTGATGGACACGGCCAGCCCGAGCAGCACTCCCCCGGCCAGCAGCGGCCCGGGACGGCCCGGCCGGGCGGCCACCACGGCCAGCCCGGCGACCAGCAGGCCGACCATGATCGCGTCGTTGTGCGCCCCGGCCACCAGGTGCACGCCGATCAGCGGGCTGGCCAGCGCCAGCCACAGCGCCTTGCCGACCGGCACCCCGCAGCGGCGGGCCAGCACCGGCAGGCAGGCAGCGGTCAGCGCCAGCCCGGCCACGGCGAACAGCCGGAACAGCACGATGCTCGCGGTCAGCGACCCGGTCGCCTTCACCACCGCGCCGGCCAGCACCACGAACAGCGGTCCGTACGGGGCCGGGGTGTCCCGCCAGATGTACGAGATGGTGTCCAGCCACGGGCAGGGCAACGCCGACACGCCCTGCTCGTACGGGCTGACGCCGTTGGCGAAGCTGGCCCCCTGGCACGCGTACGCGTACACGTCGCGGCTGGCCATCGGTGGCGCGACCAGCAACGGCAGCAGCCAGAGCCCGGCGGTGACCATGGCCCAGCGCGCGGACGGCGGGCCGTCGCGCAGCGACCACCAGGCCCACGCCATGAGCGCGGTGCCGACCAGCCAGGACGCGATGATCAGCGGCCCGTGCGGGCCCTGCCAGATGCTGACCGGGGTGGGACGCAGGTCGCCGCCGGGGAACGCCCCGCCGAGGAACCCCGACAGCGACAGCAGGGCGGAGCCGGCGAGCCCCGCGTAACGGATCAGACGGTGACGGTCCACGGTCAGCATTGTCCGGACGGCCGCAGGGAACTGGTGACCCGGTACGACCCCGGCGTGGCCCCGCGCACCGTGAGGAAGCCGTCCGGGGCGGGCGCGAGGCAACCACCCGGCCCGGTCAGGGTCAGCCAGCGCGACCAACGCACCCGCACCGGCACGTCGCCGGGCGCGTCGACGGTGAACCGGACGGCCGCCCGGCCCGACCCGTCCAGTCGCCCCGGCGCCCCGACCAGGGGCACGGGGTCGGTGACGGCGTACAGCCGCCAGGTGGCGTCCCGCCACACCTCGCGCAGGTACGGCTGACCGGCGGCGACGAGGGCGGCTTCCTGGCGGGCGTACCGGTCGGGCACGCTGTCGGGGGCGAGCGCGACGTACGCGACGGCCTCCCGGCGCAGCCAGCCGGCGTACGCGTCGGCGGTGAGGTCGTCGCCGTAGAACAGGGGGTTGCGGGCGGTGTCGACCTGCCGCTCCCAGCCCCGGGCCAGCGGCACGGTGTCCGGCAGGTACGCCGACTCCCAGTGGTCGCGCAGCGGCACCACCTCGACCCGGCCCACCGGCTGCCGGCGGGCCAACTCGTCGGCCAGCGGCCGGTAGTACGCCGCCGCGCTCTCGGGCGAACCGGCGCGGGCGAGGTCGTTGGTCAGCACCGGGTTCTGCCACCAGACGCAGGCGGCGAGCAGCCCGGCCAGCCACGGGCCGGGCAGCGGCGCGTACCCGGCGAGCAGGGGCAGCGTGAACAGCAGCGGCAGCCGCAGGGCGTTGGAGCCGATCGGGCTGGGCACGAGCTGCGCGGCGACCAGCAGCAGCACGGTCAGCCCCGCACCGGCGCGCAGCGCGCGGCGGCGACGCGGCACCGCGAAGAAGACGACCACGGCGAGGGCGACGTTGATCCGCATCGACTCGGCGGTGAACGGCTGCGTCCCGCCGTTGCCGAACAGCAGCGCCATCGGGGCGAGCGCGACCGCCGGGGCGAGGCACAGCGTCAGACACTCGGCGAGCGGCCGGTCGGCCCGCCACCCGCCGGGCAGCGCCCGCCCCGGTCCGGCACCCCGGCGCAGGCTCGCCAGCAGCAGCGCCGCGCCGGCCAGGCCGGTGAACAGGCCGGCGACGGGGCTGGCCCAGGTGGCCAGCGCGGCGAGCAGGCCGGCCACGGCCAGCCGCGCCGGACGGGCCCGGTCGCGTCGGCCCGCCCCCGCAGGCCCGGGCAGGTCGACGCCGACCGCGCAGAGCGCGAGCAGCCCCAGCGTCAGCCCGACGGCGAAGGTGACCCGACCGCTGGCCAGGTTGCCGACCAGCACGACCGCCCCGAGGACCCCGGCGAGCTGCGGCCGCCGGGCCCGGTGCCGGGCGAACAGGTGGCCCAGCGCGGCGGCGGCGAGCACCGCGGCGGCGGCGCCGAGCGGGCGGGGCCCGACCCACGCGGCCAGCCGGGCGGTGAAGAGGCTGTAGCCGAACTGGTCGACCCCGCCGTACCAGCCGAGGTCGACCGGGGTTGCGCCGTGCCGGTCGGCGAACCCGGCGCGGGCGACCTGCGCGGCGAGGTCGGTGCCCATCGGCGGGGCGATCAGGTACGCCCCCGCGAGCAGCACCGCCACGCCGGCCGCCACCACGGCAGGTGTTAGCAGGGGCCCCCTGCTATGCGGAAAGTGATAAGAAGGGGCCCTTCCTTGCGCCTCAGGCATCGAGGACGCGTTCCATCGCCGCGCGGGAGCGGCGAGCGGTGCGCAGGTATTCGTCGAGGAACTCGCCCGGGTCGTCGCGGCCGAGCAGCCGCACCACCCCGGCCAGCTCCACGCCGTGCCGGGGCAGTTGGTCGCCGGCGCGGCCCCGCACCAGCATCAGCGCGTTGCGGACCTGCGCGGCGAGGGTCCAGCCGGCGGCCATCGCCGTGGCGTCCGCCGGGTCGATCAGGCCCGCGCCGGCCGCTGCCGCGAGCGCGTCGAGGGTACGCGTGCCGCGCAGCTCCGGCAGTCGGCCGGCGTGCCGGAGCTGGACCAGCTGCACCGCCCACTCGACGTCGGCGAGCCCGCCCCGGCCCAGCTTGGTGTGGGTCGCCGGGTCGGCGCCCCGGGGCAGCCGCTCGGTCTCCACCCGGGCCTTGATCCGGCGGATCTCGACGATCTGCTCCCGGGTCAGCCCGTCGGCGGGATAGCGCACGGGGTCGACCATCGTCTCGAACTCGGTCCCCAGGTCGGCGTCGCCGCAGACGAACCGGGCGCGCAGCAGCGCCTGCGCCTCCCACACCTTCGACCAGCGGGCGTAGTACTGGGCGTACGCGGCGAGGCTGCGCACGAGGGGACCCTGCCGGCCCTCGGGGCGCAGGTCGGCGTCGACGCCCAGCGCCGGGTCGGGGGCGGGGGCGGACAGCAGCCGGCGCAGCTCCTCGGCGATCGCGTGGGCGGCGGCGCTGGCCGCGCCCTCGTCGGCCCCGGCGGGCGGGTCGTAGACGAAGAGCACGTCGGCGTCGGAGAGGTAGTTCGACTCGTACCCGCCGAGCCGGCCCATGCCGATCACCGCGAACCGCAGGCCGGGCAGGGCCGGCTGGGCGGCCCGGGCGGCGCGCAGCGCGGCGGCGAGGGTGGCGTCGGTGACGTCGGACAGGGCGGTGCCGACGGCGGTGACGTCGGCGAGGCCGAGCGCGGCCCGCCCGGCGGCGTCGGGGTTCCGGCCGGACGCCGGCCGGTCGGCGTCCCGGCCAGCGGCCACCCGGTCCGCGTCCCGGCCGGGGGTGGGGGCCAGCGACCCGGCCCGGCTCAGCATGTCGGCGCAGGCGATGCGGACCAGTTCCCGGCGGCGCAGCGCG
This sequence comes from Micromonospora carbonacea, assembly GCF_014205165.1. Lineage (NCBI taxonomy): Bacteria > Bacillati > Actinomycetota > Actinomycetes > Micromonosporales > Micromonosporaceae > Micromonospora > Micromonospora carbonacea. Next base: position 1,431,098 of record NZ_JACHMZ010000001.1, on the reverse strand, counting down.
CGTACGGCGCGGGTCGCCTCGACGGGGTCGGCGGCGTGCCGGGCCGCCGCGGCGGCGAAGCCCTCGCAGAGGACGGCGCGCGGACGGGGGGTCAGCTCGTTCTCCTCGGCGAGCAGCCGCAGCGCCTCCGGCTCGCGGGCCAGCAGGTCGGCCGCGTACCGGGAGGAGGACAGGACGCGGGCCAGCCGGCGGGCCACCGGGCCGGAGTCGCGCAGCAGCCGCAGGTACCAGGGGGTGCTGCCGAGGGAGTCGGAGACCTGCCGGTAGTTGAGCAGCCCCCGGTCCGGCTCGGGGGCGTCGGCGAACTCGCTGAGCAGCACCGGCAGCAGGGTGCGCTGGATGGCGGCGGTGCGGCTCACCCCGCCGGTGAGGGCCTGGAGGTGCCGCAGCGCCCCGGCGGGGTCGGCGAAGCCGAGGATCTCCAGCCGGTGCCGGGCCGCCTCGGGGGTGAGCCGCAGCCCGTCGGCGGGGACGCGGGCCACCGACTCCAGCAGGGGCCGGTAGAGCAGCTTGGCGTGCAGCCGGCGTACTTCGGTGGCGTGGGTGACCCACTCGGCGCGGAACTCCTCGACGGCGCTGCGGCCCGGCGTGGCCGCGTAGCCGAGGGCGGCGGCGAGCCAGCGCAGCGCGGCCGGTTCGGTCGGCACGGTGTGGGTGCGGCGCAGGCCCTGGAGCTGGAGCCGGTGCTCGACGCCGCGCAGGAAGCGGTAGCCGCGCAGCAGCGCCTCCCCGTCGGCGCGGCCCACGTAGCCGCCGGCCACCAGGGCGCGCAGGGCGGGGATCGTCCCGGGCACGCGCAGCGTCTCGTCGCCGCGGCCGTGCACCAGTTGCAGGAGCTGGACGGCGAACTCGATGTCGCGCAGCCCGCCGGGGCCGCGCTTGATCTCGCGGTCCAGCTCCTTCGGCGGGATGTTGTCGATGATCTTCCGGCGCATCGACCGGACGTCGTCGACGGCCTCGGGGCGCTCGGCGGCGGTCCACACCAGCGGGGCGAGCTGGTCGATCCACTCCTGGCACAGCGCCAGGTCGCCGGCCGCCGGGCGGGCCTTCAGCAGCGCCTGGAACTCCCAGGTGCGCGCCCAGCGCCGGTAGTAGGCCAGGTGGCTGGCGAGGGTGCGCACCAGCGGCCCCCGGTTGCCCTCCGGGCGCAGCGCCGCGTCGACCGGCCAGGCGACCAGCCCGCAGACGTGGATCAGCCGGGTGGCGATCGTGGTGGCCGCCGGCAGCTCGTCGTCCTCGGCGCAGACGAAGATCACGTCGACGTCGGAGACGTAGTTGAGCTCGCCGCCGCCGCACTTGCCCATCGCCACCACGCCGAGGCGGGGCACGGCGGTCCCCTCGGGCAGCTCGCCCACCGCGATGTCGTACGCCGCCGCGAGGGTGGCGTCGGCCAGCGCGGACAGCGCGGCCATGGTCTGCTCCAGGGCCCGGCCGCCGGTCAGGTCGGCCGCCGCGATGCGCAGCAGGGCCAGCCGGTACGCCTGCCGCAGCACCGCCACCGGCTGGGTGGACGGGGTGACGCGGGCGGCGGCGGCCAGGTCGAGCCGGCCCTCGGCGGCGGGGGCGAGCCCGTCGGGGGCCGTGGCGAGCACCGGCCACTGCCGGGGGTTGGCCACCAGGTGGTCGCCGAGGGCCGAGGACGCGCCGAGCACGGCGACGAGCCGCCGGCGCAGCCCCGGGTCGGCGTGCAGGGCGTCCAGCACGGCCGAGCCGGCGGGCCGGTCGCCGGCACCGCCCGCACCGCTGCCGTTGGTGGCGGGCGTGGCGGTGCCCCCGGTGGTGCGGCGCTCGGTCTCGACGAGGCGGTGCAGCTGGCGCAGGGCCAGGTCGGGGTCGGCGGCCCGGGACAGCGCGGCCAGCAGCTCGGCGGCCCGGTCGTCGACCGGCTCCTGCTCCTGCGGGTGCCACAGGTCGAGCCCGGCCGGGCCGAGCAGGTCGGCGGCGCGGGAGCCGTCGTCGGTGCCGAAGCCGTAGCGGGCGAGCCGGCCCCGCGCGGGTCTGCTCATCATCGCCTCAGTGCCCCAGCAGCGGCAGGGGGCGCCGGACGCTGTCGTCGCCCAGCTCGCCGAGGGCGAGGGCGGCGAACCGGATCGCGAACGGCTGCCACACCTCCTCGACGTCGGCCATCACCCGGTCGCAGGCGGCGACCACCAGCTCGGGGTCGTAGCCCAGCTCGTCGAGCAGGGCGGAGCCGGTCGCCCAGTCGGCGATCATCGCGGTGTCGCACTCGACGTGGAACTGGAGGCCCCAGGCCCGGTCGCCGAGCCGGAACGCCTGGTGCGGGTAGCGGGTGGACGCGGCCAGCAGGGTCGCCCCGTGCGGCAGCTCGGTGATCTCGTCGGTGTGCCACTGGAGCACGTCGGGGATCAGCGGCACGTACCGGAACAGCGGGTCGGTCTCGGCGGCGTCGCGGCGGCCGACGACGGCGGGGCCGACCTCGGGCCCGGACGGGCTGCGCTCGACCAGGCCGGCGTGGGCGGTGGCGAGCAGCTGCGCGCCGAGGCAGACGCCGAGGGTGGGCACCCGGTGCCGGACGGCCTTGCGCAGCAGCCCCTCCAGTTTCGGGAACCAGGGTGCGCCGGGGGCGCCGTCGGGGCCCGGGTAGGCGTGCTGGTCGCCGCCGAGCACCACCAGCGCGACGTGCCCGTCCAGGTCGTCGGGGAGGTCGTCGCCGGCGTGCGGGCGCAGCACGCGCAGCTCCAGGCCCCCCTCCACCAGCCACTCCCCCAGGCGGCGGGGGTCGTCGGTCGGGTCGTTCTCGATCACCAGCGCGGTTCCCACGCCGTCGAGGCTATCGGGTGCGTCGACCGCCGCCCGGAACGCCTCGGCCCGCGCGCCGGGCGCGTCCGGTCCCGTGCAGGAGTGCCCGCTGCGGGGAGCCGGCCGGCGGCTAGGCTCTGCGGCTGTGACCGCCGACGACGCCGCGCCGCGCCCGGCCGCCGTGCTGCGCCCACCGGCCCTGCGCCCCGGCGACACGGTGCTGCTGGTGTCGCCGTCCGGGCCGACCCGCCCCGAGCGGGTGGCCCGGGGCGTGGAGCTGCTCACCGGCTGGGGGCTGCGGCCGGTGCCCGCCGCGCACGCGTACGCCCGGCGGGGTTACCTGGCCGGCGCGGACGAGCTGCGCGCCGCCGACCTGAACGCCGCGTTCGCCGACCCGCAGGTGCGCGGGGTGATCTGCACCCGGGGCGGCTACGGCGCGCAGCGGATCGTGGACGCCATCGACATGGCGGCGGTGCGCCGGGACCCGAAGGTGGTGGCCGGCTTCTCCGACATCACCGCGGTGCAGCTCGCCCTGTGGCGGGGCGCGCGGCTGGCCGGCGTGCACGGCCCCGGCGCGGCCTGGCGGGACGAGCGCACCCCACTGCGCTCCGCCGAGTCGCTGCACGCGGCGTTGATGACCACCGCGCCGGTCACCGTCGCCGCCGTCCCCGGCGAGGAGACCTTCGGGGTACGGGTGCCCGGTCGCGCCACGGGCACCCTACTCGGCGGCAACCTGTGCCTGCTCACCGCCACCCTCGGCACCGCCGACATGCCGGACCTGACCGGCGCGGTGCTGCTGGTCGAGGACGTGCAGGAGCCCCCGTACAAGGTCGACCGGATGCTCACCCAGCTACGCCGTTCCGGGGCGCTGGACGGCCTGGCCGGGGTGGCCGTCGGTCAGTTCACCGACTGCGCGGACGGCTGGGACACCACGGTCGTCGACGTGCTGACCGACCGCCTCGGCGACCTCGGGGTGCCGGTCCTCGGCGGCCTGCCGATCGGCCACGGCCACGCCCAGCTCACGATCCCTGTCGGCACCGAGGCCACCCTCGACGCCACCGCCGGCACGCTGACCGCCGCCCCCGCCGTCCGCTGACCCACGCGATCTTGCACTTTCGGCCCGGGCAAAGGGTACGAACCACCCGCCCTGGGGGCCCGAAGTGCAAGATCGCGGTGAGCCGGGGCCGTCAGGCCGGGGTGAGGTGGGCGATCGCGCCCGACTCCAGGGCGACGTGGACCGTGCCGTCGGGCAGGACCGCCAGGCCGTGCGGCTCCGAGCCGGGGGTGGGCAGGTCGTACGCGTCGACGCGGCCGGCGGCCGTGACGTGGCCGATGCGGTTGGCCGCCCACTCGGTGAACCAGCAGCCGCCGGCCGGGTCGGCCACGATCGCGTGCGGGCGGGCGGCGCGGTCGGGCAGCGGGAACTCCTCGATCCGTCCGTCGGTGGTGATCCGGCCGAGCTGACCGGCGGCGATCTCGACGAACCACAGCGCCCCGTCGACGCCGAGGGTGATGCCGACCGGGCCGGCGGCGGCGGTGGGCAGCGGGTGCAGGGCCACCTCGCCGTCGCAGGCGATCCGGCCGACGGCGTTGGCCTGGTTGAGGGTGAACCACAGGGCCTCGTCGGGCCCCGCCGTGATCATCGACGGGAACCCGCCGGAGGTCGGCAGCGGGTACGCCGTGTGGGCGCCGTCGACGTCGACCCGGCCGACGGTGTCGTTGCTCATCCCCGCGTACCAGAGGGCTCCGTCGGGGCCGGCGGCGATGCCGCCCGGGCCGGTGCCGGCCGGCAGCGCGACGGAGGTCGCCGCCCCGGCGGTGGTGATCCGGCCGAGCCGGTCGTCGCCGGAGCGGGTGAACCAGAGCGCGCCGTCGGGGCCGGCGGTGACGACGAGGGGCCGGCTCGCCGGGTCGCCGGGGTGGACCCGCACCGCGCCGTCGGCGCTCACCCGGGCGATCCCGCCGGAGCGGACCAGCGTCGCCCAGAGCGCGCCGTCGGGGCCGGCGGCGATCCCGTACGGCCCGCAGTCCGGGTCGGGCAGGGCGGTCTCGCGGATGGTCGGCTGCGGCACGGGCGTCCCGCCTCTCTGTGGGATTCCGGACCACCCTGCCGCGCCCGGTGTCCCCCGGCAACCGATTTGTCCGCCCTCAAATGCCCGATTTTCAGCTCGCTGACAGGGTCGCCACGGCTCCGCCCCAGCCAGGTCAGTCACTCTCGGTGACGTCATCGCATCCGAGCAACGAGTCTGGAGGACACAGGATGTCCCGCAAGATGTCGAAGAAGCACGTGCTGGCCGGCCTCGCGGCGGCCGGCGTGCTCGGCGTGGGGATCGCGGCGCCGACCATCGCGTTCGCCGAGGAGGGCACTCCGTCGCCGGGCGCCAGCAGCAGCGAGCACACCGATCGGCAGGAGAAGCGGGCCGAGCGGCAGTCGGAGTTCGCCGAGGCGCTCGCCAAGGAGCTGGGCGTCTCCACCGACAAGGTGACCGCTGCCCTGGAGAAGGTCCGGGAGCAGCACAAGGCCGACCGTCCGGGGCTGGGCAAGCGCGGCGAGCGCGGCGAGCGGGGCGAGCGCCCCGACGCCGCCGAGCGGCAGGCCGCGCTGAAGGAGCGGCTGGCCCAGGCCGTCAAGGACGGCAAGCTGACCCAGGAGCAGGCCGACGCGATCACGAAGGCCGTCGAGGCCGGCGTCTTCCCCGGCGGGGGCGGCTCCCCCGGCGGCTGGGGCCGGGGCCACGGCGGCCCGGCCGGCAAGTGACGCCGCGCGCCTGAGCGACACCGGGTCGCCGACATGGCGGGGTCCGGAGCACTCCGACCCCGCCATGTCGGCGTCATGGCGCGCGGCGTTCACCACCCGCGCAAGGCGGCGTTCACCGCCCCGGGGGCGGCGTGAAGACCCCGAAGTGGTTGCCCGACGGGTCGAGCAGGTGGGCGAAGGTGAGCCCGCTCGGCGCGGTGAACGGGGGCACCAGCACCCGGCCGCCGGCCGTCTCCGCCCGCCGCACGGCGGCGGCCACGTCCGGCACCTCGGCGTAGAAGATCGCGTAGTTCGGCGTGCTGCCGTCGGAGGCGCGGATCGCCCCGCCGATCCCCGCGCCGTCGGCCCCGCCGCCGGTCACCCGGTACGACCGGCCCGGCGCGCCCTGCTCGGCGAACTCCCAGCCGAACAGCTCGCCGTAGAAGCGCTCGGCCTCGTCCGGCCGGTCGGTGCCGATCTCGAACCAGGTGATCGGGTTGGTCGTGGTCATGGAGTGCCTCCCGTTCGTCGCGCCGGCCGGTCGACCGGCGTCGCCGGGACCCAGCCTCGCCCCGCGCCGCGACAGCGTCCTGTCGGTGTTTCCGACGGGATCGGGCGGGAGCCGGCGGCGTGGCTCAGGCGAGGGTGAGCTGGCGGACGACCTGGCGCGGGATGTCCAGCACGTCGGGGCGCAGCTCTCGGGTCACCGGCTCGGTCAGCACGGTCACCGCGGAGATCCGGTCGAGGCGGAACGCCCGCGGACCGTCGCGCAGCCGGCACCAGGCCAGCAGATACCAGTGCCAGGGGTTGCCGAGGAAGCCCAGCGGCTCGACGACCCGCTCGGTGGCGACGCCGGCCCGGTCGGCGTAGCCGATGCGCAGGACCCGGGCGGCGGTGACCGCCCCGGCGACGGCGGCCGGGACGGGCGTGGCGGGCCCGCCGCCGACCAGGTGCACCCGCCCGGCGAGCCGGCGGGCCTCGGCGGCGTCGGCCGGCGGCAGGACGGCGAGCAGCTTGCGCAGGGCCGTCGCCCCCGCCGCGGCGAACGGGCCGCCGTCGAGGCGGTGCAGCGCGACGGCCATCGCCACCGCCTCGACGGCGGTGAGGTTCACCGGCGGCAGGGTGTGCGCGCGGTCGACCACGTAACCGCCGGTGCGGCCCGGCTCGGCCCAGATCGGCACCCCGGTCTGCTGCAACGCGGCGATGTCGCGCTCGATGGTGCGGGAGCTGACCTCGAAGCGGCCGGCGAGCCAGCGGGCGCTGCGCGGCCGGGGCGACACCGCCCGCAGCTCCTCCACCAGGGCGTAGAGGCGGTCCGTGCGGTTCACCCGGCGAACCTAGCCGCCGGGTGTGACAGGCGGGCTCAGGCGATGCAGGCGCAGACGATCAGCGCGGCCCCGAAGTGGGTGGCGGCGCTGACCCGGGCCGCCGGGTGCGGCTCGTCGGAGCAGATGATCTCGCCGAGCCGGCCGGGGGTCAGCATGTCGAGCACGAAGAACGCCAGCGCCATGATCAGCAGGCCGATCAGCCCGAAGACGACCGTGGACGCCAGGCCCTTGGCGAAGTCGCTGTAGCTGGTCAGGATCGCGGTGAACACGATGCCGGCGATGCCGAGCTGGTTCGCGGCGAGCAGCAGCGCCGCGTTGCCGTTGCGCCGCACCCAGATCAGCTCCCGCAACCTGCCGGGGGTGAGCAGGTCGACCAGGCCGAAGCCGGCCGCCATCAGCCCCACCCCGACGACCCCGAACACGACGCTCTGCCATGCTCCGCTGAGCAGGTCCTCCAGCACCGACTGCCTCCCACCACCACCGGCCGCCCGGCGGGGGTGCCGGCGCGGTGATCGAGACGATAGCGGCCCGCCGCAACTCCCCGACAGGCCGCGCCGGCCGGCGCCGCTAGAGCGACAGGTAGCGCTGCCGCTCGTAGGGGGTGACCTCGCGGCGGTACTGCTCCCACTCGGACCGCTTGTTGCGCAGGAAGAAGTCGAAGACGTGCTCGCCGAGCACCTCGGCGACCAGCTCGGAGCCGGCCATCACGTCGATCGCCTCGGCCAGGTTCTCCGGCAGCGCCTCGTAGCCCATCGCCTTGCGCTCGGCGCTGCTCAGCGACCAGACGTCGTCCTCGGCGCCCGGGGGCAGCTCGTAGCCCTCCTCGATGCCCTTGAGGCCGGCGCCGAGCAGCACCGCGAACGCCAGGTAGGGGTTCGTCGCCGAGTCCAGCGAGCGCACCTCCACCCGGGCCGAGTTCGGCTTGCCGTAGGCCGGGACGCGGACCAGCGCCGACCGGTTGAGGTGACCCCAGCAGACGTACGCGGGGCTCTCGGTGATCCGGTCGGGCAGCGCCTGCGGGAACAGCCGCTTGTAGGAGTTGACCCACTGGTTGGTGACCGCCGTGTATTCCCGGGCGTGCGTGAGCAGCCCGGCGATGAACGACTTCGCCACCTTCGACAGCTTCATCGGGTCGCCGCCGTCGTGGAACGCGTTGCGCTCGCCCTCGAACAGCGACAGGTGGGTGTGCATCCCGCTGCCCGGCTGGTCGGTGAACGGCTTCGGCATGAAGCTGGCCTGCACTCCGGTGGAGAGCGCCACCTCCTTGACCACGTGCCGGAAGGTCATGATGTTGTCGGCGGTGGTCAGCGCGTCGGCGTACCGCAGGTCGATCTCCTGCTGGCCGGGGGCGACCTCGTGGTGGCTGAACTCCACCGAGATGCCGATCCGCTCCAGGGCCAGCACGGCCTGGCGGCGGAAGTCCCGCGCCACCGCGTGCGTGGTGTGCTCGAAGTAGCCGCCCGTGTCGACGGGGGTCGGCACCGAGCCGTCCTGCGGGCCGTTCTCCAGCAGGAAGAACTCGATCTCGGGGTGGGTGTAGAAGGTGAAGCCCTTCTCGGCGGCCTTGGACAGCATCCGGCGCAGCACGTGCCGGGGGTCGGCCCAGGACGGGCCGCCGTCGGGCAGCAGGATGTCGCAGAACATCCGGGCGCTCTCGCCGCTGACGCCACCCTCGAAGGGGAACACCTGGAAGGTGGTCGGGTCGGGCATGGCCACCATGTCGGACTCGAAGACCCGGGCGAAGCCCTCGATCGCCGAGCCGTCGAACCCGATGCCCTCCTCGAACGCGGCCTCCAGCTCGGCGGGCGCCACCGACACGCTCTTGAGCGTGCCCAGCACGTCGGTGAACCACAGCCGGACGAACCGGATGTCCCGCTCTTCCAGCGTACGGAGGACGAACTCCTGCTGACGGTCCACTTCCACCCCTCGTGCCACTGTCTCCACCACCGGTGGGGCCTGGCCGCCCAGTCTCCACCGGCTCCTTTACGCAGACGTTACGCGACCGACCTGGACCACGTCCTGTCGTGTCCCGCCCCCTGGCGGACCGGCCCGACCGGCGTCGCCGCACGAGTGGCCGCCGTCTCCGCGCAGCCCCGGTGCCGCCGCCGCCCGGCTGGGGCAAGATGTGGACATGCCCACCCTGCGTCTCGCCCTGTCCCAGGTCAACCCGAGCGTCGGCGACCTCGCCGGCAACGCCGGCCTGGTCCGCCGGTGGACCCGCACCGCCGCCGACGCCGGCGCCCAGCTCGTCCTGTTCCCGGAGATGGTGCTCACCGGGTACCCGGTCGAGGACCTGGTGTTCCGCCGGTCCTTCGTCGCCGCGTCGCAGGCGGCGCTGCGCCGCCTCGCCGCCGACCTGGCCGCCGACGGCCTCGGCGGGGTGCCGGTGGTGGTCGGCTACCTCGACGCCGACGGGCCGCCGCAGGTCAGCTCCGACGCCGAGCCGGGCCGGGGGGCCCGCAACGCCGCCGCGGTGCTGCACGGCGGCGAGGTGGTGGCCACCTACTTCAAGCACCACCTGCCCAACTACGGGGTGTTCGACGAGGACCGCTACTTCGTCCCGGGCGACGCGCTGACGGTGGTCCGCGTCGGCGGGGTGGACGTCGCCCTGACCATCTGCGAGGACATGTGGCAGGCCGGGGGCCCGTTCGCGGCGGCCCGGCAGGCCGGCGTCGGCCTGGTCGTCACGATCAACGGCTCGCCGTACGAGCTGAACAAGGACGACATCCGGCTGCCGCTGGTGCGCCGCCGGGCCGCCGAGGCGGGGGCCGCCGTGGCGTACGTCAACATGGTCGGCGGCCAGGACGAGCTGGTCTTCGAGGGCGACTCGCTGATCGTCGGCGCGGACGGGACGCTGCTGGCCCGCGCCCCCCAGTTCGTCGAGCACCTGCTCGTGCACGACGTCGAGCTGCCGGCGGCCGAGGGGTCCGGCGGCGACACGGCCCTGGCCGGCGGGGCCGCGCCGGCCGGCGGCGAGCTGGCCGCGGGCATGCGGATCGTGCGGGCCGCCGTCGGCGACGTCCCGCCGGCACCCGGCGGCGCGGCGGCGGTGGGCGGGATCATCGAGCCGGTGGCCGACGAGGCGGAGGTGTGGCAGGCGCTGGTGCTGGGCCTGCGCGACTACGTCGACAAGAACCGCTTCCCGTCGGTGGTGCTGGGGCTCTCCGGCGGCATCGACTCGGCGGTGGTGGCGGCCCTCGCGGTCGACGCGCTCGGCCCGGACCGGGTGGTCGGCGTCTCGCTGCCCAGCCGGCACTCGTCGGAGCACTCCCGGGCCGACGCGGAGGACCTGGCCAAGCGCACCGGCCTGGACTACCGGGTCGAGCCGATCCAGCCGATGGTGGACACGTTCCTGGCGAACCTGTCGCTGTCCGGGGTGACGGTGGAGAACCTCCAGGCCCGGGTGCGCGGGGTGATCCTGATGGCGCTGTCGAACCAGGAGGGCCACCTGGTCCTCACGACCGGCAACAAGAGCGAGCTGGCGGTGGGCTACTCCACTCTCTACGGCGACTCGGTCGGCGGCTTCAACCCGGTCAAGGACGTGTGGAAGACGCTGGTCTGGCGGCTGGCGAGGTGGCGCAACGCCGACGCCGCCCGCCGGGGCGAGACCCCGCCGATCCCGGAGAACTCGATCGGCAAGCCGCCGAGCGCCGAGCTGAGCCCCGGCCAGCTCGACAGCGACACGCTGCCGGACTACGACGTGCTCGACCCGATCCTGATCGGATACGTCGACGGCGACCTGGGCCGCACGGGGCTCGTCGAGTCCGGGCACGACCCGGCGGTCGTCGACCGGGTGCTGCGGATGGTGGACACCGCGGAGTACAAGCGGCGGCAGTCCGCGCCCGGCACGAAGATCTCGATGAAGGCGTTCGGGCGGGACCGGCGGCTGCCGATCACCAACCGCTGGCGCGAGGACGGCTGAGCCGGGCCGGGCCCACCGGGGAGTGAAATCCTCCACTGCCTCCTGCCGTCGGCCGGCGCGCGGTGCGACGCTTGCGACGGACCCGGGGACCGCGCGCGCGGCCTCGAGGAAGGAGACAGTCATGGTGGAGTCCACCCCGACCGAGGTGACCGCCCTCTACGGCGGCCCGGCCACCCGGCGGGTGCGCACCCGCGACCTGCTCGCCGCCAAGGAGCGCGGCGAGAAGTGGTCGATGCTCACCTCGTACGACCAGTACACCGCGTCGATCTTCGACGCCGCCGGGATCCCGGCGCTGCTGGTCGGCGACTCGGCGGCGAACAACGTCTTCGGCTACGAGACGACGCTGCCGGTGACCACCGAGGAGCTGCTGCCGCTGGTCCGCGCCGTGGTGCGGGCGACGAGGCAGGCGCTGGTCGTCGGCGACCTGCCGTTCGGCTCGTACGAGGAGGGGCCGACGCAGGCGCTGCGCACCGCCGTGCGGTTCATGAAGGAGGGCGGCTGCCACGCGGTCAAGCTGGAGGGCGGCCGGCGCTGCGCCGACCAGGTCGCCGCGATCGTCGGGGCCGGCATCCCGGTGATGGCGCACGTCGGCTTCACCCCGCAGAGCGAGCACACCCTCGGCGGGTACCGGGTGCAGGGGCGCGGCGACGCGGCCGACGAGGTGTTCGCCGACGCCCTCGCGGTGGCCGAGGCGGGCGCGTTCGCGGTGGTGCTGGAGATGGTGCCGGGCGAGGTGGCCAAGCGCATCACCGGTGAGCTGACGATCCCGACGGTCGGCATCGGGGCCGGGCCGGACACCGACGCGCAGGTGCTGGTCTGGCAGGACATGGCCGGCCTGCGCACGGGGCGGGCCCCCCGGTTCGTGAAGCGCTACGCCGACCTGGCCGGGGCGTTGACCGAGGCGACCCGGCGGTTCGCCGACGAGGTCCGGGGCGGCGGGTTCCCGGCCGCCGAGCACACCTTCTGACGCGTGGCGGCGCTGCGGTGGGCGGCGTGCCCCGTGTCGTCCACCGCAGCGTCCGGCGGCCCGCGCCGACGGCGGCGACAGCCGGCGGGTGGTGACGCGGGCGTCCGGCCAGCGGACGCAGCGGCTAAGGTACCCGCTCGTGGATCATGTTCGTATCTCAACGGTTGTCCTGACCTGCGTCTCCGTGCTGGCGCTCGCGGCGTGCGGCGGGGAGGAGCCGGCCCCGACGGCCGCGCCCGCCTCGGCCATCGCCACTACTACTGCTGCCGCCGCCCCGACCACCGGCGCGGCCGCCCCGACGGCCGCCGCCCCCGCCTCCGCCGACCCGGCCGCCGACAAGAAGCTCTGCGAGACCGCGAAGAAGGTCGCGGACGACTCGAAGAAGGCGCTGATGAAGGCCGTCGTGGGCGGCGGGGACCCGGCGGCGGCGATGAAGAAGGCGTTCACCGAGATGTCGGAGGTGGCGCCCGCGACGGACGGCTCCGGCAGCGAGGTCGCCGTCGCGCTGGCCGCGGTCGGCGCGGAGGCCCGCAGGATCGCGAACGCCGCGGACGTCGAGGCCGCGGCCGAGGACAGCGCCGCCCTGGAGAAGGCCGGCGCGAAGGCCAACGCCGCCTGCAAGAAGGTCGGCGTCGACCCGAACCTCTGACCCGAGCGCCGGACTGGGTGCGCCGGCGGCCTTCCACCGCCGCTGTGCCGCCCGTCCCACGAATGGTGATCGACTCCACGTCGGCGACCTGGCGGTATCCCGACCGCCCGGATACCGCCAGGTCGCCGACATCGCGCGGGGCGTCGCTCAGAGGTCGGTGACGCGGAGCCCGGCGTGGGCCCGGTAACGCTTGTTGATGGCGATCAGGTTGGCCGTGAACGCCTCGATCTGGTGGGCGTTGCGCAGCCGGCCGGCGTAGATGCCCCGCATCCCGGGGATCCGGGCGGCGAGCGCGCCGACGACGTCCACCAGCTCGCGGTCCTCGGTGCAGATCAGCACGTCGAGGTCGATCCGGTCGACCTCCGGGTCGGCCAGCAGCGGGGCGCTGACGTGGTTGAACGCCGCGCAGACCCGCGAGTCGGGCAGCAGGGCGGCGGCCTGCTGGACGGCGCTGCCCTCGGCGACGGTCAGCGCATAGGGGCCCTGCCGGTCGAAGCCGAGCGGGTTGACGCAGTCGACCACGATCTTGCCGGCGAGCGGCCCGGCCAGGGCGGCGACGGTGGCGGCGTGCCCGTCCCACGGCACCGCGATCACGACCACGTCGCTGCGCCGGGCGACCTCGTCGTTGCCCGCGCCCGCCACCTCAGCCTCGGCGGGCACGCCCCGCAGGGCGGCGATCTCGGCGGCGGCCTCGGCGGCCCGCTCGGCCGACCGGGAGCCGATCAGCACGGACTGCCCGGCGCGGGCGAACCGGTAGGCCAGGCCCCGGCCCTGGTCGCCGGTGCCGCCGATGATGCCGACGGTCAGCCCGGACACGTCGGGCAGCGTGCTCGCGTCGTATGCCATGGCCCCATCCTCGCAAACGAGGCAGGCCGGCAGCGGCGTCGGGCACGGTGCGAAGGCCCGCCGGGCCGCTCCGGGCGCTGCGCGCGGCCCGACCCGCCGGCCCCGCGCGGCCCACCGGCGCGCGACGGCTGTCAGGCCAGCGCGAAGAGGACCTTCCGGGTGGCCGGGTCGGCGGTGACCAGCCGGACCCGGACCCGCTCGCCCAGCGGCAGCACGCCCGTGCAGCGGGCCCGCACCGGCGGGGCGTCCAGCGCCACCGTGCCGCCGGGCTGCCGGCCCGGCCGCGGCTCGTCGACGTCCAGCACCGCCGCGTCGAAGCTCTCGCCGACCCGGTGCGCCAGCAGCACCGCCTCGGCCAGCTCGACCGCGCCCCGGGTGGCCGCCCCGGCCGTCCGGTCGGTCGCGGCCATCACCTGCGGCAGCCTGGGCAGCGCCGCGCGGGCCCAGTCGGGCACCGGCCGGTCGGCGTGCAGGGCCAGGCAGACCTCGGTGGCGTACCGGTCGGCCAGCCGCCGCAGCGGGGCCGTGACGTGGGCGTACGCGGCGGCGACCCCGCCGTGCGCCGGCTGCTCGGGCAGCGCGCCGTCGAACGCGGTGTACGCGGCGCCGCGCATCAGCTCGGCCGCCTGGTCGACGAACGCGGCGGCCCGGGGCTCCGCGGCGTCCAGCCCGGCGAGCAGCTCGCCGACGCCGACGCCGTCCGGCCAGCGCACGCCCAGCGGGGCGGCGGCGGTGCGCAGCCGGGCCACCGCCTCCGGCCTCGGCGGCGGCATCGTGCGCAGCAGGCCGACTCCGCCGGCCAGCATGATGTCGGCGGCGGCCATCCCGGTGAGCAGGGAGATCTGCGCGTTGTGCTCCTCCATCGGCGCCGGGCCGCGCAGCACCAGCCGCCACCCGTCGCCGTCGGATTCGACGTCCTGCTCGGGCAGCGGCAGGTTGACCGCGCCCCGGCGCAGGCCGCGCGCCGTGAGCAGCGCGCCGAGCTCGGGGAGCAGGGCGATCGGCTCGGGCAGCCGGCCGGCGTCGGCGGCGGCCTGGACGCCGACGTAGTCCAGCTTGGCGCGGCTGCGCACCAGGGCGCGTTCCAGCGCGACGGCGACCGTGCCGCCGTCGGGGTCGAGGTCGATCGTCCACAGCACGGCCGCCCGGTCCTGGTCGGGCAGCAGGCTGGCCGCCCCCTCGCTGAGCGTCTCGGGGTGCAGGGGGACGTTGCCGTCGGGCAGGTAGACGGTCTGCCCGCGCCGCCAGGTCTCCTCCTCCAGCGCGCCGCCGGGGCGCACGTGGGCGGCGACGTCGGCGATGGCGTACCGGACCCGGAAGCCGCCGCCGGGACGGCGGGCGAGGTGCATCGCCTGGTCGAGGTCCCGCGAGGTGGCCGGGTCGACGGTGACGAACGGGACGTCGGTGCGGTCGACGGCGGGCCGGGGCGGCGCGGCGGCCGCCGCCTCGGCCTCACGCTGCGCCGCGGGCGGGAACCGGTCGGGCAGTTCCAGCTCGCGGCGCAGCGCGCCGAAGTCGATGCGGGGCGCGAGGACGCGTCGGATCAGCACGGCCCAATCCTGGCACCCCCACCCGCCCGCGGGTCAGAGGGTGCGGGTGGACGTCGGCTTCTTCGCCGGCGCCTTCCTGGCGGTGGCCGTGCGGGTGGCGCCGGTGGACCGGGCCGCCGCCGTGGTCTTCCGGGCCGTGGTCTTCTTCGCCGCCGGGGCCTTCTTCGCGGCCGTGGTCCGCTTGGCCGCCGTGGTCCGCTTCGTCGCGGGGGCCTTCTTCGCCGCCGTGGTCCGCTTCGTCGCCGGGGCCTTCTTGGCGGCCGTGGTCTTCTTCGCGGCGGTGGCCGTGCGCTTCGCCGCCGTCGCGGGCGCCTTCTTCGCCGCCGTCGTCGTCCGCTTCGCCGCCGCCGTGCCGGTCTTCTTCGCCGCCGCGCCCGTGCCACGGACCGTGGCGGTGGTCTTCCGCGCGGTGGAGGTGACCTTGCGGGCGGCGGTGGTCTTCTTCGCGGGGGCCTTCTTCGCCGCCGTCGCGCCGGTCCGCTTCGCGGCGGTGGC
Source organism: Micromonospora carbonacea (assembly GCF_014205165.1). Classification (NCBI taxonomy): domain Bacteria; kingdom Bacillati; phylum Actinomycetota; class Actinomycetes; order Micromonosporales; family Micromonosporaceae; genus Micromonospora; species Micromonospora carbonacea. The sequence continues at coordinate 1,415,844 of NZ_JACHMZ010000001.1, read as the reverse complement.
CGTGCGCTTCGCCGCCGTCGCGGACGCCTTCTTCGCCGCCGTCGTGCTCTTGGCGGCCGGGGCCTTCTTCGCCGCCGTCCGCGTGGCGGGCGCCTTCTTCGCCGTGGTCCTACTGCCGACCGGGGTCCTGCTGGCCGCCACCTTCGTCGCGGCGGCCTTCTTCGCGACCGCCTTCTTCGCCGGGACCCGGCCGGCCCCGGCGCCGGAGGCGTTCGGGGACGCCTTGGTCACGGTCGGCCGCCGGGTCGCCGTGCCGGCGGCCCGGGTCGTGCCCGTGGCCCGTCCGGCCGCGGCGGTCTTCTTCGCGGTCGTACGTTGGGCGGCCGGGCGGGTGGTGGCCTTTTGTGCTTCGGCCATCGTGGTTCCCTCCTTGGGGACATGCTCTCGCGTGCCTTCTCTCGGGGCACGGAGTTCCTCGACGCGGGCCGTCCCGCGCCGCTTATCTGTCCTCCCCGGCCCAACGGGCGTCCTCGGCGTCCCACGCGTCGTTGCGCTCCCGCACCTGTTGCAGGGCGTTCTCCGCGTCGGCCGCCGAGGCGTACGGCCCGAGCACGTGCCGCGCCGCGCAGACGTCGGCCTCGGTCTCGACCCGGTGGTGTCGGGTGCACCAGTAGTAGTGCCCACCACTTCCGCTGTCGCTCATGGGATCACTGTGCACCGCGCACCGCCCGGCCGCCACCGGTTCAGGCAAATGGTCGCCGACGTCTTCCACAGTAGACGTGCTGACCGGCCGCCGGGCCGAAACGGCGGAACCCGTCGCCGGGCGGACCGGCGCGGGCACAGCGGCGCGGCGCAACCCGCGCGCCGGTCGGTAAGAACGGTCCCGTCCCCTACCACCCAGCCTGGGGGGCTTCATATCAGCCTGGACGATAACGTGCCATCCGTCGCCGGGTCCCATTTACGGGACCGGCGGACGGCGCACCCCTCCGCTCAGGTCGATACGTCCGCTCGCGGGTGCGCCCCGCCGCGCCGTGTGCAAGCCTCTGCGAAACCTTCTGCGCGGCGCGGCGCCCCCGTCACCGACGGGTGACCCTCGGCAACGTCGAGGCGACGCCCGCCGCCCGACCTGGGGGACGACACCGTGGCGAATCTTGACGTCGCGCTCAAGAGCGCGATGAACATCGATGGCGCGATCGGCGCCGCACTGGTCGACTACAACAGCGGGATGACGCTCGGCGTGGCCGGCGGCACCGGGGAGATCGACCTGACGATCGCCGCCGCCGGCAACACGGACGTGGTCCGCGCCAAGCTGCGCACGATCGAGATGCTGAACCTGAACGACGAGATCGAGGACATCCTCATCACCCTCGGTTCGCAGTACCACCTGATCCGGCCGGTCACCAGCCGGACGGGCAAGGGCCTGTTCCTCTATCTGATGGTGAGCAAGAGCCGGGCCAACCTGGCGATGGCCCGGCACCAGCTCCGCGTCATCGAGGAGAGCCTGGAGCTGTGAGCGTGGTCGACAGCACCGGAACCGTCCTCCCCCGGCGCACCGCGCGGCAGCCGGGGGAACCACCGACGCCCCGGGCGTTCCCGCCCTCGCTGGCGGGCAACCCCACACTGCCGTACGCGGCGATCGGGCAGGAGCTGGCCGACCTGCGGGTGCAGATCCCCGGCGTGCACGGCTGCGTCCTCGGCGGGGTGGACGGCCTGCTCATCACCCACAACATGCAGACCGACGTCGACCCGAACGACCTGGCCGCGCTCGCCGCGACCACGTACGGCCTGGGCCGGCAGGTGGGGCTGCGGCTGAGCCAGGGCGAGTTCCAGCAGTCCACCGTCCGCAACGACCACGGCTACCTGAGCGTCTACGCCGTCAGCCGGCAGGCGCTGCTCGCCGTCGTGGGGCAGGACAGCATCAACGTGGCCCGGCTGCACCTGCACGCGCCGTCGACCGCCGCGCGGCTCGCCGCCCTGCTGGAGCGGGACCGCCCCTGATCGGCCGGGACGCCACAATGCGACGGTGGACATCGAGGTGGCGCGCTACCTGACGGAGCTGGTCGCCGCGGCCGGCGAGGCGCTCGGCGACGACCTCGTCGGCGCGTACGCGGCCGGGTCGGTGGCGCTGGGCGCGTACCAGCCGGGGCGCAGCGACGTGGACGTGGCGCTGCTGTGCGCGCGGCCCCTGCCCGCCGGGCGCAAGCGGGAGCTGGTCGCCCGGCTGCGGCACGAGGCGCTGCCCTGCCCGGCGCGCGGGTTGGAGCTGGTCGTCTACCGCCGGGACGTGGCCCGGTCGGGCACCCCGGAGCCGGGCTTCGAGGTGGAGCTGAACACGGGCGCCCGGATGCCGCCCCGGGTGACCTGGTCCGGCGACGAGCGGGCGGCCGCCGACGGCCGGTTCTGGTACGGCCTGGACCGCAGCATCCTGCACGCCGGCGGCCTGGCCCTGCTCGGGCCGCCGGCCGGGGAGGCGTTCGCCGACCTGACGCCGGCCGACCTGCGCCGGCTGCTGGTGGACGCGCTGACCTGGTGGTTGGCGCTGCCGACCCCGCCCGGCGACGAGCCGGCGGCCGGCACCGAGGACGCGGTGCTCGGCGCGTGCCGCGCGCTGGTGCGCTGCCGCGACGGCGGCTGGCTGCCGAAGGTGGCGGCGGGGCGGCGGCTGGTCGGGCAGGGGCACCCGGCGGCGGGCCTGATCGAGCGGGCGATCGCGGCCCGGCGCGGCGGCCGACCACCCGGCGGCGCGGCGGCGCGGGCGTTCCAGCGGGCCGTGCGCGACGAGATAACACGATGCTATGACCCATTCGATATATAGCTCACTGTGGATCTCTCGATAGCCTGTCCTCACGATCTCAGACCGCGTACCCGCAGGTCGACGCGGTCGACGACAGAGGAGACCGATAGATGACGCTCCACCGCAAGGCCGCCACCCTCGGCGTGCTGACTGCTTCGGCGCTGGCCGCCACCATGATCGGCGGCCCGGCGTCCGCGGCGCCCGCGGCCGGCGAGATCCGCCACGCCGGTGGCGCCACCGCCGTTCCCTCCAGCTACATCGTGGTCCTGAAGGACAGCGCCGTCGGCGGGAAGGCCGGCACCCGCGCCGCCGCCGTCGCCAGCTCCGCCGGCAGCCTCGCCAAGCAGTTCGGCGGCAGCGTCGCCCAGGTGTACGGCGCGGCGCTCAACGGCTTCGAGGTGCGGCTCTCCGAGGCCGCCGCGAAGCGCCTCGCGGCGCACCCGGCCGTCGCCTGGGTCGAGCAGAACCACGAGGTCAGCCTCCAGACCACCCAGGCGAACCCGCCGTGGGGGCTGGACCGCACCGACCAGGCCGCCCTGCCGCTGAGCAAGTCGTACAACTACACCAGCGCCGGCACCGGCGTGACGGCGTACATCATCGACACCGGCATCAACATCAACCACAACGACTTCGGCGGCCAGGCCGCCGACGGGTACGACGCGGTCGACAACGCGCTGCCGGCCGCCGACTGCAACGGCCACGGCACCCACGTCTCCGGCACCGTCGGCGGCACCACGTACGGCGTGGCCAAGGACGTCAAGCTCGTCGCCGTCCGGGTGCTCAACTGCCGGGGCCGGGGCACCAACGCCGGCGTCATCGGCGGCGTCAACTGGGTGACCTCCAACCACCAGGCCGGCCAGCCGGCGGTGGCGAACATGAGCCTCGGCGGCGGGGCGAACTCGTCGCTGGACACCGCCGTGGCGAACTCCATCGCCGACGGGGTCACCTACGCGGTGGCCGCCGGCAACTCCAACGCCAACGCCTGCACCTCCTCGCCGGCCGCCGTCCCCACGGCGATCACCGTCGGGGCGACGCAGAGCAACGACGCGCGCGCCAGCTTCTCCAACTTCGGCACCTGCCTGGACATCTTCGCCCCGGGTGTGGACGTCCTCTCGGCCTGGTACAGCAGCAACACGGCGACCAACACCATCAGCGGCACCTCGATGGCCTCGCCGCACGTGGCCGGCGCCGCCGCCCGCGTCCTGTCCAACAACCCGACCTGGACCCCGGCCCAGGTCGCCTCGTACCTGACCAGCACGGCCACCGCCGGCGTGGTCACCAGCCCCGGCACCGGTTCCCCGAACCGCCTGCTGTACGTCTCCCCCACCAGCTGATCCCCCTCGCCCCAGGTCGGCCCCGGAGCGCCCGTCGCTCCGGGGCCGCACCGCGTCCGGGCCCGGCCAGCCGCCCACCGTACGCATCATTCCGTTAAAAGGGGCGTAACCGGCAACACGGGTCGGAGGTTCTACGGTGTGGTGGCACGCGGCGTGCGTGTACGCGTACCGGCCTGGGGGTGAGCGGTGCAGCGCAGACCCGGCACCGCCGTTCGCCTCGCCCCGCTGCTCGTCTGCGCGCTCCTGTTGCACGTCGGCCTCGCCTGCCGCGCCCCGCTCGACGCCGTCGCCGTCACCGTCGCGCCGCATCCCGCCGTCGCCCCACACGCCGTCGCCCCGGCCGCCGTCGCCGCCGCGTCGCCCGCCGACCCGGGCATCCCGGTCCGCGCGACCGCCCGGTCCGCGGCGGCCCCCCGGGCCGGCGTACCGCCGCGCACCGGGCGGGCCGGGCGGGTCGCCCTGGAGGCGTACCGCCTCGTGACCACGCTCGCCGCGCACACCGACCAGCCGCCGGACCCCACCGTCGTGCCCCGCTTCGACGGGAAGGCGTGCGGCTCGGTCAGCCGGTCCGGCCGGGGCAACCAGGGCACCGACCGACGCGACCCCGGGCCGCAGGCCGGGGCGGCCCTGCCCGAGGCCGCCGTGCGCCGGGGCAGCACCGCCGACGGTCGCCCCGCCACCGCCGACGCCGGACCCGACCCGATCCGGCTGCGCGTCCTGCGCTGCTGAGCGACGCCAGCCGGAAAACCGGACCGCCCGCCGTCGCGGGCGGCGTACGGCCGGCGGGCGGCGCGGACGTCCCCCCGGCCCGTCGGGCACCTTCGCGTACCCCGACCACCACGCGGTCACCCGCCGGCCACCGCGCCGCCGACACCCGTACCCCCGGCCCCGCCGGCGGTGCGGCCAGCCGGCGGCCGGCGTCGGCGGCCGACCCGACGCCCGCTCGCCCCGCCTTCCCCGGATGTGAACGATGTCGCCTCCCGCCCTGCCCTGGCGCACCCTGCGCGCCGACCTGTCCGCCTCCGTCGTCGTCTTCCTCGTCGCCCTCCCGCTCTGCGTGGGCATCGCCGTCGCCTCCGGTGTGCCGGCCGAACTCGGCCTGGTCACCGGCATCGTCGGCGGCCTCGTCGTGGGGTTCATGCCCGGCAGCAGCATGCAGGTCAGCGGCCCCGCCGCCGGCCTGACCGTGCTGGTCGCCGAGGCCGTGGACCGTTACGGCCTCGCCGGCCTCGGCACGATCGTCCTGGTCGCCGGGCTGCTCCAGGTCGGCCTGGGGCTGCTGCGGCTCGGCCGCTGGTTCCGCGCCATCACCGTGTCGGTGGTGCAGGGCATGCTCGCCGGCATCGGCCTGCTGCTCATCGTCGGGCAGCTCTACGTCCTGGCCGGCGTCGCCGCGCCACACACCGGGCCGGGCAAGTTCACCGGCCTGCCGGGGCTGGTGGGCGAGGTCGTCACGTCCGCGCCGGCGCGGGTCTCGCTCGCCGTGGGCGTGGCCACCATCGCCGTGATGGTGGGCTGGGACGGCCTGCCCGGCCGGCTGCGGACGGTCCCCGGCGCGCTCGTCGCCGTCGTGGCGGCGGCCGGGGTGACCGCCGCGCTCGGGTTGCCCGTCGACACCATCGAGGTCGAGGGGCTGCTCGCGGCGATGCAGCCGTCGCTGGGGCACTGGGGCACCCTCGCGGACGTCGGGGTGCTGGCGACGATCGCCACGTTCACCCTGGTCGCCTCGGCGGAGAGCCTGTTCAGCGCGGCGGCCGTCGACCGGCTGCACCGGGGCCCCCGCACCGACTTCGACCGGGAACTCGTGGCGCAGGGCACCGGCAACACGATCTGCGGCCTGCTCGGCGCCCTGCCGATGACCGCCGTCATCGTCCGCAGCTCCGCCAACGTGCGGGCCGGCGCGCGGACGAAGGCGTCCCGGGTGCTGCACGGGCTGTGGCTGCTGCTGTTCGCCGCCGCCGCGCCCGGCCTGATCGGGCTGATGCCGCTGCCCGCGCTCGCCGCCGTGCTCGTGCACGCCGGGGTCAAGCTGCTGCCGCTGCGCGCGCTGCCGGAGCTGTGGCGGCAGCACCGGGGCGAGGCGGTGGTGCTGGCGGTGACGGCCCTGGCCATCCTCACCACCGACATGTTCACCGGCGTGCTCGTCGGCCTCGGCCTGGCCGTGGTGAAGACCGCGTGGGAGATCTCGCACGTCCGGGTCACCGTGCGCGAGGTTCCGGTGGCGCGCGACGCCGCCGTGGGCGACGCCGGCCCGGGGCCGGTCGAGGTCGCGATCACCGGGAACGCCACCTTCCTGCGGCTGCCCACCATCCTCACCACGCTCAACGATCTGCCGGCCGACCGGACCGTCCGGCTGGACCTGCGCGGGCTGCGGCACGTCGACCACGCCTGCCGCACCGCGCTGGACACCTGGATCGAGACGCACAACCGCAACGCGGGGGTGTCGGTGCACGTCGTCGCGCCGCGTCCGGCGGAGGACGACCGGCCCCGCACGGTCGACGCGACGGACTGACCCGGTCCGGCCTGGCCCGGACTGACCCCGGTCCGGCCTGGCCCGGCGGGCCGGGTCCGGTTCGCCATGTCGGCGAGATGGGGGTGTCCCGACCGGCCGGCTGCCCCCGTCTCGCCGACATGATCACGGCTGGGTGGTGCTCACCCGCCGGCTGCGGCGGCCCCGCCCCAGCCGGCGGACGAATCCAGCCACGCCATCCGCTCGGTCATCCAGTCCCGCATGTACCGGACCTGCCCCTGCCAGGTGTCGGCGGTCGGGGTGACGATGGGCCCGATCTTCTCGGTGGTCAGGTTCGGCCACCGCTGGAAGTTCCGCTCGGCGGCGTTGACCAGCGGGGCCGTGATGGCGGCGAACCGCGCGTCGAGCTGCGCACCGGAGAGCGGACCCCGGCGCAGCTCGGCCCAGCGGGCCCGGACCAACCCGACGAACGCGGGGTCCGTGACCAGCCGGTTGATCCAGTTGTTGGGCTTCGGCCAGCGCGGCTGCTCGTACTGCCAGCCGGCCGTCTCCAGGTTGTCCCCGCCACCGACGCCGTAGGTGATGTCGAGGTCCCACAGCGGCCCGGCGGTGATCTTGCCGCCCCGGTCCTTGTAGAAGTAGGAGCTGCGGGCGTAGGCGTCGAAGTTGCGGGTCAGCTCGTTGAGGATCAGCGAGTCGACGAACGATCCGACGTCGATCCAGGCGGGATAGCCCGTCGTCGGGTCGGCAAAGCTCCGGGACTGCATCAGGTCGTTGAACTGCTGGAGGTGGCCGGTGAGCCAGACCTGCTGCTCCGGTTGCAGCGGCGACGGGTCGACGACCTCCAGGTAGTGCCAGCAGGTCGCGGGCCGCCCCACGCACTCCAGGGTCGGCTCCTCGGCCGTCAGCCACTCGAACTTGAAGATGTACCCGCCGGAGATCGCCGGCAGGGTGACGTCGTCGGGATCGAGCTCCTTCAGGTCGAGCCGGTTCTTCGCGTTCTTGATGGTCTCCACGATCATGTAGACGCCCTGGTAGTCCTCGGCGCCCAACGGCCGGTCCGCGACGTTGAGATAGAACTCGACGAAGGCGTACCGGGGCGCCTGGTATCCCAGCTGGCGGGCCAGGTCGAAGGTCAGCGCCTCCCGGATCAGCGCCTTGTCGGTGTACGGGCCCCGCAGCACCCAGTCGGACTCCGCAGGCATCCCCAGCACCGGATAGTCGGCGTCGTCGTCCTCGTTGTCCCGGAACTCGACCCGGTACGGGGCCTTGTCGAACAGCGAACTCGACGTGCCGCGCAGGTGGTAGCCGATCCGGGTGGCGAGGGTCGGCGTCGCCGAGAGCGACGCGTATCCCCCGGTCGGCTCGAAGAGCAGGGCCGCCGAGTCGACGTAGTCCCGGCCCGGCTTTCCCTGCCCGTACCCGTCGATCACCAGGATCGGCAGGTCGAGCTGCACGTCCATGGCCCGGGCCAGGTAGAGCGCCGTGCCGGGATCGCCGGCCGGTGCTCCATCCACGAACGGCCGCGCCCGCAGTTGGGTGGTGCCGGAGAGCAGCAGGGGCGTGTCGTCGTACCGGCGGGAGTCCGGCCCGGGGAGCGTCCCGTCGGTCGTGTAGCGGATCTCGGCGCCGGCCACGCTCGTGCCCAGCGAGACGGAGAGCCCGCCCTGGAACGTGCCGCTCGGCACGGAGAAGTCGATGTCACCGGTCAGGTCGGCGGGCGAGTCCGCCGCCGTGGTCGGCGCGCCCCGCACGTCGGCCGCCCGCTCGGGGACCGGCGCGGTGCCGCCGACGGCGGCCAGCGAGATCGCGGTCGCGATGCCCAGCAACTGGGCCAGCAGGTTCCGCACCGTCACTCCCATCAGGCCCGCCGAGCAGACCAACCCAACATATCGAAGTAGTTGGATTTTACGCGCCGGGCGGGCTGATCGGGGTGTCCGATGGGCGCACCGGGAACTCCACCGTCAGCGCGCGGGCTCCCGGTTGAACAGCCGCCTCGACCAGAGGTAGCCGCCCAGCGCGATGGCCGCGCACCAGGCGAGCGCCACCCACGCGTCGCCGCCGACCGGCTCGTCCATCAGCAGGCCGCGCAGCGTCTCGATGATCGGCGTGAACGGCTGGTGCTCGGCGAACCAGCGCAGCCCGGCCGGCATGGAGTCGGTGGGGACGAACCCGCTGCCGAGGAAGGGCAGCAGGACCAGCGGCATGGGCAGGTTGCTGGCGGTCTCGACGCTCCCGCTCACCTGGCCGAGCGCGACGGCCAACCAGACCAGCGCGAAGGCCACCGCCGCCAGGAAGCCGGCCGCGGCCAGCCACCCGCCCGGCCCGGCCGTGGGCCGGAAGCCGACCAGCAGGGCCACCCCGGTCACCACCGCCACGCTGAACGCCGCCTGGATCAGGCTGCCCAGGACGTGTCCGGTCAGCACCGAGACGCGGGCGATGTGCATCGTCCGGAACCGGGCGACGATCCCCTCGGTCAGGTCCATGGCGATGGTGATCGCCGTCCCCTGGACCGCCGCCGTCACGGTCATCAGGATGATCGCGGGGGCCACGTAGGTGGCGTACGCGGCCCGCCCGCCGGCCGCGCCGCCGGGCACCGCCCCGCCGAGCCCGGCGCCCAGCGTGCCGCCGAACACGTAGACGAACAGCAGCAGGAAGACGATGGGCATCGCGACGAGCGTCACGGTCATCGACGGGTAGCGCAGCATGCGCCGGAGGCTGCGGCGCAGCATCGTCGCCGAGTCGCGCAGCGGGTGGAGCCGGAGGGCCGCCGGGGCGGGGCTGCTCATCGGGTGGTCACCTTCTCGTCGGTGGGGTCGCCGGTGAGGGCGAGGAAGACGTCGTCGAGGTCGGGGGTGTGCACGGACAACTCGTCGACCTGGACGGCCCGGTCGTCGAGCCGGCCGATCAGGGTCCTGAGCGAGCGCAGGCTGCCGTCGCCGGGCACCCGCAGGGCCAGCGCGTCGCCGTCCCGCGGGACCGGACCGAGCACGCGCCGGGCGGCGTCGAGGCCCTGCTCGTCGGTGAACCGCAGGCGGACGTGCCCGCCGGGGACGCGGCGCTTGAGCTCCTCCGCGGTGCCCTCGGCGACCACCCGCCCACGGTGCAGGACCGCGATGCGGTCGGCCAACTCGTCGGCCTCCTCCAGGTACTGCGTGGTGAGGAAGATGGTGACGCCGCCGGCCACCAGCTCCCGGACGAGCTGCCACATGGTGCGGCGGCTGCGCGGGTCCAGCCCGGTCGTCGGCTCGTCGAGGAAGATCACTCGCGGGCTGCCGACCAGGGTCATCGCCAGGTCGAGCCGCCGCCGCATGCCACCGGAGTAGGTCGACGCCGGCCTGCGGGCCGCGTCGGTCAGGTCGAACCGTGCGAGCAGCCGGGCGGCGAGCCGCCGGCCCTCGGCCCGGGGCAGGTGGTGCAGGTCCGCCATCAGCAGCAGGTTCTCCTCGCCGGTGAGCAGGTTGTCCACGGCGGAGAACTGGCCGGTGACCCCGATCGCGGCGCGCACCGCGTCGGGTTCACGGGCGAGGTCGTGCCCGGCGACCCGGACGTCACCGGCGTCGGCCCCGAGCAGGGTGGACAGGATCCGCACGGTGGTGGTCTTCCCCGCGCCGTTCGCGCCGAGCAGCGCGAAGACCGTGCCGGCCGGCACGGACAGGTCGACACCGTCGAGGACGGCCCGGTCGCCGAACGACTTCCGTAGGCCGGTCACGGCGATCGCCGGCCGGGACTGCGTACTGGACATGGTTGTTCTCTCCTCAGGCCGGAAGGGGGGTCAGGAGCGGTGGATGGTGATGTCGCCGTAGGAGGTGGCGGCGCGGACCTCGACGGTCTGTTCGGTCCCGCCGGGCCGGCCGGTGTTCTCCAGCAGGTTGCGCACGTGCCCGTACCCGGTGTTGACCTCCAGCCAGGCGGCGGTGCCCTCGGCGATGCCGACGTCCAGGTTCCCGGCGGCGGTGCCGAGCACGATCGCGCCGCGGACCACCTCGCCGAGCCGGATGCTGCCGTTGGACGTCTTCGCGTCGACGCCGGCACCGGCCCGCTCGACGTGGATGTCGCCGTTGGCCGCGCGCACCCGGGCGTCGCCGGTGGCCGCGTCGATGCTGGTGTCGCCGTTGGAGTTCTTGACCGTCGCGGCCCCCTCGACCGCGCCGAGTTCGACCCTGCCGGAGCCGGTGGAGACCTCGGCGTCGCCCGCGACGGCGTCGACGGCGACGTGACCGACCCCCGTGTGCAGGCGCAGCGGGCCGGTCCGTTCGACCCGGACGTCGCCGGTGGTCCTGATCCGGCACTCGCCGAGCCGGCCGGCGCAACGGACGTCGCCCATCACCAGGTGGGCGGAGAGCGGGGAGCCGCTGGGCAGTTCGATGGAGACCTCCACCGACCTGCTCTTCTTGGAGAAGTCGAACGTCCGCTTCGGGCCGGTGACCTGGAGCGCGCCGTTGGCGCACTCGACCCGGACCTGCGCGGCGGCCTGCACGTCGGACTCGTCGGTCTCGTCGCTGGGCCGGACCTCGACGACGGTGTCGGTCCGGTCGCTCGCGGCGACCCGCACGTGGGCGACGCCGAGCTCCAGCGTGACGGCGATCGGTCCGGGGGTCTCGAAAGTAGGCATGGTCGTCTCCGCATCGTGGGTGGGTGGGTCGTCCCCGCAGGTCGGGGACGTGCGGCCGGGGGGTGCGGCCCGGCGTGGGGGGTGGTGCGGCGCGGGTGAGGTGTGGGGGGTGGCGCTGTGGCGGGTGGTGCGGTGGCGGTGGCGGTGGGGCGGGTTCCGGTCAGCGCACCCAGCCGGTGAAGCTCTGCCGGGCGCGCCTGCCGCTGTCGCGGGGCTCGGGGCGCTGGTCGGGGTCGGGCCGTTGCAGAGCCGCGGTGGCGGCGCGGACCAGCCAGGCGTTGACCGAGCGGCCCTCCCGCGCCGCCGCCTCCTCGATCGCGGCCTTGAGCTGCTCGGGCAGGCGCACGTTGATCCGCGCGGCGGGGCCGTCCTCGGCAATCGGCAGGGCGGCGTCCGGCGTGCCGGCGGCCGTCGCCGTGCCGCCGTCCGCGACGGGCCGGGGCGGCTCGGCGGGCGGCGGGGTCACGACGAAGTCCGGGTCGCGCCCGCGCAGGCGCAGCTCCACCGAGCCCGGGGCCAGGTCCCGGGTGATCTCGTCGGCCGCGGCCGACAGCGCCTCCAGCAGGGTCATCCGGATCGCCGATTCCAGCGCCCCGGTCAGGCGCTCGATTAGCAACCGCGACTCGTCGCCGCCAGCCTCGGCGAGGGTGGCGAACTCGCGCCCGAGGTTGCTCACGTAGGAGTTCAGGTCCATGGCACCACTATGGCACATGAATGGCACACGAACAAGCCAGGTTGGCGCGATCCGGCACCACTCCTGGCATCAGGGTGGCGTAAATCGGATCGAACAAGTTCGGCGCGCCGCATAGGTTGGTCCCGTGACGACGACAGCGGAGGCCACCCACCGACGCGCCCGCATCGGGCTGCTCCAGGTCTGCGCGGCAGGCGTCCTGTGGGGCACCGGCGGGCTGGTGGTCACCGTGCTGCACGACCGCGACGGCCTCGGCGCGATGACGGTCAGCGCGTGGCGGATGGCGCTGGCCGCCGTCGCCCTGGCCGGCTTCGCCGTGGCGACCCGCCGGTCGGGCGTCGTGCTCGCCACGATGCGCGCCCACCCGGTGCTGGCCGTCGTGGTCGGCGTCGGCACCGCCCTCTACCAGGCCCTGTACTTCGGCTCCGTCCTGCTGGTCGGCGTGAGCGTCTCGACCGTCGTCTCGCTCGGGCTGGCACCGGTCCTGACCGCTGCCTGGGAGCACGCCGTCGCCCGGTCACGCCCGTCGCTGCGCGAGGTGGCCGTGCTGGCGGCGGCGCTCACCGGGCTGGTGCTGATCAGCGCGACCGCCGGACACGGCTCACCCGCCCCCGGCGGCCGGCCGGGGCTCGGGATCGTCCTCGCCGTCGCGTCCGGGGCCACGTACGCGGCGACGACGCTGCTCGGGCACACCCTGGCCCAGCGGGTCGACTCCGTGGCCCTGACCACGTGCGCCACCGCCGCCGGGACGCTGGTGCTGCTCCCCTGGCTCGGGATCGCCCTCGTCGCGGGCGAGCCGGTACTCACGGCAGACCCCGCCTCGCTCGCCCTGCTGGCCTACCTCGGGGTCGCGACGATGGCCCTGGCGTACGGCCTGCTCTACGCCGGGCTGCGGACGACGTCCGGGTCGGCCGCCACGGTGGCCACCCTGGTCGAGCCGCTCTCCGCAGCCCTCCTGGCGGCCCTGCTCCTGGGCGAGCGGCTCACCGCGCCGGCGCTGCTCGGCGGCGCGCTCATCCTGGCCGCAGTCGTCGCCCTGCACCCTGCGGGCCAGGACCGGACCGCCCCCGCAGCGGCAAGACCCGGCCCGGCGCAGCCCGACGGGGCCGCCGGGCCGTGACCGCCGTTCTCGCTCCCCTCGTCGGCCGCGCCCGCGTGGTCCTGCTCGACTTCGACGGGCCCGTGTGCGCCGTCTTCGCCCGGCACCCCGCGTCGGCCGTCGCCGACGAGCTGCGCCGGCTGCTCGCCGACCGGGACGTGCCCCTGCCGACCGTCGTCCGGCGCGAGCCCGATCCGCTCGCCGTGCTGCGCTTCACCGCCACGCTCGGCCGCCCCGCCGTCGTCCGGCTGGTCGACGAGGCGCTGACCCGCGCGGAGGTCACCGCGGTCCGCACCGCCGCGCCGACCCCGTTCGGCCGGCAGGTCATCCTCGCCGCCCACCGCACCGGCCGCCGGGTCGCCGTGGTGTCGAACAACTCCGCCGCGTGCGTCCGCGCCTACCTGGACGCCCATGGACTCACTTCGTACGTGCACCCGGTCGTCGGCCGCCCCGAGGCCGCGCCCGGGCGGATGAAGCCGGACCCGTACCCGGTGCTCGCGGCCCTGCGGGAGTTGGACGCCGAACCGGCGGACTGCGTCCTGGTCGGCGACTCGGCCACCGACGTCGAGGCCGCCCACGCCGCCGGGGTCGCCGCCATCGGGTACGCCAACAAGCCCGGCAAGCGCGCCCGGCTCGCCCCGGCGGACGCCACCATCGACAGCATGGCCGAGCTGGTGGCCGCCCTCTCCCCCGCCTGACGGCCGCCCGGCCCGGTCAGCCCGGTGCCCTCACGCGTGCCGCCGCCCGGCCCCGTCAGTCCGATGCCCCCGCCCGGCCCGGTCGACCCGGTGCCCCCGGGCGTGCCGCCGCCCGGAGGACGCCGTCGAGGCCCTCCTCGAACAGCAGGTCGTCGTCCCACCTCGTACCGTCGAGATGGCCGGAGGCGTGGAGGGTCGGATAGGTGTCGGCGCTCGCGGCGACGTGCTCGCGGGCGGCGGCCCTCGCCCCGGGGTCCGCGTGCTGCCGCCAGGTGGCCTCCGTGAGCGACGCGCCGATGACGTAGTTGGCCAGCATCCGCGTGGCCACCGCGAGCCGGAGCCCGCCACAGCCGCCGCGCACCAGCGCCGCCTGGAGGAACTCGGTGCGGGCCAGGACGTTGGGCCCGAGCATCGGCCGCCCGATCAGCCCCGGCGCCCAGGGATGGCGCAGCATCGCGGCGCGCCAGGCACGGACGAGGGCGCGGACGTCCTGTCGCCAGTCGTCGGTCACCTCGGGGATCGGCACGTCGCCGAAGACCCCGTCGACGGCCAGGTCCAGGACGTCGTCCTTCGTCTTCACGTGCCAGTACAACGCGGTGGCCGTCACGTCGAGCTGCTGGGCGAGGCGGCGCATCGTCAGGCCCTCGATGCCGTCGGCGTCGAGCAGGGTCACCGCCGCGCCCACGATGCGGTCGAGGGTCAGCGGCGGCTTCCGCCGGGCGCGCGCCGGCTCCGCGCGCAGCCAGACGGGCGGCGGCGTGGTGGTCATGGAGTTCATTCTAGTACGGTGGACAGGCAACTTAACGTTGGTAAGTTGGGCTCGGAATCGGGGAGGGGATGGCGTCATGCCTCTGCTGCGGGTCCACCTCGACAGCGACCGGGTCACCGCCCGACGCATCCTGCAACTGCACCAGGAGGGCAAGACCCACCACGAGTCGCGGGAGGCGGCGCGGGACGCGGTGTGGCGGCAGGGCCGCACCCCGGCGGGTGAACCGGTCTTCGTCGGCATCACGAACGGCCGCCGCAACGTGCAGTTGCTCTACGACGTCGAGGTCTACTCCGACACTGCGCCCTGAGTGCCCGCCCAACCGGCAGACCTATGTCCGCATCTGCAGTCTGGGCCTCCTCGACTGCGTCGGGACGGTTGGTTGTTGGACCGTCAGCCCCGCCCGCAGCACGAAGATCTCCCGTCGGGCCACCGCCTCGCCGTTGGCGTCGAGCTGATAGCCGTCGAGCCAGATCCACTGTTCGTAGGTCACCAGGTCGTGCCGAACCTTGATCAGACGAAACATCATCGGCTTCGTGAACTGGACGCTGCACGCGGCGGTTATCTGAAGGACGTCGCCAGTTTTCAGCTCGATCATCGGCGAGGCCCGTAACGTCGCCATGCCCTGATCCGGTTCCGGGCCAACTCCATTAGGGGACACCCGCCGCTCGGGCGGCAAGCGGAACACCGCCGGTGCTTGTGCCAGTCGAGGGCACGCCAGGCATCCAGGATCAGCGGGGGCAATCGCCGGGCGGTCACGATCGATCACCGGGCCGGCGCCCCCTGCTGGCCGGGACGCGATGTTTGGCCCGGCACGGCAGCTCCGAGCCGCATCGACATACCCGCCGCCACCTGACCCAGGACCACACCGGCCGATGCCGCCGGGCAAGGGTTAGAGCTGCGACCAGCAGGTATTCGTCGTGGCGAACCATCGGCACCTCACAACCTACGTTACTGGGTGTACCTGGTGTACCGAAGATACCCCGTGTCGGCTGCTGTGGTGCCTTACGTGTTCCCTTGCGTGGGGAGGGCATCGATGGCTGAGCCGCTATACCAACAGATCGCCGACGACATCACGCGCCAGATCGAGGCTGGCGTGTTGAAGCCCGGTGACCGTCTACCCAGCACCCGCCAGTTGTGCGATCAGTACGAGGTGAGCGAGACGGTCATCCGGTTCGTGATGATCCAGCTCAAGGCGCGGGACCTCGTGTACGGGCAGCCTGGCCGAGGCGTCTACGTCAAACCCCCGGTAGCGTAGGCCCACCGGAACCGACGGGCTGGCATGCCCGTTGGGTCTGCTGCACCGATAGGTGACAGTTTCAGTCACGCGGCCTGACTGGCCGGTGGGGTCATGATGGTCTCGTACTCGATAGGGGTCAACCGGGACAGGGATCGTTGGCGTCGTCGGCGATGGTAGGTCCGTTCGATCCAGGTCACGATCGCGGTCCTGAGCTGCTGCCGGGTCGTCCAGGTTCGGCGGTCGAGGACGTTGTTCTGCAGCAGGCCGAAGAACGATTCCATGGCGGCGTTGTCGCCGGCGGCGCCGACTCTGCCCATCGACCCGGTCACGTCGTGCTGGTTTAGGGCGTGGACGAATTTTCGGCTGCGAAATTGCGACCCGCGGTCGGTGTGCAGCACGCAGCCGGCCACGTCACCACGGCGGGCTGCGGCGTTGTGCAACGCGGTGACGGCCAGGCGGGACTTCATCCGTGAGTCGATGGAGTAGCCGACGATCCGGTTCGACCACACGTCCTTGATCGCGCACAGGTAGAGCTTGCCCTCACCCGTGCGGTGCTCGGTGATGTCGGCCAGCCACAACCGGTTCGGGCCGTCGGCGGTGAAGTCTCGCTTGACGAGGTCGTCGTGAACCGGTGGACCGGCCTTGCCACCCTTGCCGGGCTTCCTGCGCTTGCTGAAGGCGCTCCACCAGCCGTTGTCCGAGCAGATCTTCCATCCGGTGCGCTCTGCCATCGGCTCTCCGGCGGCGCGGGCCTCATCGATCAGGAACCGGTAGCCGAACTCCGGGTCATCGCGGTGGGCGTCGACCAGGGCATTCGCGCGGTAAGCAGCGACGAGTTCGGCGTCGCGGACAGGCCGGGCGAGCCACCGGTAGTAGGGCTGACGAGCGATGTTCAGCACCCGGCACGTCACCGCGACGGGGATCCCGTCGGCGGCCAGCTCGCTCACGAGCGGGTAGAGCCTTTTCCCGGCAGATGCGCCTGCGACAAGTACGCCGCGGCCCGCCGCAGGACCTCGTTCTCCTGCTCCAACAACCGGATCCGCTTGCGGGCCTCGCGCAGCTCGGCTGACTCGCCACCGGTCGTGCCGGGCTTCGCGCCAGCATCAACGTCGGCTTGGCGCAGCCACTTGAACAACGTCATCGGGTGGACCCCGAAGTCCTTCGCGATCTGCTCGACCGTCACACCTGGCTCGCGGTCGCGGGCCACCCGCACGACGTCATCACGGAACTCACGAGGGTAAGGCTTGGGCACAGCGACATCCTTCCAGCCCGCCACCAGGGCAAGCCATCTCAGATGTCACCTACCGGTGCAGCAGACCCGTTGACCGGCAACCACCCGCACCTCACCCCACAGCAGGCAGGGTCACCGCCATCGGGTACGCCAACAAGCCCGGCAAGCGCGAACAGCTCGCCGCAGCGGGCCCCGCCATTGACAGCATGGCCAACCGGGTGGCCACCTTCACCCTGGGCCCGCAAGAGCTACCAGTGAGAATCGGCCAAGGCCCATCAGCATGACCAGAGCATCAGTAGGCTCTGCCTGTGAACGACCTGCGGGTGTCCGATCGCGACCGGGAAACTGTCGTCGCCCAGCTCGGTGCCGCTGCCGGCGAGAGGCGCTTGACCCTCGCCGAACTCGGCGATCGGTCAGGGCAGGCCTATGCCGCGAAGACCTACCGTGAGTTGGAGGCCCTGGTCGCCGACCTACCCCCAGTCTCAACTCACCCTGACCGACAAGGCGAGCGCCGGACGCCTGTCATCGACCACACGGGCTTCACTCTGTCCCTCTTGGCACTGGCGGGAGGCTTGGCCTGGATGCCACTGTTCCCGCACCTTGACTTCAGCGCCCTGCTGGGAATCACCGGCATCGTGTTCGGCCTCTTCGGGCTTCGTGCAAGCGCTCACGCTGTTTACCGTGCCGTTGCAGCACTGGGATTTGTCGGCGGCTCGGTCGGCGTTGCACTGCAAGTCACCTGGATCGCCATGTACGCCCTGATGCACGTCAAGGACTCGATCTTGTAACGCATCGAGCCAGGGGGCGACGGAAGAGTCGGCCTACACACCCAACCAGCAACGTGAAGCCGCTCCGACCACGTACGGAGCCGCCGGGGCCCGCCGTGAGCGTCACGCCGCCCGTCAGCCGGCCGGGCTACGCTCGATCCGCCGTCAGCGGACGTCAGTCTTCTAGACGCGCGGCGATCCAGCCCCTCAGTCGCTTCATCACCAAGGGATGCACATCGACCAGGAGTTCGATCCGCTCAGCGAGCACGTCCGGTCTTACCAGACCCGCTCGGAGCAGCGCGGCCGCGAACCTGGTGTCCTTCTCCCTGCCGGCTACCAGCTTCGACACCACGCAGTCGTGCGGATCAAGCGCATAGCCGCGTCCCGGCCGGGTGTTCTCGGACTCCACCAGCACCAACCGATCGCGCCACCCGTCGGGCAATACCGCAGTCGACACACTCACGCCCTGCGCGTAGTAGCCGTACGTCTCATGGAACGGCGAGAACTCGCCGATGAACGCGTCGACCTGGTCGGCCTTCCGATCGCCCGGATCATCGAAGAAGGCAACATCTACCTCCATCGAGGCAGTGGCTTCCAACGGAAGCTCACCTTCCGGGATCGTCGCCAGCACCGACTGGCTGCCGATGATCAGAACGTTCCGGTCTTCCACAATCCGGCCCGTCGACCTCAGCACATGCTCCAACTCTTCGCGCTTCACGCCGCCTGGTCCCACCCGCGGCGATTGAATGCCTCAAGCACTTTGAGGCGCTGCGGCTGCGAAAGCACGCCGGCGAAGGGAGAGTTCTGCCGCAACTCGACAGCCTCCGGATCTTCCGAGGTCAACGCCCGCAGGACAGACCCAACCCCTTCGTCGATCTTCTCTTGCCAGCGCCGCAGCCAGACCTCGGCCATGGTCCCCCGATGCTGCCGGAGCAACCGATCAAGATTCGCTCCGGCCTTTCCCAGCACCTCATCCGGGTCGACGACCAGGCTGCCCGCCACGGCTTGGTGCAGCCACAGCGACTTGAGCTGGTCACGGGTCAATGCCTGCTCAGGTCGCAACAACGCCTCGACGTGGTCCCGCCGCACCTTGCGATGCGCACCCACCCGCACGAACGGCAGGTCTCCACGCTCGCAGAGGTTGACCACCTGCTGGCGGGAAGAACCCAGCAGCTTGGCCGCCTGACCAGTGGTCAGGAGCTCCCCACGCACGGTCATCACACCCGCCAGCATGCGCCGTAAACGCCACAAACGCAAATCGCCGGCGCTGCGGCCCGGCCGGCGGTGAGCCACCGACAGCCGCCGGGACACCGCCCCCAGTTCGGAGCAAGACTCAGCCAAGTGCAAGTTCGTCCGGGAAGCGCTCGCGAAGCGCGGTGATCGCATGGCGCAGGCAGTAATCGAGGCTGTTGCCGTCGACCTTGATCGACGCCCCATCGAGCCGCCCGCCCGAGATCACCACGGTCCAGGGCCTGTGCTCCCGTTCCCCGTCAATCTTGACGATTCCGACCAGGCCCATCTCCCCCAGATGCGCCAGCAGCTCCGGCACGCACTCGTCCCACCCCATTCACGGATGGGACCACGCAGGCCGCTACGGAAGCCAGCGGGTCGGCCTGGTCGCGTGGTCGGGGCTTCCGGCGGCCGCGCCAGTCCAACCCCGGGACTGGCTTGCCACCGGGTAGCCGGGTCACGGCAGCAGCTCCACCACCAGGACGACGCCCACAGCAACCGGCGGGCACCGCGCAGAAGCCCGGCCACACCGCTACAAAGCCCCTCAGGATGATCCAGCGCGCCGCCCCGAAGCGAGCTTCACTGAGCCCACACCAGGCCGTCTCCAGGCCGTCTCCAGGCCGTCCCAGGCCGTCAGACGCCGCCCAACGATGACCAAGGTCAACCAACGGCACCAGATAAACGACCAGCTCAGAGCCCCGATCAAGGCTCTGAGCTGGTGGGCGACGGACGAGTCGACCTGTACGCCGGATTCTGTGCCCGGCGCGCGCCCCTCGCGGGGTTGCGCGCCAGCGGCGGCCATCCATCTAGGCCTGCCGTCGCCGGCAGGCTCCAGCGGCCTACCCGCAGACATCGGGCGGGCAGCCCTCGAGCGTCTGCGCAGGCCGTCATCTTGCGGTGACGGCCCATTTTGGCCTTGCTCCGGGTGGGGTTTACCGAGCCATCCCGGTCACCCGGGATGCTGGTGGGCTCTTACCCCACCGTTTCACCCTTACCGTCCCTGTTGGGGGCCGGCGGTCTGTTCTCTGTGGCACTGTCCCGCGGGTCGCCCCGGGTTGCCGTTAGCAACCACCCTGCCCTGTGGAGTCCGGACGTTCCTCGGCGACGGGCACCTGGCCCGCCGACGCGACCGCCCGGTCGACTCGTCCGTCGCGCACCCATCCTAACGACCACACCCCCGCGCCCATTTCGCGGCCTTCCGGGCTGGCCGCCGACACCATGTCGGCGACATGGCGGGATCCCAGCGCTCCGGATACCGCCATGTCGCCGACATGCAGATGATCAAGGAGAGCGGGGCCGGACAGGGCGAGGCGGGGCAAGGGGACGGGGCAAGGCCGGGCGGGGCGGGCTAGCCTCGGCGGCGTGGAACTCTCCGACGCCGCGCTGCTGGTCACCGCCGGTCTCGCCGCGGGCACGGTCAACGCGGTGGCCGGCGGCGGCTCGCTGATCACCTTCCCGGCCATGATCGCGGTGGGGCTGCCGCCGGTGCCGGCGAACGTGAGCAATTCCGTGGCGGTGTTCCCCGGGTACGTGGCGAGCGTGGCGGGCAGCCGCACGGACCTGCCGCGCGGTCGGGCGCTGTGGGCGCTGCTGCCGACCACGGTGGTGGGCACGATCGTCGGGTGCCTGCTGTTGCTGGGCACCCCGGCGCGGGCGTTCGAGCTGGTGGTGCCGTTCCTGGTGCTCGGGGCCACCGCCGTGCTCGCGTTCCAGGATCCGCTGCGCCGCCTCGTCGGGCATCCGGCCGAGTTGGGGCCGCGCCGCCGTACGGTCACCGTGCAGGCCATGGTCGCGGTCGGCGCGGTGTACGGCGGCTATTTCGGCGCGGCCCTGGGGGTGATGCTGGTGGCCGGCCTGGCGCTGGTGCTGGACGCGACGCTGGCCCGGGTGTCGGCGGTGAAGAACCTGCTCTCGGCGACGGTGGGGCTGACCACGCTTGTGGTGTTCGCGCTGTTCGGCCCGGTGAACTGGGCAGCCGTCGGGGTGGTGGCCCCGGCGACCCTGGTCGGTGGGTACGTCGGCGCGCGGCTGGTGCGCCGGCTGCCGCCGGTGGTGCTGAAGACGCTGATCGTGGCGTTCGGCACGGCCATCGGCCTGTACCTGCTGTGGCGCGCGGTGCGCTGAGCCGACCTCCCCGGATCGACGTGCGCCGAGCCGCCCCGGCCGGGTCGCCACAGGCTCAGTACGCCTCGCCGACCGGCTCCTCCGGGGCGTGCTCGTTGCGGGCGGCGGCCCGGTTCCAGCGGGCCCAGAGCACCCGCTCGCCGTGGCCGGCGGCCATCCGGTGGGCGGTGGCGAGGTAGACCAGCGCGCCGGCGGCGAGGACGCCGAGGCCGACCCAGAAGGGCAGGGCGAGCCCGTGCTCGGCGAGCTTGCCGGAGATGATCGGGGCGGGCGCGGCGGCGCCCCAGCGGACCAGGTTGAACGCGCCGGTGGCGACCCGGCGGTCGGCGGCGCCGAGGCCGAGGGCCAGGTCGGTGAGGTTGGCGTTGGCCAGGCCCATGAACAGGCCGGCGACGACGAGCACGACCAGCGACATGGCGGTGCCGGTCGAGGTGGCGAACAGCACCATGCAGGCCAGCAGGCCGGCGACGGCCACGCCGACGGTCTGCACCGCGCCGATGCGGTGGGCGAGCCGGTGGCCGACCACGAGGATGCCGGCGGCGAGGCCGAGGCCCCAGCCGGTGAACGCGAGGCCCAGCGGGATGACGTCGAGGCCGAGGAAGAGCGGCGTGTAGCCGAGCACGACGAAGAAGACGAAGTTGTAGGCGGCGGTGACGGCGCACAGGGCCACGAACGCGGGCCGGCGGTAGGTGGCGAAGATCGCGCCGAGGCGTACCGGAGGTTGGGGGGTGGCCGGCTCGCGGAGCCGGCGGGACGCGACGGCGAGCGCGAGGACCATGAAGATCCCGCAGACGAAGAACGGCAGCCGCCAGCTCACCTCGCCGAGCAGGCCGCCGAGCAGCGGGCCGACGGCGAAGCCGAGGCCGAGCGCGGTCTCGAAGAGGCCGACCACCCATTCGCGGTCGTTGGCGAGGTTGACCAGCACCACCATGGCGGTGGCGAAGAACATGGCGTTGCCCAGCCCCCACACGCCGCGCAGCACCGACAGTTGCACGATGTCGTTGCTGAACGAGGCGCCGATGGCGGCCAGGCCGACGACGGAGACGCCGGTGATCAGCACGGGCTTGAAGCCGAACCGGCCGCTGGCCAGGGTCGCGGGGATCATGCCCAGGGCCATGACCGCGATGTACGCGGTGAACAGCAGCTCGACCTGCCAGGCGGTGACGCCGATGGCCTCGCCGATGGCGGGCAGGATGGGGTCGACGACGGCGATGCCGGCGATGGCGAGGAAGGCCACCAGCGTGGTGGCGTAGATGGCACTGCGGTGGGGTTCGTTGCGCCGATCCACTCCGCCTCCCAGTTAGCTGTATCGTACAGATATTTTTCTTGTATCCTACAGCTATGAGCGAGGACGGCACTGCGGAAGGCACTGCGGAAGAGGTCACACTCGGGCGGATCGAGACCGAGGTGGCGCTCCTCATGCGACTCGGCGAGGCGACCCGGCGCGCCACCGGCACGGCCGAGCACCGGGTGCTGGACCGCGCGGCGTACGTGATCCTGCGGCACCTCGACAGCGCCGGCCCGCAGAACGTCTCGGCGCTCGCCGCCCGGCTCAACCTGGACGGCTCCACGGTCACCCGGCAGGTCTCCGCCATGCAGCGCGACGGGCTGATCGCCCGCGCCCCCGACCCGAGCGACGGCCGGGGCACCGTGGTCTCCCCCACCCCGGCCGGGCTGCACCGCATGGCCGCCGTCCGGGCGGCCCGCACCCGGCTCTACGGCGACGTCCTCGCCGACTGGGCCCCGGCCGACCGCGACACCCTGGCCGGCCTGCTGCGCCGGCTCAACGAGGCGCTGGAGACCCGGGCCCGCACCCGCCGCTGACCGCCGCCGCCAAGCGCGCCCCGCCGCCGGGCGCACCGGGCCGCCGCCAGGCACCCGCGCCCTCCCGCCGCGCCGGGCGCGCGCCTGGCGGCAGGCTTGTTAGGAAGGGCCCCCTGTACAACAGAATGCGTTAACAGGGGGCCCTTCCTTACGCCACCGGTTCCGGGGCGGCGTCGGCGTCGCGGGCCGGGCCCGGGGTGACGCGCGGGTCGCCCTCGTCGGCGAAGTAGTCGTCCGGCGTGGTGCCGTCGCGGCCCGCGTCCACCTTCGCCGCCCGCAGGGCCAGGGTCACCAGGGCGGCGACCAGCAGGTTCACCAGCACCGCCACGATCCCCACGTAGATCGTCTTCTTGGTGTCGAAGCCGAAGTCGCTCAGCGGGAACGCCGAGCCGCCGAAGTGGGCGCGCTTCGTCGCCGGGTTGGGGATCTGGTAGAGCATCCACATGCCCAGCCCCATGCCGGCCGCCCAGCCGGCGATCAGCGCGCCCCGGTGGAACCAGCGGGTGTAGAGGCCCAGCGCCACGGCCGGCAGCGTCTGGAGGATGATCACGCCGCCGATGAGCTGGAGGTCGATGGAGAACTGCGGGTCGAGGAAGACGATGCAGGCCACCGCGCCGACCTTCACCACCAGCGAGGTGATCTTCGAGACGTTCGCCTCCTGGGCCGGGCTGGCGTCCCGCTTCAGGTACTCCTTGTAGATGTTGCGGGTGAACAGGTTCGCCGCCGCGATCGACATGATCGCCGCCGGCACCAGCGCCCCGATGCCGATGGCCGCGTACGCGACCCCGGCGAACCAGTCGGGGAACTGCTGGTCGAACAGCACCGGCACGACCGTGTTCGCGTCCGCGCTGCCGGGCGTCGACCCGGGCAGCGGCTTCACCCCCGCCGCGATGGCCATGTAGCCGAGCAGCGCGATCAACCCGAGGACCAGGCTGTACGCGGGCAGCGCCGACATGTTCCGCTTGATCACGTCCCGGTTCCGGCTGGCCAGCACGCCGGTGATGCTGTGCGGGTAGAGGAACAGCGCCAGCGCCGAGCCGAACGCCAGGGTGACGTACTGGAGCTGGTTGTTGGCGTTGAGCAGGATCCCGTCGTTGGGGTTCTGCGCCGTGGCCTGGAACTTCGCCTCGGCGGCGTCGAAGATCGAGCCCCAGCCGCCCAGCTTCTGCGGCAGCCAGAGCACCGCCACCAGGATCACCACGTAGATCAGCGTGTCCTTGACGAACGCGATCAGCGCGGGCGCGCGCAGCCCCGACTGGTAGGTGTAGGCGGCCAGGATCGCGAACGCGATGATGATCGGCAGGTGCCGCGCGAGGGCGCTCTCGCCGGTCACCCCCATGGTCTTGAGCACCGCCTCGATGCCGACGAGCTGCAACGCGATGTACGGCATGGTGGCGACGATGCCGGTGACCGCGACGACCAGCGCCAGCACCGGCGAGTCGAACCGGCTGCGGACGAAGTCGGCGGGGGTGACGAAGCCGTGCCGGTGCGACACCGACCAGAGCCGGCACAGCACCAGGAACACCATCGGGTAGATCACGATCGTGTACGGCACCGCGAAGAAGCCCATCGCGCCCGCGCCGAACACCAGCGCCGGCACCGCCACGAACGTGTACGCCGTGTAGAGGTCACCGCCGACGAGGAACCAGGTGATCCAGCCGCCGAAGCTGCGCCCGCCCAGCCCCCACTCGTCGAGGTGGGCCATGTCCCTCGGCGCCCGCCACCGGGCCGCCACGAAACCCATGACGCTGACCAGCAGGAACAGCGTCGTGAAGACGATGATCTCGGTCAAATGGTCGCGCCACATCACCGGTCACCACCCCGCCTCTTGGTCAGCCGGTAGACGAGCGTGGTGGTGGTCACGCCGAGCAGGATGTAGGCCAGTTGCAGCCAGTAGAAGCGCGGGAACCCGAACACGCGCGGCGCGTCGGCGTTGAAGAACACCGGGATCAGCGGCACCACGATCGGGACGAACAGCAACCAGTTCCAGGGGCTGTGGTCCTTCGCCCTGGACGACGCCGAGCCGGGTTCCTCCGGTTCGGATGCGGTCATACGACACACCTCCGGTGGTCTCGTCTCCCCATGACGGCCGGACGTTACGACGTGGTGACGGGCGTCACGTTCGACCGGCGCGGGGCGGTGCGCCGAGCGGACCGCCGGATGCGCCGAACGGCATACCCATCGATGTCTCCCCGGTCGTGGGCAGACGAAGGAGCGGCCGTCCCCGTGGGACGGCCGCTCCTTCGCGGTGGGTCAGAGCGCGGCGAGGTGGGCGGTGTCGTTGACCGAGCGCACCGCGACGCCGCCGTCCGGCCACCGGTCGAGCACCGAGATGCCGGCCGCGTCGAGGTAGAGCCGGTGCAGGAACGCGTCGTCGGCGGCGAGGGCCTCGCGCAGCACCAGCTTGATCGGCGAGACGTGCGAGACCACCACCACGGTCTCCCCGGCGTACGCCCCGACCAGCGCGTCCGTGGCCCGGGTCACCCGGGCGGCGACCTCGGTGAACGACTCCCCGTCGGGCGGGGCGACCCGGGTCGAGGCGAGCCACGCGTCCAGCTCGCCCTGCCAGCCGGCGCGCACCTCGGCGAAGGTGCGCCCCTCCCACGCCCCGAAGTCGCACTCGATCAGGTCGTCGTCGGTGCGGAGCGGCACGGTGCCGCGGAGCGCCCCGGCGATCGCCCGCGCGGTGGCCGTACACCGGGACAACGGCGAGCTGACCACGGCCGCGACGGCCGGGGCGAGGGCGGCCACCCGGGCGGCCGTGGCCCGCACCTGGGCCCGGCCCCGGGCGGACAGCGGCACGTCGCCGCGGCCGGAGTAGCGGCGCTGCTCGGTGAACTCGGTCTCGCCGTGCCGCACCAGGATCAGCCGGGTCGCGGTGTCGCTGGGGCGCGGCTCCCAGGAGGCGGGGGCGGTCGCCGGGTCGGTGCCGGCCCGCTTCGTGGCGGCGCGGGCGGCGGCCTCCCGGGCGAGGGCTCGGGCGGGCGAGTCGGGTGCGGCGACCTCGCGGGGCGGCTCGGCGGCGGGCCGGGCCGCCCCGCCCGCGTCGGCCTTCCGGGCCTTCCCGCCGGTGGCCGCCGCGTCCATCGCGGCGTTGGCCAGGGCGTCGGCGTGCCGGTTGCGCTCCCGGGGGATCCACTGGAAGCGCACCGCCGCGAACCGGCCGACCAGCGCCGCGGCCTGCGCGGCCAGCGGGCGCAGCCCCGGGTGCTTGATCTGCCAGCGGCCGCACATCTGCTCGACCACCAGCTTGGAGTCCATCCGGGCGTCGACCTCGACCGCGCCCAGCTCGGCGGCGGCCTCCAGGCCGGCGATCAGCCCCCGGTATTCGGCGACGTTGTTGGTGGCCGTGCCGATCGCCTCGGAGCGTTCGGCGAGCACCTCGCCGCTGGCCGCGTCCCGGACCACCGCGCCGTAGCCGGCCGGGCCGGGGTTGCCCCGGGACCCGCCGTCGGCCTCGACGACGACCGCGCGCACCGCCATCGGAGCTACAGCCCCGACTCGTTGGTGCGGACCATGATGCGGCGGCACTCCTCGCAGCGCACCACGTCGTCCGGCGCGGCCCTGCGGATGCGGGCCATGTCCGCGCCGTAGAGCTCCAGCCGGCAGCCGCCGCAGCGCCCGCCGGTAAGCAGGGCCGCGCCGAGCCCGGTGTCGGCGCGGATCTTGTCGTAGAGGGTGACCAGGTCCGCCGGGAGGTCACCGGCGAGGGGCTGGCGGGACTGCCGCTTGAACTCCTCCTCCTTGGCGATCTCGGCGAGGGCGTCGTCGCGCCGCTGCTCGGCCGCCGCCCGCCGCTCGCGCGCCTCGGCCGCCCGCCGTTCGATCCCGTCGAGTACGCCCTGGGCGGTCTCCCGCTGCTCCATCAGCTCCAGCTCGGCGTCCTCCAGGTCGCTCTGCCGGCGGTTGAGCGAGACCAGCTCGTGCTGGAGCGCCTCCAGCTCCCGGGCCGGGCCGCTGCCGGCGGCCAGCCGCGCCTCGTCCTTGCTCTTGCGGGCCCGGACCTGGTCGACGTCCTTCTCGATGCGGGCGATGTCGCGGTCCAGGTCGTCGACGGCGACCTGGGCGCGGACCCGCTCGTCCTCCAGCGCGGACAGCTCCCGGGCGAGGGCCTCCAGCTCGGCCAGCTCGGGCAGGGTGCGGCGGCGGTGGGCGAGCTGGGCGAGGGTGGTGTCGATCGCCTGGAGGTCGAGCAGGCGGCGCTGGACCTTCGGGTCAGCCTTCACGTCGGGGCTCCTTGTCGTCCGCGGCGGGGGCGGGGTCGGCGGCGGGTCCCGGGGCGGCGCCGCCGGGCACGGTGCGGGTGGCTGCCGGGCCGGCAGCCGTGGGGGCGGCGGCGTGCACCGTCCACGGATCGGTGTCCAGGTCGGACACGACGGTCTCGACGCCCAGCTCGGCCCGCAGGGCGGCGGCCAGGTCGTCGAGCCAGGGTCGCTCGGTCGCCCAGTGGGCGGCGTCCAGCAGGGCGGGGCCGCCGGCGGCGAGGTGCTCGCCGGCGGGGTGGTGGCGCAGGTCGGAGGTCAGGTAGGCGTCGACGCCGGCCGCGGTCGCCGCGCCGAGGAACGCGTCCCCCGAGCCGCCGCTGACCGCGAGGGTACGAACCATACGCCCGGGATCGCCGGCGGCGCGAACGCCCCAGGCGGTGACGGGGAGCACGGCGGCGGCGTGCCGGGTCAGCTCGGCGAGGGTCATGGGCCGGGGCAGCTCGCCGATGCGGCCGATGCCCCGCCCCGCGCCGGCGGCCGGGGAGCCGGGGGCCGGCGGGTGCAGCGGGCGCAGGCCGGTCAGCCCGAAGCGGGCCGCGAGGGAGTCGGAGACGCCCGGGTCGGCCACGTCGGCGTTGGTGTGCGCGACGTACAACGCCACGTCGGCCTTGATCAGGTCGTGGACGATGCGCCCCTTGAACGTCGTCGGGGCGACGGAGGAGACCCCGCGCAGCAGCAGCGGATGGTGGGCCACGATCATGTCGGCGCCGGCGGCGAGGGCCTCGGCGACCGTCTCGGGGACCACGTCGACCACGCAGGCCACCCGGCGCACCGGGGCGGTGGGCTCGCCGAGCACCAACCCCACCCGGTCCCACTCCTCGGCCCAGCTGGTCGGGTAGCGGCGCGCGAGCGCCGCCACCACGTCGGCCACGGTCGTCGGCGGCGGCGGTGTCGCGGTTGTGCTCACGGCGGGCCAGCTTACCGGCGTCGGCCGCGCGTCACGGCCTGGGCGGTGGACAGGGGCCCCTCGGCCGACGGAATCCGCTGACAAGGGGCCCCTGCTTCTCGGCCGGGCTCAGGCGGCCGGGCTCACCGGGCAGCGCAGGCCGCGCACGGCCGCCAGGACGGCGGCCCAGGGGAACGCGTGCAGGTGGTGCTCGCCGGTGCCGGGCGGGTGCAGCGGGACGACGTGGTCGCCGAAGACGACGTCGACCCCCCACTCGGCCAGCCGGGCCAGGCTGGCCCGGAAGGCCGGGTGCCCGGCCATCGCGACGTTGGTGAACGGCACCGCCACGATCGGCACCCCCTTGCCCTGCCCCTCGACCAGCAGGCCGAGGGCGATGGTGTCGGTGATCCCGGCGGCCCACTTGTTGACCGTGTTGGACGTCGCCGGGCAGACGACCATCGCGTCGGCCGGGGGCAGCACGTCCGGGTCGCCCGGGTCCTTGTAGCGGCTGCGGACCGGATGACCGGTCTGGCGGGCCAGCGCCGGCCGGTCGACGAACTTCGCGCCGTCCGGCGTGGTGACCACGCACACGTCCCAGCCGTCCTGCTGGGCCAGTTCCACGAGCCGGCCGACGTGGCTGGCCAGCGGCGACCCGCAGGCGATGACGTAGAGCACCTCGCGGCGCTCGCTGCTGCGGTGCGGATCGGTGATCCCGACCCCCGCCGCGCTCATACTCCCACTCCCATGTGCTCAGCCAACTCCGCGATCAGCGAAGGCGGCGCACCCCTTGTGCGACGCAGGACGTCCGACATCACCTCGTGGGCGATGGGACGGCAGCGGATCTCCGAGGGGGCGAGCCGGTCGCCGCGTAGCAGCATCTCCCCGGCGTTGGCCACGTCGCCGATCTGGGCGAAGCCCCGGGCCAGGTCGAGCAGGTGGTGGGCGCGGCGCTCGGGCAGCAGGGTGTTGAACGCCGGCTCGGCGATGCGCTGCTGGTGGACCTCCACCGCCCGCCCCCCGTCGCCCAGCTCCACGGCGGCGGCGGCCCGGTGCAGCTCCACGTTGGTCGGGCCGAACGACGTCCAGTAGTGGTTCTGGTCGCTGCCCAGCAGCAGGGCCGCCTCGTGGGCGCCGTTGATCAGGTCGTCGACGGTGGCGGAGTCGCCGAGCCGCGCGGCGGCCATCGCGCCCTGCAACAGCAGCAGCCCGTAGACGGAGAGCCGCCCCGGGTCGGTGTCGTTGCCCCCGCCGGGGGCGAGCCGGTTGGCGATGGTGAGGTTGAGCTCCAGCGCGGGGCGGGGGCGGCCCATCGCGACCATCGCGTTGCAGACCCGGGTGGTGGCGATGCCGGCCAGCAGCGGGTCGTCGGCCCGCTGGGCGACGGCCATCGACCGGTCGGCGGCCAGCCAGGCGAGGTCGCACTCGCCGAGCTTGCGCAGCACCGAGGAGGCGATCTGGTAGACCTGGCCGAGCAGGTGCGCCGCCTCCCGGGAGTGGTCGCCGTCGTGGCCGGCGTCGGCGGCCTGGGCGTCGCGCAGCAGCTTCGGCAGCGCCCGGGTCAGCATCCCGTAGCGGCCGTACTGGTAGGTGAGCCAGGCGTGGTTGACCGCCTTGCGCATGTCCACCAGGGGCGGCGGGTAAGGGGCCGCGTCGAAGTAGGCGCTCATCGAGTCGTACCGCTCCAGGGCGGCCCGGATCTCCTGGACCTCGATTTGGTCGATGCAGTTGAGGGCGTCGGCCCGCCGCTCCGGGTCCTTGCCCAGCAGCAACTGCACGTCGACTTCGAGGATGTAGGCGATCTCGTAGAGGACGGAGAACTTGTCGAGCCGGCGCACCCCGCGCTCGACCTTGTCCACCCAGCTCTTGGACTTGCCGAGCCGGTCGGCGAAGACCTGTTGGGACAGCTTGCGCCGCCCGCGCCAGTAGGCCACCCGCCGGCCAATGGGTAACTCGTCCATCTCCCCGTCCCTCCCCTGCCGGGGGCCGACCGGCCACCGGCGGCCGCCTGCGCGGGTGGCGCGGCAGTCCGTTCGTCCTCAGGTTTCCGCTGGTCGCACAGCCTGTACGTCGGCCGTACGGGTGACCCTCATAGCTTTCGTGCAACTTGCACCAACCGTTCCGTCAGGTCAACGACGGCGGTCTACGGCAGTGACGGCGCTCGACATGTGACCTGGCACCTAGGGATGCCCGGCGGAGGGAGTACGAACGAATGTGGGGGAACGTCGGCCCACGGGTCGCACAGCTGTCGCCGCTGGAACGGGTCCGGCTGCGGAGGGTCGCCGTCCGCTACGCCGCGCACGGCTGGGAGGTGACTCCCGGCGCGTGCCTGGCCCGCAGTCGCTTCGTGTGCGGCCGGGCCGGCTGCCCCACCGTCGGCTGCCACCCCGCCCTCCAGGAGTGGGAGCGGGCCGCCACGGCCGACCCGGCCCGGGTGGCGACCTGGTGGCGCAGCCGCCCGCACGGGGTGCTGCTGCCCACCGGGCGCGCCTTCGACGTCCTGGAAGTGCCGGCCCACCTCGGGCGGCACGTGCTCGACTCGGTCGGGACGCACCCGGCCGGCCTCGGGGTCCGGGGGCCGGTGCTGGTCACCCCCACCGGGCGCTGGATGTTCCTGGTCCGCCCGGGCGACCCGCTCCGGCCCGAGCTGGAACACTGCTTCCACGTGGTCCGGCACGGCGTCGGCTCGTGGATCGCCGCCCCGCCGACCCGGCTGCCGGAGGGCCCGGTCCGCTGGGCGGTCGCCCCGGAGCAGGCGCGCTGGCAGCTTCCGGACTCCTACCTCATGCAGAACGTGCTGGTCGACGCCCTGCGGGCCACCGGCGTGGCGCTGCCGGCCGAACTGCTCCCCGGTCACCTGCCGCTGCCCCGGCGCGGCTGGTGACAACCGCTGTCGGGGAGCGGACGCCGGGCGGGCAGCGTCCCGGCCGCCACGGGCGTCGTTGACCCGGGCGAGGGCGCGACAGCGCCCCGATCGGGGGTCTGATGTCCAGGGATGACGCGGCGCGCCGACCCGACGGGGCGGAACCGCCGCCGCACCACCGCCGGCCACGGCGCTGGCCGCCCACCCGTCCGCCGGGCTCGCGCCCGGGCCGCCCCCGCCCGCTGGGCTCCCACCCGGCCGGCACCCGCCGCCCCACCAGCTGACCCCCACCCCCCACCCCCCCACCCACCCACCCCCGCCCCAGCCACTGCCGCCCGCGATCTTGCACTTGGGGCCCAGGCAAGGCGGGACGAAGGCCGCGAAACCGGGGCCGCAACTGCAAGATCGCGGGGGCATGGGCGGTCACGGGGCCGTGGGGAGGGGCGGGAAGGGCGGGAGGGTGGGGACGGTGCGGGAGGTGGGGAGGGGCGGGAGGATCGGGAGGCGGGTCGAGTGCAGGAGGCGGGCGTCGTCGGTGACGATCGCGTGCTCGTGGCCCGCCAAGCGGTCCAGCCAGCCGATGCCGGCCGCGCCCATCGCCACCGCCGCCGTGGCGTACGCGTCGGCGACGCCGAGATCCGCGCCGACCACGGTGACCGAACGCAGGCCCGTGGCGGGGACGCCCCGGCGCGGGTCGAGCACGTGGTGGCCGCGCTCGTACACCCCGGAGGTGGCGATCGCCAGGTCGGTGCCGGTGAGCACCAGGCACGTGGACGTCTCGTCCCACGGGTGCCGCACGCCGATCCGCCACGGCCGCCCGCCCGCCGACAGTCCCCGCGCCCGCACGTCGCCGCCCGCGTTCACGCAGTGGTTCGGCGCGCCGGCGGCGAGCAGCCGGTCGGAGGCGACCTGCGCCGCCCAGCCCTTCACGTAGCCGGACGGGTCCAGCGCGCCGGTCGCGTACGCGTCGAAGAAGCCGTCGGTGTCGCCCCACAGGTCGGCGCAGCGGCCCAGGACGGCCCGCAGGTCCGGCGACGCCTCCGACAGCAGCACCTCGCCCCGGTCGAAGCGGCGCACCTCGCTGTCGGCCCGGTAGGTGCTGAACCGGGCGTCGACCTCCCGCAGCCAGGCGAACGTCTCCTCGGCCAGCTCGTCCAGCCGCCCGGCGGGCAGGTCGTCGGCGAGGTCGAGGCTGATCGCCGTACCCATGATCTGCTCGACCCGGCGCAGGCCCGGCCGGGTCGGTGCCGCCGCCACCTCAGCGGGCCCGGTCGATGGCGGCCTGGAGCGACCGCCGGTAGGACTCGCTGGTGGCGGTCGCCCCGGAGACCGTGTCCACCTCGGCGCTCTGCCGCTGCACGACCTGCCCCGAGGGGCCGCTGTAGCGGCCGTCGACCTGCTCGCTGCGCCGGTCGGACTGCGCCGTCTCCTGGGGCAGTTCCAGGGCCACGGCGTCGACGATCCGGGTGCCGGAGACGACGATCTGCACCTGCACGTTGCCGTACTCGTTCTCGACGACCGGCCCGGTGACCCGGCGGGTCGTCGCGCGCGGCGCGGCGGTGGTGGCGCGCGGGGCCGAGGTGGGCCGGGCCGTGGTGGGCCGGGCCGTGGTGGCGCGGGCCGACGGGGTGCGGGTGGCGGCCGGGGTGGTGGCGCGGGCGCGGGGCTTCGCGCCGAGGGTGGCGGTGCCGGCCGGCGGGGTGGCCCCGCCCGACGGGGCGGCGACGGCCGGCGGCTCGTGGGCGGCCTGGCCGACGCCCGGGGAACCCTTGAGCACCACCAGGGCGGTGGTGCCGGCGGCGAGGCCGGTGATCGCGAGGAGCGCGCGACGCATGGCGGGGGACCTCTCGGCGAAGGACTACAGCTCGAAGGTGGCGCGGTGGACCTGGCGGCGGGGCACGCCGGCCGCCCGCAGCGCGCGGACCGCCTGCGCGATCAGGCCGGGCGGCCCGCACAGGTAGACGTCGCGGCGGGCCACGTCGGGCACCAGCTCGCGCAGCCCCTGGGCGCTGAGCACCTGCCGGGGGCCGGGGTCGTCGCGGGAGCCGACGACGTACCAGACGTCGGTGCCGCGTTCCTGGGCGAGCCAGTCCAGCTCCCGCTGGAGCAGCACGTCGTCGGGGGTGCGGGCCCGGTAGATCAGGGCCGCGCCCGGCGGCAGCTCCTCCAGCATGGCCCGCAGCGGGGCGATGCCGCTGCCGCCGGCGATCAGCAGGGCCCGCTCCCGGCGGCGGTGGGCGGCGGTGAAGGTGCCCGCCGGGCCCTGCGCCCAGACCCGGGTGCCCTGCGCCAGCTCGCGCAGGTCGGCGGTGTGCGCGCCGACCACCTTGACGGTCAGCCGCAGCCAGCGGCCGTTCGCGGCGGCGGAGACGGAGAACGGGTGCGACTGCCACCAGCAGCCCGGCGCGAGGAACCGCCAGCGCAGGAACTGCCCGCCGAGCAGGTCGAGCCGGTGCAGCCGCCGGCCCGTCAGGTAGATCGACACCGTGTCGCGGCTCTCCGCGACGACGTCGGCCACCCGCAGCCGGTGCCGCAGGTTGAACCGCAGCGGGGCGACCACCCGGCCCCCGAGCAGGGCGGCGGCCACCAGCGCGTACGCGGCGATCCAGCCGGTGCGCACCGGCCCCGGCGGGTGCAGCTGCGCGCCGTTGCTGAACTGGTGGCCGAACCCGAGCACGACGGCGAGGTAGCTGGCCAGGTGCAGGTGGTACCACAGCTCGTAGGGCAGCGCCCGGCGCAGCGCGCGGACCCCGGTGAGGCCGAGCAGCACCAGGATGCCGGCCGCGGCGAACGCGCCCACCATGTCCTCGTAGTGGGCCAGCAGCTCGCCGGCCTGGCCGGGCACCGACCGGCCGCCCTCGGCCGCGTAGCCGACCACGATCAGCGACAGGTGGGCCAGCACCGTGACCAGCAGGGTCGCGCCGACGTCCCGGTGCCAGCGGGAGATCCGTTCCGGGCCGGCCGACCGCTCGAACACGCCGAGGCGGGTCGTCATCAGCACCTGCACCAGCAGCAGGTAGCCGGCCACGAGGCCGGTGATCCGGCCGGCGGCGGTCAGCGCGGCGGCGGTGGTGTCCAGGGAGCCGGCGGGGGTGTCCAGCCACCACGGCAGCACGGCGGCGACCAGGCCCGCCCAGAACAGGCCCACCAGCGCCCGCCGGCCGCCGGGCCCGCGCCGGGGCACCGCAGCCGGGGGTACGGGCGCAGCCGACCGGCCGCCGTGCGGGGCGGGGTTGCCCGTACGACGGCCGGCGGTGTGGGTCTGCGGGTGGGTCACGCGTACAGCTTCATGGGGTTGAACTTCTGCCGGGGGAAGATCTTGTCGACCTCGGCGGTGGTGAGCCCGAACCGGCCCTGCGCCACGGAGCCGTACACGTCGAACATGTTGTTGTACTCGGGCACGTCGCCGGAGTCGAGGTCGCTCAGGCCGTTCCACGCGCCCAGCAGCGAGCCGGCGAGCTTGCGGCCGGACAGGACGGTGACCACGCCGCCGTGGCCGTGGTCGGTGCCGCCGCCGTTGGAGGCGACCCGGCGGCCGAACTCGCTGGACACCATGACCGTGACGTCGGCGGCGGCGTCGCCCAGGTCGGTGAAGAACGCGGCCAGCGCGGCGGCCAGCTCGCCGAGGCGGCGGTGCAGCTGCCCGCCGGGGCGGGTGCCCTGGTTCTCGTGGGTGTCGTAGCCGCCCATCCCGACGGTGGCGACCCGGACGTTGGCCCCGCCCTTGATGAGCTGGGCGAGCTGCTGGAACGCGTAGCCGACGCCCTCGTACTTCACGCCCTCGGCCGGCTGGTAGGGCTTCGCCGCGAGCTGCTGCGCGGTGGCCAGCGCGCCGAGGCCGTCCTGCACCGCCTCCTGGACGGGGTGGTTGATCCCGGTGAACAGGCCCCGGATCGCCTTCTCGGTGGCCGCCCGGTACTTCTCGTCGCCGTTGAGCCGCAGCGAGCCGACGCTGTTGATGGCCAGCGCGCCGTTGGTGCCGACCAGCGACCGGGGCAGGGTGCTGCCGATGCCGACGCTGCGGAACGCGGTGCCCTTGCCGAGGTTGTCGACGAGGCTGTCCAGCCAGCCCCGGCCGCCCGTCTCGTTGGGCAGCCCGCCGAGGTTGCAGGCGTCGGCGGCCTGGAAGTGGCTGCGGGACAGCCGCTCGTCGGAGACCGCCGGCACGAAGCCGAGCTGCCCGGCCTTGAGCCACTTCTCCAGCGGGGCGAACGCGCTGGTCAGCTTGAAGCCGCGGCCCAGGGCCAGGGAGTCGTCGCCGAGCAGCAGGTCGGGGCGGGCCTTGGCCAGCACCGGGTCGTCGGCCGGGGCGACCAGGCTCAGCCCGTCCAGCCCGCCGTAGAGGAAGACGTGGATCAGGGTGCCGGTCTTCGTCGCCGCGAACGAGGCGGAGGTGGTGACGAACTGGGCGGTGGCCAGGGCGGTCGCGGTGGCGGCGGCCCCGGCGACGAAGGTGCGCCGGGTGACGCCCCGGCCGTCCTGCTGGGCCTCCTCCAGCGCCTCCAGCCGGCGGTAGCGGTCGGCCTCGGCGGCGTTCTCGGCGGCGACGATGTCGGCCTCGGCCCGCAGCAGCGCCTCGGCCGGGTCGTCGGCCAGGCGGCGCACGTCGGGGCATTCGGGGTGCAGGGGGAACGGGTGCACGGTCTTCTCCATCGGGTGCCTCGTCGGCTTCTCCATCGGGTGCCTCACCGCAGGTGGTGCTGGGGGGACGCGAGGATCGCCCGCGCGACGGCGGCGACGGCCCCGTCGAACGTGGCGTCGACCCGGGTGCCCGCCGAGACGCCGGCCACGTCGAGGATCAGCTCCCGTTCCCGGGCGCTGAGCTTCTGGTGCACGAGGCGCTGGGCCAGCGCGTCCACGTACGCCCCGGCGGTGGCCGGCGGCTTCGCGACCAGCTTCTGCGGCGGGGTGTAGGTGAACTGGGTGCGCCGGCCGCCGAGCAGCTCACCGGCCTCGTTCCAGCCGTTGACCATCGTGCCGGCGGAGGTCCAGGCGACGTAGACGTCGGGGTAGCCGTCCGGGGTGGGCTGGCCCATCGGATACTGGCCCAGCTCGCGCATCTTGTCCTGGACCTGCCGCAGCCCCTGCGCGAACGCGGTGCGCCGGTTGTCGCCCTGCTGGAAGGCCGGCGACGCCTGCGGGGAGACGCCGAGGCTGCGGTACGTGGCGACGAGGTACTCCAGCGGGCGGCGCACCTTCTGGCCGACCGACGCCCAGAACTCCGAGGAGCTGAACAGCGTCATCAGCATTGGCTTGATCATGCCCTTGTTCGCCGCGTACGTCCTGGCGAGCCGGTCCACGAGGGACTTCGGCGGGGTGTCCGAGACGAACCGGGTGGCGAGGCTCTGCGCCACGTACTTCGCGGTCGACGGGTGCAGCGCGATGTACGCGATGTACGCGTCGATGGCCGCGTCGGCCTTCTTCGGGTCGTCGGAGTTGTTGGCGTGGCTGAAGCCGAGGATCTTCACCTTGCCCAGGTAGTGCCGCTCGGGGCGGAACACGTACTGCCCGTCGTTGACGCCCCGGCCGGTCTGGAGCAGGGCGGCCTGCCGCACGTCCTTCTCGGTGTAGCCGCCGTCGACGCCGACGGAGTACAGCTCCAGGTTCTCCCGGGCCAGGTTCTCGTTGACCGCGTCGGCGCGCGAGTCGTTCTGGTTGAGGTAGAGCAGCAGCGCGGGGTGCCTGTTCGCGGCGACCAGCATCTCCGGGTAGCTGCCCAGCGCGTGCTTGCGCACGACGTCGGTGTCGAAGGACGCCCGGTAGATCTCGCCGCCGTCGAAGTCGGCGGCGACGTGCAGGAAGTCGTTCCAGAAGTCGACCATCACCTCGAAGAGCTGGCGCTCCGACCAGATCTGCCGGGCGATGGTGGCGTCGACCAGCTCGCGTTCCGGCTGCGCGCCCCGCTCGTTGAGCGCGTCGCGCTGGTCGCGCAGCTGCTGCGGGCTGAGCTTGAGGGTGGGCAGCTCGGACAGCTTCAGCTCGGCGGCGCTGGGCGCGATCTTCTCGGGTTCGAGCTGCTGGCGGACCCACGCGTCGATGCCCATCCGCTTGATGTCGGCGAGCAGCTTCGGGGTGGCGCCGAAGGTGGCCCGGCTGGCCAGGTGCCGCACCGGGTCCTTGGCGAGCACCGTCTTGACCGTCACCTCGGTCGCCTCGGCGGCGGCGGCCGGGCCGGAGAAGGTGCGGCCACCGGTGGGCGTGTTCCTCTTCAGCGCCGCGCCGGCCCGGGAGCCCATGTAGCTCTCGTTCTGCTCCGTGTAGGTGCGCACGGTGCTGGGCTGCTGGCCGCCGGGGCGCACCGAGCTGCCGTCGGTGACGGTGGTGCCGGTGGCGTCGCCGATCGGGGCGTCGCCGAGGTCGAGCAACCCGCGTACCTGCGGGGTCATCGCCAGGGCCGCGCCGCCGGCCACCACGGCGGCGGTGCCGCCGAGCGCGGCGAGGGCGCGGCGGCGGCCCACCCGGCGGCCGGGCTCGCCGTCGTCGTCCAGGTTGGGCAGTCCGGGGCCGTCGGGGCGCGCGGGCCCGCCGAGGCCGTCGGGGCCCACCCAGCGCGGGCCCCGGCGGGCCGCGTCGTGGTCCGCCGCGGCGACCGTCGGGTACGCGGGCTGCGGGCGGCCGGGGTACGGGGCCTGGTGGTACGGGAGCTGGCCCGGCTGGTGGCCGGTGGGTCCGTAGGCGGTGGTTGGTCCGTGCTCGCGGTAGGCGTCCGGGCTGGGGTCCTGTCGCCCGTCCCAGGCGCGGTCGTCCCGCGGTCGGCGCGGTGGCACGTTCTGGTCGGCCATGTACCAATCCCGTTTTCGTCAAGCGCCGGTGGGCCCAGCCCGGGGGTGGGGCGGGTGCGGCGACTGTTGCCCAAGGAGTTCCCAGGAAGTTAACGACGGGCGGAGACGGCTTCAAGACGCTGCGGAAGGGCCGCGGAGGGCACTTAAGACGGCGCTCAACGCCGACGCCGGGCAATCCGGTCCGGGCCCTGCCGCCGCCGGCGTCCCCAGCAGGGCGGAAGCGAACCCGCCGGCCCTGGCCGCGACATTTCGGCCCGGCCGGCCGGCCGGCCACGCCGTTGCTTGCCACAGGGAAACTTAAGTCGGGGATAAGCGGGCGCTCAGGTGCCGCGCGGGCCGACGGCGCACCCGCTCCACCGAAAGTAGCAGCAGCAGGAGCGCGTGAGCCGCCACCGCAGCGGGTATGCCGCCGAACCGCTGAACGCGTGAGGGGAAGGCACCGCCATGCTCAGCAAAGAGGATCAGCGCAGGTTCGAACAGATCACCCGTCAGCTCCGGGAGAGCGACCCGGAGTTCTTCGCCCGCCTGGACCATCGGGCCCGGGCCCGTCGCGGCCGGTACCTGATGCTGTTGACCGTCGTGCTGTGGGCCTCGCTGCCGGCGGCGACCGTCCTGGCCGGCCGACCGGCCGGGGCGATCTTCGCGGCGGTGCTGCTGGCCAACGCCGCCGTCATGTGGCGGTTCCGCCGCCGCTGGTGGTAGCCGCCCCGTCGTCGGCGACCTCTGGGCGGTCGGCCTCTGGGCGGTCGGCCTCCGGACGGTCGGCCTCCGGACGGTCGGCCTCCGGACGGTCGGCCTCCGGACGGTCGGCCTCCGGACGGTCGGCCTCCGGACGGTCGGCCTCCGGACGGAACCGGCCGAACTCCCGGTACGCCCGGCCCAGCCGTTCGGTCAGGCCGGGGCCGCCGAGCCCGGCCGCCGGTGCGCCGAGCTGCCGCAGCAGCAGGTCCGGCGCGGCCGCCAGGCTCGGCGGCCGGTCCGGCAGCGGCACCGGCGCGACCCAGAACCGGTCGACCGCGTCGGCGAGCGGCGCGGCGGGCAGCGGGGCGAGCGCCCGCGCGGCGCCGACGGCCGGCACGGCCCGACCGTCGCCCGTGGACGGTGCGCCCGGGCCGTCGGACGTGCGCGCCGCGTCCAGGCCGTCCCCGGTGGACACCGGCGCGGCGGTCCCGCCGCTGCCGTCGTCCCGCCCCGGGTTGGAGTCGTCCCGTGCGGGGCCGGTGGCGGCGCGCAGGGCCCGCAGCCGGTCCAACAAATCGGCGCGGCGGCGGCCCCGCCAGTGCAGCAGCTCGAACGGGTCCGCGTCGAACGCCTCCGCGAGCAGGTAGAACGTCGCGGCCAGGTGCTTGCACGGCACCGCGTGGTCGGGGCAGGAGCAGTGCTGGTCCAGCTCGTCGACGCGGGCCGGGAACAGGGGCGCGCCGGTGGCCGCGAACACCTCCTCCAGCTCGGCCGGCAGGTCGCCGGCGAGCAGCCGGGCGGTGAAGAACGCCTGCGCCGCGAGCGCCGCCTCCAGCCGTTCCCAAAGCGCCGCCGGGAACGGCTCCACCGCGATCCGCACCTGGTAGGGCCGGGGACGCGAGCCCTGCACCCGGGCGGTCACCACGCCGGGGGCGACGTGGAGGTCGAGCACCTGGCCCGCCCGCGCGTACGACCGGCCCCGGGTGAGCCGGGTGCCCAGCGCGAAGGACTCCAGCACCTCCAGGAACCGGCGCGCCCACCAGGACCGGCCGATCGCGCCCCGGGTGCTGCGGGCGCGCAGCCCGCCCTCGACACGACGGGGCGGCCCGTAGTCGGCGAACGGGCCGGTCACTCGACCACCGCCCCGGACTCCAGGGCGAACAGCTCGCGCAGCCGCTCGGTGGACAGCTCGGTGACCCACTGCTCGCCGGTGCCCACCACGGACGCGGCGAGGCTCCGCTTCTCGGCGATCATCGCGGCGACCTTCTCCTCCACGGTGCCGGCGCAGACGAACTTGCGGACCTGCACCCGCCGCCGCTGGCCGATGCGGAACGCCCGGTCGGTGGCCTGGTCCTCCACCGCCGGGTTCCACCACCGGTCGACGTGCACGACGTGGTTGGCGGCGGTGAGGGTGAGCCCGGTGCCGCCGGCCTTGAGGGAGAGCACGAACAGCGGCGGCCCCGCAGCCGACTGGAACCGGGTCACCATCGCGTCCCGGTCGGCCTTGCCGACCCCGCCGTGCAGGAACAGCACCTCGCGGCCGAACCGGGCCGAGAGGTGGCCGCGCAGCATCCCGCCGAACTCGGCGTACTGGGTGAACAGCAGGGCCTTCTCCCCCGCCGCGAGCACCTCGTCGAGGATCTCCTCCAGCCGGGCCAGCTTGCCGGAGCGGCCGGGCAGGGCGGAGCCGTCGTGCAGGAGCTGGGCGGGATGGTTGCAGACCTGCTTGAGCCGGGTCATCGCCGCCAGCACCAGGCCGCGCCGCTCGATGCCGTCGGTGGACTCGATGCGGGCCAGCATGTCGTCCACCACCGCCCGGTAGAGCGCCGCCTGCTCGGCGGTGAGGTTGCACAGCACCTCCATCTCCAGCTTCTCGGGCAGGTCGGAGATGATCGAGGAGTCGGTCTTGAGCCGGCGCAGCACGAACGGGCCGGTCATCCGGCGCAGCCGCTCGGCGGCGTCGGCGTCGCCGTGCCGCTCGATCGGTTCGGCGTACGCCTTGCGGAAGCTGGCGGCCGGGCCGAGCAGGCCGGGGTTGGCGAACTGCATGATGGACCACAGGTCGGCGAGCCGGTTCTCCACCGGCGTGCCGGTGACCGCGATCCGGTGCCGGGCCGGCAGCGCCCGCACGGCCTCCGCCTGCCGGGTCGAGGCGTTCTTGATCGCCTGGGCCTCGTCGACGACGACCCGGTGCCAGTCGATGCCGGCGAGGTCGACCGCGTCGCGGGCGGCCACCGAGTAGGTGGTGAGGACCAGGTCCGCCGCGTGCACGGCCGCGGCGAAGTCGTCGCCGCGCGCCCGCTCGGCACCGTGATGCACGTGCACGCGCAGCTTCGGGGTGAACCGGGCGGCCTCCCGCTGCCAGTTGCCGACCAGCGACATCGGACAGACCAGCAGGGTCGGGCCGGCGTCCGGCGGGTCCCCGGCGAGCAGCGCGAGCAGCTGCACCGTCTTGCCCAGCCCCATGTCGTCGGCGAGCACCCCGCCCAGGCCGAGCGACTGGAGGAACGCCAGCCAGGCCAGCCCGCGCCGCTGGTACGGCCGCAGCGTCCCGGCGAAGGCCGGCGGCGGGTCCAGCGGGACGAGGCGGCGCTCGGCCTGCCCGGCGAGCAGCTCGCCCAGCGCGCCGTCGGCGACGACCTCCAGCACCGGCAGCGTGTCGGCGGAGTCGGCCTCGGCCAGCCCGAGCCGCAGCAGGTCGGCCACCGTCAGCTCGCCCGCCGAACGCAGCAGCCGCAGCCCGGCGGCCAACCGCCCCGGGTCCAGCTCGACCCAGCGCCCGCGCAGCCGCACCAGCGGGGTCTTCAGCTCCGCCAGCGCGGCCAGCTCGGCGGCGGAGATCGACTCGTCGCCGAGGGACACCTCCCACCGGTAGTCGACCAGGGCGTCCAGGCCGAACCCGCCGTCGGCGGCGGCGACCGTGCCGGGGGCCGTACGGCTGCGCGCCTGCAACCGCGCGCCCAACCGCGCCGACGGCCGCCGCCACCAGCCGGGCAGCAGCACCCCGAACCCGGCGGCGTGCAGCACCGGCGCGCCCTCGCGCAGGAACCGGTGCGCGCCCTCGACGTCCAGCTCCAGCGCCTCCGGCGTCGCAGTACGCAGAGCGGTGTCCAGCTCGGGCCAGAGCCGGCTGGCCCGGCCCAGCTCCGCGAGCAGGGTCTCCTGTGGCGAGTCGAGCCGGCCGGCGAGGCCGGGCGGGGTACGCGGGGACCGCCAGACGTCCCCGGCGTCCACGACCAGTCCCGGCTCGTCGGCGGCCTGGAGCCCGAACTCCACCCGCCAGCGCCCGGCGTCGGAGCCGGTCTCCGCGCCGCCGCCCGGACCACCGGCGTCGTCGCCGGCGGTGACAGCGGTGGCGGTGGCCGTGGCAGCGGCGGCGGTGGCAGCGGTGGTGACGACGGAGGTGGCGGTGGCAGCGGTCGGGTCCAGCGCGGCGGCCAGGGCGTCGGCGACCGGGTCGACGGCTGGCTCCACCAGGCGGAAGCTGGCCCGGACCGCGCCGCCGGCCGCGTCCCGCTGCCAGTCGTCCAGCTCGGCGCGGAGCGCGGCGAGGGCGGCCCGCTCGGCGGCGAACCCGCCGTCCGGCGCGGTGAGCGCCGCCAGCCAGGCCGGCACCGCGCCGCTTCGGCGGCCGCCCTGGGTCAGCACGGTCCGGGTCAGCGCCGCCCGCGCGGCGGCGTCGGTGAGCGCGTCGAGGGCGTCGGCGACCAGTTCCCCGGCCGGCACGTCGGCGGCAGCGGCCCGCCCGGCCGGGGGCAGGGCGAGGGCGAGCGACCGGGCCCAGGCGGCGTCGGCGCCGGTGAGCAGGGGCCGCCACACCGCCCGAGCCCCCACCTCGCCGGCCCGACCCGGGCCGGCGGCGCGCACCCCACCCGCCCCGGTTCCCGGATGCCGGGCGGCCCGACCGGCGAGCCGCGGCGCACCGGCGGTGTGCGGCGCGGCGGAGGCACCGTCGAGTGGGCGGAAGGCGGTCGGTCGGGGCTCGGGTGCTCCGGCCACGCCGGGCAGGACCCGGCCCCGGCGGACCAGGTCGACGGCGAACCCGGCCAGCTCCGCGAGGTGCCGCAGCGTCGCGCCGGGCACCCCGGCCCGGTCACCGGCACCGCGCAGCAGCGCGAGCGCGTCCGCCGGGGCGTACCGGAGGGCGGGAGCGCGCCAGCCGGCGAGGGTGACCGGCCCCCGGACCGGTTCGGCGACGGCCGGGCGGACCAGTTCCGGGGAGTCGGCCGGCGAGCCGGCCCGGGTGGGCAGGCGCAGCAGCACCGACCCGGGCTCGGCGGGAGCCGGGGCCTGCGGTCCCGTGCTCTGTGGCGGTGCGCTCGGCGACCCCGGGCGCTGTGGCCCGGCGCTCGCCGGGCGGGCCGAGGGGGTGCCGGTCCGCGGCACGGCGCTCGCCAGGGCGGCGGCGAGGGCCGCGTGGTCGGCGGCGAACGGGTGGGGGCGCTCGCGGGGGGCCCGGCCCGGCCGGCGGGGCGCCTGCGGGGGCAGGGCACTGTCCTCCGCCCAGACGACGAGCCCCGCGCCGGGCAGCCACGCCCCGTGGACGACCAGCACCGCTCCCCCTCCGCCGACGACCCCCGAGGATAGCCGGGCCCGGCGGTGCCACCGGGGCACCCGTGGTCAGATCGCGCCGGTGGCGCCGTCGGTCAGCTCGCGCAGGATGTCGGCGTGGCCGGCGTGCCGGGCCGTCTCCTCGATCATGTGGGTCAGGATCCAGCGCAGGGAGACCTCGCCGAGCTGCGGCTGCGGCACCACGTGGTCGAGGTCGAAGCGCGCCGCTACCTCCCGGGACCGGGCGCACGCCCGCTCGTAGTCGGCCACCAGGGACTCGACGGTGTCGGACCCGTCGAGGGTGAAGCTGTCCGCCGCATCCGCCTCGCCGGTGACGTGGACATCGCCCGGCCCGGGGGCGAGCAGGGCCGGGAACCAGTTCCGCTCCACCAGCGTCAGGTGCTTCACCAGGCCGGCGAGGGTGGTGCGGGAGGGCACCAGCCGGCGACGCGCGTCGGCGTCGGAGAGCCCGGCCACCTTGCGCAGCACGATGCCCCGGTGGAAGTCGAGGAAGGATTCGAGCACCGCGCGCTCGTCGCCGGTGCGCGCCAACACGGGGCCGAGGGTCGGGTCGATCTTGATCTCCGCCATCCCCGCACCCTACTTGTCCGATTCTGGTCGCGCTGTCCCGCGCACGCGGCCCCCGTCGGGCGTAGATCTCGGTACGAATGTGCCCCCAGAGGAGCCGAAATCACCAAGATCTCCGGGGGACGGCCCGGCGGGGCGTCCGGCGCCGGGGCAGGATGGGCCCATGGCAGCAACGGCAGAGATCCCGCTGACGGGCGGCACCGCCGACGGGCAGACGGTCAGGGTGGAGCTGGACAGCAACGGCCGGCCGCCGCTGACCCACCACCACCTCGGCGGGCACGGGCTGGCCGAGGCCGAGATCTACGAGTTGGAGTCGACCGTCGGCGGGGACCCGGGGTGGCTCTACCGGTGGCGGGGGCCGGCCGTCTGACCCGCCGGCCACCCCTGCGACGACGTCGCGGCGGGCCGACCCGGCCAGCCTCACCGTCAGGTCACGCGACTCGGGTCAGGCCGCCCCGGCGCGGGTCAGGGTCCGCGAGCGCAGGCTCTCCAGCACCGCACCCGTGACCTGGGAGGTGCCCCGGGCCTGCTCGCAGACCTCCGCCACCCGGCGGGCGGTCTCCGCGGCGCGCGCCTGCCGCTCGTCCCACAGGCGGTCGACCTCGGCCAGCAGCGGCCCCTCGACCTCGCGTTCCACGCCGCGCAGCGCGGGCACGCCGAGCCGCTGGGCGAGGTCGAAGACCTTCCCGGCGTACGGCAGGGGCAGGAACGGGGTGCCGACCATCGCCGAGAAGATCAGGAAGTGCAGTCGCATGCCGACGGCGAGGTCGAAGTGCCGCATCAGCCCCAGCACCTGCCGGGGCGAGTAGTCGCCGTGCAGGATGCGGCCCCGGTCGGCGGCCGTCATGTGCGACATCACGCCGTGCGAGTGCCGGATGTCGTCGCGTTCCATCGGCACGAAGAGCACGTGGGCGTCGATCCGGTGGATGAGGAAGTCGGCGATCTGGGCGATCAGCCGGTGGTAGCCGTCGACGTCGAGCCGCTCGGCGGCCCGGCCCGGCTCCCGCACGCTGAGCCCCACCAGCCGCTTGCCGTTCGGCACGCCCTCCTCGCGCAGGAGGTGCTCAGGGAACTCCTCTGGCTCCAGCAGGAACGCGGGGTCCGCGGTCACCGTGATCGGGTTGAGCAGTCCGGCCTCCTCCAGCACCATCCGGGACTCCTGGTCCCGCACGGTGACCTCGGTGGCGCCGGCCAGGGTCTCCCGCACCATGCCCGTGTCCACCCCGTCGCTGAGCGGACCCACCCCGACCGCGTACGTGAGCAGGGGCAGCCCCCGCTCCTGGGCGACCCGCACGACCCGCAGGTAGCGGCGCGCCTCCCGGTCGTAGAGGATGCCGCCGCCGCCGAGGATCAGCAGGTCCAGCTCGGCCAGCACCTCGGCCGAGTCGACCCGGCTGACCCCCTCCCACGGCACCGCCTCGACGTCCGGGTGGGCCCGGGCGGTGTGTGCCGGATTGCGGGAGAAGACGATGATCCGCGCGTCGGGCTCGTGCGAGCGCAGGTCGGCCAGCAGT
Organism: Micromonospora carbonacea; assembly: GCF_014205165.1. Classification (NCBI taxonomy): domain Bacteria; kingdom Bacillati; phylum Actinomycetota; class Actinomycetes; order Micromonosporales; family Micromonosporaceae; genus Micromonospora; species Micromonospora carbonacea. The sequence continues at coordinate 1,370,894 of NZ_JACHMZ010000001.1, read as the reverse complement.
CCGCTCAGGATCGCCTCGTCGCCGAGGTTGCGACCGCCGTACGAGCCGAGCACGCCGATCGTCGGTGCGGTGCGGTCCCTCATTGGTCTCGCTCCTCCCCGCAGGATGCGCGTTCCGGGTGGGTTTCCCGCTGGCTGCGGGGGCACACGTCCCGTTCCGCGAGGGGTCGGCGCGGTCCTGCGCGGGGTCAGCGCGGCGGTGGCAGCGGCTTGACCATCTGCTGGGCGGTGACCCGGAAGCCGAGGCTGTCGTAGAGCCGGATCGCCACGGTGTTGTGCCCGAACACGTTCAGCCCGAGCCGGTCGACGCCGAGCCGGGCGAGTTCGGCCTCGGCGAGCCCGATCATCCGCCGCGCGTGCCCTCGTCCCCGGTGGGCGGGGTGCACCTCGATGTTGTGGATCCAGGCCATCGTCGGCCGGTCGGCGTCGGGCAGGGTGAGCCAGATCCAGCCGACCTCCTCGCCGTCGACCAGGGCCACCCGCAGCAGGACGCCCGGGCTGGCCACCCCGGCGGGCAGCAGCCGGCCGATCTGGGCCAGCGCCTCGGCCCGGGCCGCCTCCAGCGACAGTCCCCGGGCCTCGGCGAGGTTCTCGGCGTACGACTGTTCGAGCCCGACCCGCAGGCGGGCGAGCTGGTCGTCGGTCATCGGGGCGAGGGTGAGCGGCACGCGGCTCCTTCGGTTTCTTCGGGACGGCCGGGGGCGCGCCGCCCGCCGGGCCCGGGCGGGCCGCCGTCAGTCGCCGGCGGCCCCGGGTCGCGGGGCGGCGCCGCCGACGAGGCGGGACACCAGGGCGGAGACCACCTCGTCGGCGTCGAAGCCGGCGTCGATCGACGTGGTGAGCAGGTCGAGCAGCAACCCGTCCACCGCATAGTGGAGCAGGGCGATCTCGAACGCGCCACCCGGTAACCCGGCGGCGGCGTGGAAGGCGACGTCGTCGGCGTACCCCCGGCGGAGCACCTCGGCCAGGCCCCGGCCCAGCTCGGGGTGGCGGGCCGCCTCCAGCCGCAGCTCGATCAGCGCCCGGGTGACGTACGGCTCGCGGGTGGTGCGCTCGACGATGTAGCGGACGTAGTCGGTGGTGAGGTCGACCGAGGGCTCGCGGGCGGCGAGCCGGGCGAGGACGGCCTCGTCGGGGGCGTACCGCTCGAAGACCCGCTCGCCGAGCGCGCCGAGCAGCGCGTCGCGGGTGGGGAAGTAGTTGGAGGCGGTGCCGGTGGGCACGCCCGCCTCGGCGTCGACGGCGCGGTGGGTGAGGCCCCGCGCTCCGGCGGCGGCGAGCACGCGCAGCCCGGCGTCGGCGAGCAGGGCGCGTCGTTGGGGGTTCCGGGCCATGGTGCACACGGTAGCAACATCCACGACAGGTGTAGTACGTTCCAACCACGACAACAGTAGTGGTTGATGGGAGTCCCCTTGCGCAAGCTCGTGTACTACGTGGCCAGCACCCTCGACGGCTTCATCGCGGCCCCCGACGGGTCCTACGACTTCCTCCCCCTGGAGCCGGACGTCGCCGCCCACCTCACCGCCGGATGGCCGCAGACCTTCCCCACGTTCAGCCACCCGCAGCTCGGCATCGACCGGCCCACCGGCCGCTTCGACACGGTGCTGATGGGCCGCGCCACCTACGATCCGGCGCTGCGCGCCGGCATCACCAGCCCGTACGCCCACCTGCGGCAGTACGTCTTCTCCCGGTCGCTGCCCCCGTCGGCCGGCACCGGGCCGGAGGTCGTCGCCGGCGACCCGGTGGCCTTCGTCCGCGAGCTGAAGGGGCGGCCCGGGGGCGACATCTGGCTCTGCGGCGGCGGGCAGCTCGCCGGCCAGCTCCTGCCCGAGGTGGACGAGCTCGTCGTCAAGCTGCACCCGGTCGTGGCCGGCAGCGGCATCTCGCTGGCCACCCGGGGCTTCGCGGCGCACCGGTTCACGCTGACCGGCACGCGGGCGTTCGACAGCGGCCTGGTCCTCCTGCACTACGCCGCCGCGCCGGCCCCCGCGCCCGTCCCCGCCCCGCCGTCCTCGGCCCCGTCGGCTTCGTCGGGCGTCACTGTGGAGGGCGCACCGGGGCGGTGAGGAACGGCAGCACGGCGGCGGGCAGCGCGGGCGAGTCGAGCATCTCGTAGTGGGTCAGGCCCGGCAGGACGGCCAGCCGCGACGCGGGACGACCGCTGCCGTCCCAGCCGGCGTCCCGGTGGCCGCCGCCGAGCAGCCCGAAGAACTCCGCCACGTGGCCGGTCGGGACCGAGTCGGCGTCGGCGAAGACCAGCAGGGTCGGCTTCGCCAGGGCGGCGACCTGCGCCGACCAGTCGTAGTCGCGGCGCAGCAGCTCCCCCGTCTTCGCCCACAGCGCCGGCCAGTCCTGCGGGCGGGGGGCTACCCGGGCGTACCGCTCGTGCGGCGGGGTGCCGCGCATCCGCTCCCCCGTCGCCGCGTCCTGGGCCGCCATCGCGGCCAGCACCTCCGGATACCATCCCCCGCTGCGGCACGGCGCGGAGACCACCACGAGGCGGCGCACCAGCGCGGGATGCTGGACCGCCATCCGCAGCGCCACCCCGCCGCCCAGCGAATAGCCCAGCACGTCGGCCTCGCCGAGGCCCAGGTGGCGGATCAGCGCGGCGACGTCGTCGGCCATCGTCTCGAACCGCAGGGGGCGGTCCACGTCGGCGGTGCGGCCGTGCCCCTGGAGGTCCACCGTCACCACCCGCCGCCGGCCGGCGAACGCCGGCAGGATCGGGCCGAACGACTCCGCCGTGCCGTAACCCCCGTGCAGCAGCACCAGCGGGCGGCCCGAGCCGCGCACCTCGTGCCACAGCCGCAGGCCGTTGACCTCCGCGTAGCTCACCCCGGCCACCTCCGGCTCCGTCCGCCCCTCCCGCTCCCGATCCGACCCCGGCGGCACGCCGGCCCGGCCCGGAAGAACTTCTCCGCGATTTTCTGTTGGCGTCCCGGCCCCTCGTGTCTCCCACCGGTGTCAACGCGCCAACCCTCGGCCGGACACCCGCCGCGCCGAGCTTTCCCGACAAGGGGTCAGACACATGCGAGAAGGATCGAACCGGAGCCGCTGGACGCGTCGCACGGCCGCCGTGGGCGGGGCGACGCTGAGCGCGCTCGTGCTCGGCCAGTTGGCCCTCACCGGGCCCGTGGCGGCGGTGCCCGGCCTGAGCCTCAGGACGACCACCGGGCCGAGCAACTCCGTCGCGAAGTCGCAGGCCGCCACCTGCCCGGCGGGCACCACCGTCATCGGGGGCGGCGGCGCGGTCACCGGCTCCGGCCTCGGGCAGGTCGGCATGGACATCATGCGTCCGCTGGTCGGCGGCGGCGCGTTCTCGGTGACCGGCCGCGAGGACGGCAACGGCGTCGCCGGCGACTGGGCGGTCACCGCCAGCGCGGTGTGCGCCCCGGCCCCCAGCGGCCTGGTCACCGTCTCCGGCAGCTCCGCGCCCAGCCTCGGCACGAGCAACTGGTTCGAGAAGTCCTGCCCCGCCGGCAAGCACGCCATCGGGGTCGGCGGCGCGGTCGTCGGGGCGTCGAACAGCGAGGTGATCCTGGAGGACCTGCGCATCCAGCAGAGCAGCGTCGTGGTCGCCGGCGCCGAGGACGACACCGGCTTCGCCGGCACCTGGTGGCTCGACGCCACCGCCATCTGCGCCGACCCGCTCCCCGGCGAGCAGCGCGTCGTCGACGACAGCGCCTACAGTTCCGCCGCCGTCCAGTCGGTGGTGGTTACCTGCCCCGCCGGCACGCGCGTGCACGGGGTGGGCGGCGAGATCGTCGGCGGCGAGGGCCAGGTGCGCCTGACCGAGATGCGGGCCACCTCCTCGACCACGGTGACCGTCCGGGCCATGGAGGACGAGAACGGGTTCAGCAGCAACTGGAAGGTGCGCGCGTACGCGGTCTGCGCGAACTGACCCGCCCGCGGCGGGCCGCCGGTCACCCCGGCGGCCCGCGCCGTCGTGGCGGCGGGCAGGTAAACCGCTTGCCGTACGCCGTGGTCGCGGCACGATGACGGGTGGACCCGCCGTCCGACGGCGTCGTGACTTCGTCCACCAACCGGGGAGCAGCACACCATGACGGGCAAGACGTACCAGGTCATCGTGCGCGGCAGGTTCGCGCCGCTCGACGCCGGGCAGCGGGCCGCGCTGCTCGCCCGGGCCGACGAGCACGACGTGTTCGCGGCGCGGTTCACCGAGGAGGGCACGGTGACCTACGAGCGTGCCCTCCTCGGGTTCACCTTCCGCTGCGTCGTCCGGGCCACGGCCGACGACGCCGAGGACGTGGTGACCGGCCGGGCGGAGGCCCTCGCCGCAGCCGCCGTCCGGGGGCTGGGCGCGGGCCACCGCGACCTCACGTCGGTGGCGACGGACCTCGACAGCATCAAGGTCCGCCAGCGGGGCCGCTGACCGCGACGACGGTCGTCACGACCCGGCCCGCTCCGAGGCGACCGGAGCGGCGAAGAACTCGGCGAGCGCGTCGACCAGGTGGCGCGGGGCACGGTTGAGCGCGTCGTGACCCGCGCGCGGCACCACCAGGGTGCGGGCGTGCGGCAGGGCCCCCGCCAGGGCCTCGTTGGTCGGCCGGTAGTAGGGCGGCCCGGCCCCGCCGCAGGCGAGCAGCACCTCGGCGTCGACGCCGGCCCACTGCTCGGGCGGGCCGTCGTGGCGGAAGATCAGCGTGGTCTCGTCGAGGGTGGTGGGCAGCAGCTCGGCCATGGTGCGCCCGATGGGCGTACGGATGAACAGCCGGCACATGGCGACCTGGAGGCCCAGCGGCAGGCGCGACGTGGCCGACTGGGTGTTGAGGCCGGCGCCGGTGAGGGCCATCGCGCGGGCGAGGTCGCCGGCCCGCGCGGCGTCCCGGGCGGCCGGCAGCCACGCGGCCGGGAACCGGCCGTCGACCTGGACCGCCGCGTCGTAGAGGGCGAGCCGGCCGATCGGCAGCCGCCGCGCGGCGGCGCGCAGGGCGATGAAGCCGCCGCCGCTGTGGCCGATGACGTTGCGGGCCCCGGTGTGGGTCAGCAGCGCCGCGAGGTCGTCGATGTCCTGCTCGCCGTCGTAGGGCTCGGCGCGGGCGGCCGCGTCGGCCCGGCCCCGGCGGTTGTAGAGGTGCACGGTGAAGCGGTCCGCCAGCCGGTCGGCCAGCCGTCGGTAGATCTCGATGGTGACACCGCCGCCGTGCACGACGACGATGCCCGGCCCGACGCCGGTGGAGTGGAGCACGATCTCGGCCCCGTCGGCTGCGGGCACCCGTTGCACGGTCCAACTCTGTTCCACGTCACCCTCCCCTAAACCGCGAACGTCGTTCGCAGTTTAGAGTGTAGCGGTGACCTCATCCGCCGAACCAGTGCGGCCGTCGATCTGGTCCCGCCCGACCCGGGGCACCCGGGGCCCGGCGCCGACGCACACCCGGGACGAGATCGTGGCCGCGGCGATCGCGGTGGCGGACGCCGTCGGCATCGGCGCGGTCTCGATGCGGGCCGTCGCCACCGCGCTCGACACCGGCGCGGGATCGCTCTACCGCTACCTGACCTCCCGCGACGACCTGCTCGACCTGATGGCCGACCGGGCGGCGGGCGAGCTGCGCCCCTACCCGGAGGCCACCGGCGACTGGCTGGACGCGATGCTGCGCATCGCCCGCCGGCAACTGGAGCTGTACCGCAGGCACCGGTGGCTGGTGGAGATCCTGCCCCGGCCGACCGCCTTCGGCCCGGAGAGCCTGGCCTTCTTCGATCACTGCCTGGCCGTCCTGCGACCGGTGCCGGCGGCGGCCACCACCAAGTTCGAGGCGATCGCCATGACGACCGGCGTGGTGTCGCTGTTCGCCCGCAGCGAAGCCGCCGGCCCGCCGGCCCGCCTCGACGGGATCGACCTGGCGGCGTTCCCCCACCTGGCCGCCGCCCTCACCGCGCCGCAGGCGCCGCCGGCACAGCGCGACCTCTTCGAGGCGACCGTACGCGGCGTCCTGCGCGGACTGCTCGGCCACGCCGGGGGGCCTGAGGGGCAGCCCGGAAGCTGAGCCGGGGCGCAGCGGGCCGCCGGCCCGTCGCCGGCCGGCCTCGGCTCGCACCGTTCAGCCCTGTCGCCGCCATCTTGCCGCGCCATCGACAACGCCCTATGGTTACCGGAAAGCGCTTTCCCCTACCGGTGCTCATGATTGAAAGGCGAATCAGATGAGAGGCAAAGTCGCTACCCGGTGGCTGGCCGGCGGTGCCGCTGCGGTCGCAGGTGCCGTCGCCGCGCTGGCGCTGCAGATCCCGCACGCCTCGGCCGCCACGAACCTGAGCATCGGCGCCGGCGCCGACGGCTCCAGCAAGGCCAGCGGCACCAGCTACGGCAACGTCATCGACGGCAACACCAGCACATTCTGGTCACCGAGCGGCTCGACCGGCACGATCTCGGTCAAGTGGGGCGGCGCCACCACGGTGTCCTCGGCCGTCATCGTGCAGGCCTCGGGCGGCGGCTCGATCAGCGGCTGGCAGCTCACGAACCACGACACGGGCACCGTCCTGGCCAGCGGCAGCAGCGCCCCGGGCACCGTCAACTTCTCCTCGACGTCGCTGAAGAAGATCTCCTTCGTCATCACCAGCGCGTCCGGCGCCCCGCGGATCGCCGAGTTCGAGACGTACGCCAGCGGCGGGTCGACCCCGACCACCAGCCCCACCACCAGCCCCACCAGCGGCCCGACATCCGGCCCGACCAGCAACCCCGGCACGCCGACCGGCGCGTGGCCGTCGTCGGCCGGCTCGGTGAGCATCTCGGGCACGGTCAACGTCTCCGGCACCTTCGACGGCGGGATGAAGACCTACTGCTGCATCGGTGACGGTGGGCAGGGCGAGTCGCAGGACCCGATGTTCAAGATCGCCAACGGCGGCACGTTGCAGAACGTCATCCTCGGTTCGCCCGCCGGCGACGGCGTGCACTGCGAGGGCACCTGCACGTTGCGCAACGTGTGGTGGAACGACATCGGCGAGGACGCCGCCACCTTCAAGCAGACCAACGGCGGCACCTCCTACGTCATCGGCGGCGGCGCGCGCAGCGGCAGCGACAAGACCTTCCAGCACAACGGCAACGGCACGGTCAACATCTCCGGCTTCTACCTCAAGGGGTCCGGCAAGCTGTACCGCGGCTGCGGCAACTGCACCACCTCGTACACCCGCCACGTGCGCATCGACAACGTCCTCGTCGACGACATCGACATGCTCGCCGGCATCAACAGCAACTGGAACGACACCGCGACGATCACCCGCGTGGTCGTCATCGGCTCGGCCACCATCTGCGGCAAGTACCAGGGCGTGCCCAAGGGCAGCGAACCCAGCTACCTCGGTGAGGGCTGGAACGACGCCAACTGCAAGGTCAACAGGAGCGACGTCACCTTCCGGTAGTCACTGCCGGCGGCCGGGTGCTCGATCCTCGGAAGAGTTCCCGCGCTGGTGGTGATGGGTGGGCGCGGCAGGTTTCGAACCTGCGACCCCTCGCTTGTAAGGCGAGTGCTCTCCCACTGAGCTACGCGCCCCGAACGCCCGCGCGGCGGGCCGGAGTCCGGCAAGCTTACCCTGCCGGTTCCGGTCCGCCGCGTCGGTGTGCCCGTGGTGGGATCAGGCGGCGACGGCGTCCGCCAGCGCCTTGCGCCAGCCCTGCTGGTCGCGCGCCTCGCCCGGCATGTTCATCTCGGCGAACCTGACGACGCCGGCCTTGTCGATCACGAACGTGCCGCGGTTGGCGATGCCGGCGACGTCGTTGAAGACGCCGTACGCCTGGGCGACCGCGCCGTGCGGCCAGAAGTCGGCCAGCAGCGGGAACTGGTAGCCCTCCTTCTCGGCCCAGATCTTGTGGGCGTAGACCGAGTCCACGCTCACGGTGAGCACCTGGACGTCGTCGTTGACGTACTCGTTGAGGTTGTCCCGCACCTCGCACAGCTCGCCCTGGCAGATGCCGGTGAAGGCGAGCGGGTAGAAGACCAGCAGCACGGTGCGCTTGCCGCGGAAGTCCGACAGCCGGACCTCCTGGTTGTTCTGGTCCTTGAGCACGAAGTCCGGCGCCTCGGCGCCAACCTCGATCGGCATGCGAGCTCCTTGGGTCGATTCTGGAGGTGGCATCAGCCTGCCACACCCGAGGGCCGGGGCCACCGAGTGTGGCCGGCCCCACGGGCGGGGGCAGGTTCGGCTACTTCTTGCCCTTGGCCCCCCGGCGCAGCACGAGGCGGGCGCCGCTCCAGTCCCGGCCGGCGTTGACCGTGGACGTCTGTTGCAGGCCGGCGGTGGGCGCGGACTCCGCGATCTCGCTCGGCTCGACGTGGCCCTCCCGCCCGGCCTTGGGGGTCAGCAGCCACACGACGCCGTTGTCGGCCAGCGGGCCGAGGGCGTCGACGAGCAGCTCGAAGAGGTCACCGTCGCCGTCTCGGTACCAGACCAGCACCGCGTCGACCACCTCGTCGGTGTCCTCGTCGACCAGCTCTCCACAGCGGTCGGTCAGGGCGTCCCGGAGATCCTGGTCGACGTCCTCGTCGTACCCCATCTCCATGACGACCATCCCCGGCTCGATACCGAACCGGTCCGCCAGGCTGCGTACCCCGTCGGCGGCCTGACCAGCGGTCGCGCTCACTGTCGCGTGCCTCCTCATCTCGTCCCTGCTCGCGGCGTCGCGGCGACGCCGTCAGGCAAAGTCCACACACTTGCAGCCCCCCGCGCAAGTGGCGCACCGGGTGGAACGGAATTTACCGTGCCAGCAGCGTACGGGCACCCTGGGTGATGGCATCCTCGGTGACCAGCACCGCACGCGTTGCCGGACCTAATGGTACAAACGAGTCAATTGCGGCCACCCGGCGCGCCGCACCGACGTATCCGCCGTCGACCAGCGCCGCGAGCACCCCCTCGCCGACCCCGCCGGAGCGGCGCGTCTCGTCCACGACCAGCACCCGGCCGGTCACCGACGCCTCCCGGACGATGTCGGCGACCGGCAGCGGGGCGAGCCAGCGCAGGTCGACGACGCGGCTGCCGACCCCCTCGTCGGCGAGGGTGGCGGCGGCGCGCAGCGACATCGGCACCCCGTTACCGAAAGTGACGATCGTGACGTCCTCGGCGGAGCCGACGCCGTACACCCGGGCCCGGCCGATCGGCGCGTGGCCGGCGGCCCACGCGCCCGGCTCGGCGTAGTCGGACAGCCACTCCCCGTCACCTTCGGCGTAGAGGTCGCGGGTGTGGTAGAGCGCGATCGGCTCCACCAGCACGCAGACGCTGCCGTCGACCGCCGCGCTCGCCAGGCAGGTACGCACCATCGCGGCGGCGTCGTCCGGCCGCGCCGGCACCGCGACCACCAGCCCGGGCACGTCCCGCAGCACGGCCAGGGAGTTGTCGTTGTGGAAGTGCCCGCCGAAGCCCTCCTGGTACGCCAGCCCCGGCACCCGCACCACCATCGGGTTGCGGAACGCCCCCGAGGAGAAGAACCGCATGGTCGCCGCCTCGCCGCGCAACTGGTCCTCGGCGTTGTGCAGGTACGCCAGGTACTGGATCTCCGGGACCGGCAGCAGCCCGGCCAGCCCCGCGCCCAGCCCGAGCCCGAGGATCGACGTCTCGTCGAGCAGCGTGTCGAAGACCCGGGCCGCGCCGTAGCGGTCCCGCAGCCCCTTCGTCACCCCGTACACCCCGCCCCTGGCGGCGACGTCCTCGCCGAAGACGACCATGCCGGGGTGGTCGAGCATGCCGTCGGCGAGGGCGGCGTTGATGCTCTGCGCCAGGGTGAGCGGGCCGGCCGCCTCGGGCAGCCGGCCGCCGAACGTGTCCGCGCGGACCGCCGCGCCGGGTCCGCCGGCCCGGACCGCCGCGTCGGCGACCGCGCGGGCCACCCGGGCCGGGCGGCGGGGCGCGAGCTCCGCGACCACCTCGGCCGCGGAGGCGAGCTTCGGTTCGCCGAGCACCTCCTCCGCGATGCGGCGCACCTGCCAGCCGCGCTCGTCGTAGCGGGCCAGCAGCTCGCCGGTCGTCGCGACGCCCGCCGCCACGAGCAGCCGGGCGGTGGCCAGCACCGGGTCCCGGTCCAGGTCCGCGGCGATCTCGCCGGCGCTGCGGTACGCCGTCTCGGCGTCCGCGCCGGCGTGCCCCATCAGCCGTACGGTGCTCAGGTGCAGCACCGCCGGCCGCCGGTGCCGGCGCACCCAGCCGGCCGCCTCCACCGCCGCCGCGTACGTCTGCACCGGATCGGTGCCGTCGGCGGAGAAGTAGCGGATGCCCGGCTTGGACCGCAGGGTCGCCTCCACCCACCCCTTCGGGGACCGGACGCTGATGCCGAGGCCGTTGTCCTCGCACACGAACAGCACCGGGATGCGCAGGCCGGTGTGGTCGTACCAGCCGGCGGTGTTGAACGCGGCGGTGGCGCTGGCGTGGTTGACCGAGGCGTCGCCGAACGAGCAGACCACGATGGCGTCCGGCGGCCACGGCGAGCGGGGCGGCTGCCCGACGTCGCCGAGCGGGTCGGCCCCGGCCCGCCGCCCGGCCGGGTCGCGGCGGCGCAGCCGTTCCAGGGCCAGCCCCGCGCCGACCGCCCGGGGCAGGTGCGAGGCGATGGTGGAGGTGGTCGGGACGATCGCGAGGTCGGCCCGGCCGAAGACCTTGTGCCGGCCCCCGGCGATCGGCTCCCGCGCCGAGGCGACCATCCCGCGCAGCACGTCCCGGGCGGCACCGGCGTACGCGTCCTCCCGGACGGCCTCGCCCTCCCCGGCGGACGCGTCCTGTCCGACGGCCGCGTCGTCCCCGACGGCCGGGTGGTCGCGGCCCGCCGCCGGGCCGCCAGCCGCACCGGCCCCGGCCCCGGCCTCCGCCCCGGCCCCGGGCTCGGCCCCGGGCGACGTGGTCCCGGTGCCGGACGGCGCTCCCTGCGCCCCGGGGGGCGGGGCCCCGAGCTCGGGCGTCCCGACCTCGGGCATCATGGCCCCGGGCATCCCGGCCCCGGGCTCCGACGGCGTGGACTCCGCCCCGGGCGGCGTGGACTCCGCCCCGGACGCCGGTGCGGCGGCCTCCTCCTCCGGCACGGGGAAGGCGACCTCCCCGGCGGCCTGGGCGGCGCGCAGGCAGTAGAACGCGCCCGAACGGTAGTGCAGCAGGGCCGGGTCGCCGGGACGCAGCGCGGCGGCCACCGCGGCGTTGCCCTCGTGGCCGGCGGAGCCGATCGTGTAGAAGCCCTCGCCGAAGCTGCGCAGCCACCGCCCGGCGAGGTCCAACTGCCGGCTGGTGACCTGGGCGTCGAAGAGGTCCAGCAACTGCGCCCCGGTCAGCGGCGCGTCGTCGTGGACCGGCTCGGCCGGATCACGTCGCCGGGGCGCGGCGGCGAGCCCGGCGAGGGCCTCCCGGAACCGGTCATCGAGATCTTGCGGGGTGGTCACGTCCGACAGCATTACCGACGCGGCGGCCGGTCGCCCACTCAGACACGGTCCGCCCGGGACCGGTCACCGCCGCCACCGGCCCCGGCGGCGCGTCAGCGCACGGCATGCTGCTCGGGGCAGCCGCCGTCGGCGACCTTCCACACCAGCTCGCGCAGGGTGGCCAGCTCGGCGTCGGTGAGCCCGTCGAGCAGTCGGGAGTCCGACATCACCCGCTGGACGCGGTCGCGCACCCGCCGGCCGTCCCCGGTGACCACGAGGGTCTTCTGCCGCCGGTCGGTCGGGTCGGCCCGGCGCTCCACGAGGCCCGCCTGCTCCAGCTTGTCGACCAGGGCGGTGACGTTGGAGCGGTCGCAGCGCAACCGCTCGGCCAGGTCGCGGGCCGGCAGCGGGCGGTCCGGGTCCAGCACGTGCAGCGCCCGGGCGACGGCCGGCGTGAGGCCCAGCCCGGCCACCCCGGCGTCCTGCCAGTGCCGGAGGGCCGAGGCGACGTGCAGGATCCGGCGCACGGCGTCCCCGGCCAGGTCGGCGCGGGCATCCGCGTGCGGCGTCGCCTCGGTGGGGATGCGCTGCGCCATGGCGCAATCGTACGCCGCCCCAACTGTTGACCACCTCCACCAGTTTGGGGAAGGAGGGGCCCCTTGTTAACGCCTTCGGTAGAGAGGGGTCCCCTTCTCACGCCCTTCCCCGCCGCGCCGCCCGGCCCGCGCCCGCCCGGCCCGCGCCCGCCCGGCCCGCGCCCGCCCGGCCCGCGCCCGCCCGGCCCGCGCCCGCCCGGCCCGCGCCGCAGGCCCGCTCAGCGGGTGTTAACAGGGGTCCCTTGTTCGACAAAAGGCGATAACAAGGGGCCCTTCCTTTCACCTGGCGGCCATCGGCGGACGCGACGCTCCCCGGAGTCGAACAACACGGACTCTGGGGAGGAAACCGTGACACTGTCCCGACGTACGATCCTGCTCTCCGGCGCGGCGGTCGGCGCGGCCGGCGCGCTGGCCGGGCTGCCCGTGGCGGCCGGCGCGGCGGCCGCCCGCCCGCTGCGGCAGGACCCGTTCACCCTCGGGGTGGCCTCGGGCGACCCCGACCACGAGGGTTTCGTGCTGTGGACGCGGCTGGCCCCGCAGCCCCTCGCGGAGGACGGCCTCGGCGGCATGCCGTCGCGGCCGGTGGCGGTGACCTGGGAGGTCGCCGCCGACGAGGGGATGCGGCACGTGGTACGCCGGGGCGTGGCGCAGGCCCGCCCCGAGGCGGCGCACTGCGTGCACGTGGAGCTGGGCGGGCTGCTGCCGGGCCGGGAGTACTTCTACCGGTTCCGGGCCGAGGGGTACGCGTCCGCGGTGGGGCGCACCCGCACCGCCCCGGCCCCGGAGAGCCTGCCGTCGGCCCTGGCGATGGGCTTCGTCTCCTGCTCGCAGTACGAGCACGGGTACTTCACCGCGTACCGGCGGCTGGCCGAGACCGAGCCGGAGCTGATCCTGCACCTGGGCGACTACCAGTACGAGTACGAGAAGGGCACCTACACGGTGCCGGGCGGGAACCCGCGCGACCACGAGGGCCCGGAGACCCGGACGCTGGCGAACTACCGGCAGCGGCACGCCCAGTACAAGACCGACGCGGACCTCCAGGCGGCGCACGCGGTGGCCCCCTGGGTGGTGGTCTTCGACGACCACGAGGTGGAGAACAACTGGGCCGACGAGGTGCCGGAGGCGCCCGACCCGGACTTCCTCGCCCGGCGGGCGGCGGCGTTCCAGGCGTACTACGAGAACATGCCGCTGCGGCGGACCTCCCTGCCGCGCGGCATCGACATGCAGCTGTACCGGCGGGTGCGCTGGGGCCGGCTGGCCACGTTCCACATGCTCGACACCCGGCAGTACCGCGACGACCAGGCGTGCGGCGACGGGTACCAGGAGTGCCCGGCGGCGGCCGACCCGGCCCGGTCGATCACGGGCGCGGAGCAGGAGGCGTGGCTGCTCGACGGGTTCCGCCGCTCCGACGCGCGCTGGGACATCCTCGGCCAGCAGGTCTTCTTCGCGCAGCGGGACAACAACTCGGGGCCGCTGACGGTCACCAGCATGGACGCCTGGGACGGGTACGTGGCCTCCCGGGACCGGATCACCCGGGGCTGGCTGGCCGCCGGGGTGCGCAATCCGGTGGTGCTCACCGGCGACGTGCACGCCCACTGGGCCAGCGACCTGAAGCTGGACTACGCCGACCCCACGTCGCGCACCGTCGGCAGCGAGCTGGTCTGTTCCTCGGTCACGTCGACCGGCGACGGCGCGGACTCGGCGACGGGCTCCCACCCGTGGTTCGCGTTCAACCCGCACCTGCGCTTCCAGAACAACCTCCGGGGGTACGTCCGCACGACGATCACCCCGGCGCAGCTGGCGGCGGACTTCGACGTGGTGCCGTACGTGAGCCGGCCGGATGCGCCGGCGTACACCCGGGCGACGTTCGTGATCGAGGACCGGGTGCCGGGCCTGCACCAGACGTACGACCGGCCGCCGGCACCGGGCGCGCGCACCGCACCGGGGGCCGGGGTGGACCTGGGCCGGCAGACGGTGGAGGCGGAGACCCTGCGGCCCTGAGCGGGCCCCGGGCGGTGGTGGCCGCCTCGCGCGGGCGGGCGGCGGTCAGCCGGGGAGGAACGAGAAGCGGACCTTGCGGGTGGGGTTGTCGCCGTTGGTGTCGACCAGGCAGATGGACTGCCAGGTGCCGAGCGCGAGCCGCCCGTCGATCACCGGCAGGGTCGCGTACGGGGGGACGAGGCCGGGCAGCACGTGGTCGCGCCCGTGGCCGGGCGAGCCGTGCCGGTGCCGCCAGCGGTCGTCGGTGGGCAGCACGTCGTCCAGCGCCCGGAGCAGGTCGTCGTCGGAGCCGGCCCCGGTCTCGATGACGGCGAGGCCGGCGGTGGCGTGCGGCACGAAGACGTGCAGCAGGCCGTCGCCGGCGCCGGAGACGAACCGTTCCGCCTCGGCGGTGATGTCCCGGACGGTCGGTCGGGAGCCGGTCTGGACGGTGATCACCTCGGTGCGCATACGCCGCATTCTGCCGCCGGGACCCGGGTCTGTCAGCCGGGGCCGGTCGTGTCGGCGGGCCCGCGCTAGCCGGGCCCTCGTCAGCCGGGGAGCCGGCAGGGCCCGCGTCAGCCGGGCCCCGGGTCGCCGGACCAGCCGGCGCCGGCGTCGCCGGTGTGGAAGTCGGCACCGGGCTGGCCGGCGCCCGCGCCGTACGCGCCGGAGCCGTACGAGGCGGCGGGGTCGCCGGTGGTGGTGGCGTAGCCGTAGCGGGCGCCCCGGCCGCCGGCGCGGTTGAGCAGCACCAGGCCCACGGCGAGCAGGGCCAGGCCGAACAGGCCCACGGGGGCGGCGTCCAGTCGGCCGCCGGCGAGGCCGAGCACCGACAGCAGGAGGGTGAGCGCTCCGGCCAGCACGAGTGCGCTCGCCACGGCTCGCAGCATCGTCATGGGTCGACGGTAGGGGGCGAGCGCAAACCACCAGAAGTTACCGGCCGGTACCTGTGTTGAGCGTCGCGTCTGGGGGAGCCAGACGTGACGAAAACCGTCGGTAGAAGGCAGGATGAACATCTAGAGACCTATCCCACACACAACCGAGGGAACGCCTGTGGCCACGGAACGCAAGCGCCCGGTGATCACCGCCGGTCTGCCGAGCCAGCTTCCGGACATCGACCCCGAAGAGACCGGCGAATGGGTCGAGTCGCTGGACGGTGTCATCGACGAGCGTGGAACCAAACGCGCCCGGTACGTGATGCTGCGCCTGCTGGAGCGCGCGCGGGAGCGCCAGGTCGGGGTGCCATCGCTGACGACCACCGACTACATCAACACCATCCCGCCGGAGCGCGAGCCGTGGTTCCCGGGTGACGAGCACATCGAGCGGCGGATCCGGGCGTACATCCGGTGGAACGCGGCGATGCTGGTGCACCGCGCGCAGCGCCCCGAGATCGGCGTCGGCGGGCACATCTCGACGTTCGCCAGCTCCGCGTCGCTCTACGAGGTGGGCTTCAACCACTTCTTCCGGGGCAAGGAGCACCCGGGCGGCGGCGACCACATCTTCTACCAGGGCCACGCCTCGCCGGGCATGTACGCGCGGGCGTTCCTGGAGGGGCGGCTGAGCGAGAACCAGCTCGACGGGTTCCGCCAGGAGCTGTCCCACCCGGGCGGCGGGCTGCCGTCGTATCCGCACCCGCGGCTGATGCCGGACTTCTGGGAGTTCCCGACCGTCTCGATGGGCCTCGGCCCGCTGAACGCGATCTACCAGGCCCGGTTCAACCGGTACCTGCACCACCGGGGCATCAAGGACACCTCGCAGCAGCACGTGTGGGCGTTCCTCGGCGACGGCGAGATGGACGAGGTCGAGTCGCTCGGCGCGATCGGCGTGGCCGCCCGCGAGGAGCTGGACAACCTCACCTTCGTGATCAACTGCAACCTCCAGCGGCTCGACGGGCCGGTCCGGGGCAACGGCAAGATCATGCAGGAGCTGGAGGCGTTCTTCCGGGGCGCCGGCTGGAACGTCATCAAGGTGGTCTGGGGCCGGGAGTGGGACCCGCTGCTCGCCGCCGACACCGACGGCGCGCTGGTCAACCTGATGAACAGCACGCCCGACGGTGACTACCAGACCTACAAGGCGGAGTCCGGGGCGTACGTGCGGGAGCACTTCTTCGGCCGCGACGCGCGCACCCGCAAGATGGTCGAGGGGCTCACCGACGACGAGATCTGGAACCTCAAGCGGGGCGGGCACGACTACCGCAAGCTCTACGCGGCCTACAAGGCGGCGATGGAGCACACCGGCCAGCCGACGGTGATCCTGGCCAAGACGATCAAGGGCTGGACGCTCGGCTCGCACTTCGAGGGCCGCAACGCCACGCACCAGATGAAGAAGCTGACGCTGGACGACCTGAAGCTGTTCCGCGACCGGCTCTACCTGGACATCTCGGACAAGACGCTGGAGGAGAACCCCTACCTCCCGCCGTACTTCACGCCGGGCGAGAAGTCCGAGGAGATCGCCTACCTGCGGGAGCGGCGGGAGCAGCTCGGCGGCTACCTTCCGTCGCGGCGGACCGCCGGCAGGGCGCTGGCGATCCCGGGCAGCGAGCGGTTCTCCGACGTCAAGCGCGGTTCGGGCAAGCAGAAGGTGGCCACCACGATGGCCTTCGTCCGCCTGCTCAAGGACATCATGAAGGACAAGGAGTTCGGCAAGCGCTGGGTGCCGATCATCCCGGACGAGGCCCGCACGTTCGGCATGGACTCGCTGTTCCCGACGGCGAAGATCTACTCGCCGCACGGCCAGCGCTACACCTCGGTCGACCGGGAGCTGTTCCTGTCGTACAAGGAGGCGACGACCGGGCAGATCCTGCACGAGGGGATCAACGAGGCGGGCTCGGTGGCCTCGTTCACCGCCGCCGGCACCGCGTACGCCACGCACGGCGAGCCGATGATCCCGCTCTACATCTTCTACTCGATGTTCGGCTTCCAGCGCACCGGCGACGGGTTCTGGGCGGCGGCCGACCAGATGGCGCGGGGCTTCG
Source organism: Micromonospora carbonacea (assembly GCF_014205165.1). Taxonomy (NCBI): domain Bacteria; kingdom Bacillati; phylum Actinomycetota; class Actinomycetes; order Micromonosporales; family Micromonosporaceae; genus Micromonospora; species Micromonospora carbonacea. Next base: position 1,354,000 of record NZ_JACHMZ010000001.1, on the reverse strand, counting down.
TGCTCGGCGCGACCGCCGGGCGGACCACGCTCAACGGCGAGGGCCTCCAGCACGAGGACGGCCACTCGCTGCTGCTCGCCGCCACCAACCCGGCGGTGGTGGCCTACGACGCGGCGTTCGCGTTCGAGCTGGCGCACATCATGGAGAACGGCCTGCACCGGATGTACGGCGAGCAGCCGGAGAACATCTTCTACTACCTGACCATCTACAACGAGCCGATCCACCAGCCGGCCGAGCCGGCCGACGTGGACGTCGAGGGGCTGCTCAAGGGCATCTACCGCTACTCCCCCGCCCCGAAGGTCGACGGCGACGGGCCGCGGGCCAACATCCTGGCCTCCGGCACCGGCATGCAGTGGGCGCTCAAGGCGCAGCAGCTCCTCGCCCAGGACTGGGGGGTGGCCGCCGACGTGTGGTCGGTGACCTCCTGGACGGAGCTGCGCCGCGACGCGGTGGAGTGCGAGGAGCACAACCTGCTCAACCCGGGCGCGGAGCAGCGGGTGCCGTACATCCAGCAGAAGCTCGCCGACGCCGACGGGCCGAAGGTCGCGGTCAGCGACTGGATGCGCGCCGTACCGGACCTGATCGCCCGCTGGGTACCGGGCGACTACACCTCGCTCGGCACCGACGGGTTCGGCATGTCCGACACCCGGCACGCGCTGCGCCGGCACTTCCACGTCGACGCCGAGTCGGTGACGGTCGCGACGCTGCGGCAGCTCGCCCTGCGCGGCACGGTGCCGGCGTCGACCCCGGCCGAGGCGGCGAAGAAGTACGCCATCGACGACGTGAACGCGGCGCCGGTCGGCGAGACCGGCGGCGACAGCTAGCCCACGGACACCGCCGAGGGGCCCGGTGCGCGGTGCGCACCGGGCCCCTCTCTGCGTATCCCCGGGTCCGCCCCGGATGGCGTGACGGCGGTGGCCCGGGCGTTCCTGGTGGGGACGCGGCGGGCCACCGCCGTCGCGGATGGCGCCGTGAGACGGGCCCCGCTCAGCCGACGGCGGCCAGGTCGGTCAGCCGGGCCAGCGAGTCCTCCAGGTCGGCGCCGACCCGCCGCAGACCGAGCCGGAGGAGGGCGGCCTTGACCGGGCCGGCGGGCCAGCGTACGACGATGAGCCGCACGATGGTCCCGCCCTCCTCCTCGTCCGCGGTGAGCTGGACGTAGATCTCGGTGCGGGCCTCGGCCCGGGCACCGGCGCCCTTGGCGCGTTCCCGCCAGCCGATCAGGGTCGGCTCCTGGTAGGCGATCACCTCGGCCTCGTGCGCCGACCCGCGCCCGGCCTGGACCAGTTGTCGCCGGCCGAAGCCCTCCCCCGAGAGGACCTCCGCCGCGCGAACTCCCGCCAGCCAGGCCGGCAACTGCTCGGCCCGCTGCACGACTTCCCAGACCGCTTCCACCGGCGCCATCACGTGCGCACTGCGTTCGACGAGGATCATTTCGTTCTTTCCCCCACTGAGGACATCCGCGATATTCGGCACTCTATGCGCTAAATCGGACGCAACCGGACAACTTTGGAAAAGACACGCCGAAAACCCTTGCGTCCCGATCGCAATCGACCTATGGCGCAAACTCCCACCGCGGCCTAGAGTCCGAACACGTTTCACGTTCGTCCGGCCGGACGGCCGCACGAACGTCGGACGTCGCGCGTCCCGCGCCCGCGGACGCCGCCGGCCCCTGCCGCCTGGAGAGCGCATGACCACCGAGCCGCTGCCCGAGTTCCCGGCCGGATTCCGCTGGGGAGTCTCCACCTCCGCATACCAGATCGAGGGCGGGGCGACCGCCGCCGGCCGGGGGCCCTCCATCTGGGACACCTTCGCGCACACCCCCGGGCTGATCGCCGACGGCAGCACCGGCGACGTCGCCTGCGACCACTGGCACCGGCACGCCGAGGACGTCGCGCTGATGGCCGGGCTCGGGGTGTCGGCGTACCGCTTCTCGGTGGCCTGGCCCCGGGTCCAGCCCGGCGGGTCCGGGCCCGCCCACGCCGCCGGCCTCGACTTCTACGACCGGCTCGTGGACGACCTGGCCGCCGCCGGGATCGACCCGGTCGCCACCCTCTACCACTGGGACCTGCCGCAGCCCCTCCAGGACGCCGGGGGCTGGCTGCACCGGGACACCGCCGCCCGGTTCGCCGAGTACGCCGACCTGGTCGCCGCCCGCCTCGGCGACCGGGTGAAGCTGTGGATCACCCTCAACGAGCCGTTCATCCACATGAGTCTCGGCTACGGCACCGGCGAGCACGCCCCCGGCCAGACGCTGCTGTTCGACGCGTTCCCGGCGGCCCACCACCAGCTCCTCGGGCACGGGCTGGCCGTCGCCGCGCTGCGCGCCCGCACCGCCGGCCCGGTCGCCATCGCCAACAACTACTCGCCGGTGCGCCCGGCCGGCGACACCGACGCCGACCTGGCCGCCGCCGCCGCGTACGACGCGCTGCACAACCGGCTGTTCACCGATCCGCTGCTCGGCCTCGGCTACCCCGACCTGCTCGACCTCGACCCGGGGCTCGTGCGCGGCGACGACCTGGCCGTCATCGCCGCGCCGCTCGACGTGCTCGGCGTGAACTACTACAACCCCTCGGGGGTACGCGCGCCCGAGCCCGGCTCGCCGCTGCCGTTCGAGCTGGTGGAACTCGCCGGGTACCCGCGCACCGCGTTCGGCTGGCCGGTCGCCCCCGACGGGCTGCGCGAGCTGCTCACCGGCCTGCGCGACCGGTACGGCGACCGGCTGCCCCCGATCCAGGTCACCGAGAACGGCTGCGCCTACGACGACGTACCCGATGCCGAGGGCCGGGTCCACGACCCGGACCGGATCGCCTACCTCGACGCCCACCTGCGCGCCCTGCGGGCCGCGATCGACGACGGCGTGGACGTCACGGGCTACTTCGTCTGGTCGCTGCTGGACAACTGGGAGTGGGCGGAGGGCTTCACCAAGCGGTTCGGCCTCGTGCACGTCGACTTCGGCACGGGGGCGCGCACGCCGAAGTCGTCGTACGCCTGGCTGCGCGACACCGCGATCCTGCCCGGCGGCGCGCGCGACGAGCGCACCGCGACCGCGCCTGCCGACGCCGCGCCCGCCGCCCGCCGCGCCACAGCCGACGCGGAGTAGCGCCGTGACCACCGTCGACCCGACGCCGGCGGCGCTGCCCGCCGCGCTCGCCGAGCCGACCGTCCCGGTGCGGCGGAGCTGGATCGCGCTGATCTTCGCGGCGAACCTCGGCGTCTGGATGGCCTTCTTCACCCCGATCCAGGTGCTGCTGCCCCAGCAGATCGAGCGGATCGCCCCGGGCGACAAGGAGGCCATGTTCGCCGTGGTCACCGGCCTCGGCGCGCTCGCCGCGGTGCTGGCCAACCCGCTCGCCGGGGCGCTGTCGGACCGCACCTGCCTGCGGCTGGGCGGCCGGGAGCTGGGCCGCCGGCACGTCTGGACGGCCGGCGGGGCGGTGCTCGGCGCGCTCGCCCTGGTGCTGCTGGCCCGGCAGGACACCATCGCCGGGGTGGCGGTCGGCTGGGTCGCCGCCCAGGTCTGCTTCAACGCGATGCTGGCCAGCCTCACCGCCGGCATCCCCGACCGGGTGCCGGTGCTCCAGCGCGGCGGCGTCTCCGGCTGGGTGGGCATCCCGCAGTCGCTCGGCCTGGTGCTGGGCGCGGTGCTGGTGACCGCCGTGGTCACCGGCAACGCCGCCGGGTACGCCGCCGTCGCGCTGGCCGTGCTGCTGCTGGCGCTGCCGTTCGCGCTGCTCACCGCCGACGACCCGCTGCCCCGGACGCACCGGCCGCCGCTGCGGGTGGGCGCGCTGCTCGCCTCGATGTGGATCAGCCCGCGCCGGCACCCGGACTTCGCCTGGGCCTGGCTCACCCGGTTCCTGGTGCAGCTCGGCAACGCGCTGGGCACCCTGTACCTGCTGTACTTCCTCGCCGACGGGGTGCGCTACCCCGACCCCGAGGGCGGGCTGCTGGTGCTGATCCTGCTCTACACGCTCGGGATGATCCTCACCGCCGTGGTCTCCGGCCGGCTCTCCGACCGCTCCGGCCGGCGCAAGATCTACGTGATCGTCTCCGGGCTGGTGATGGCCGTGGCCGCGCTGCTGCTGGCCGTCGCGCCGGTCTGGCCGATGGCGATGGTCGCGGCGGTGCTGCTCGGCGCGGGCTACGGCGTCTACCTGTCGGTGGACGCGGCGCTGATCACCGAGGTGCTGCCGGCGGCCACGAACCGGGCCAAGGACCTCGGGGTGATCAACATCGCGAACTCCGCGCCGCAGGTGCTCGGCCCGGCGCTGTCCGCCCCGATCGTGGTGCACCTGGGCGGCTACCCGACCCTGTACGCGGTCACCGCGGTGGTCACCGTCCTCGGCAGCGCCCTCGTCGTCAGGATCCGTGGCGTGGCGTGACGGATGATTGCAGGGGGCCCTTCCGATACGGAAAGCGTTAACAAGGGGCCCCTCCTTAAACCTCTTCCTGGCGGCCGTAGGCTGGGGACGTGACGGTACGTGTACGCTTCGCCCCCTCTCCGACCGGAATGTTCCACGTCGGCGGCGCCCGCTCGGCCCTACAGAACTGGATCTACGCCAGGCAGCAGGGCGGGGTGTTCGTGCTCCGCGTCGAGGACACCGACGCCGCGCGCAACAGGCCCGAGTGGACCGAGGGCATCCTGTCGGCGCTGGACTGGATCGGCATCGCCCGGGGCAGCTACGAGGGCCCGTACTTCCAGTCCTCGTACGCCGCCGAGCACCGGGCCGCCGCGCAGCGGCTGCACGAGGGCGGCCGGGCGTACTACTGCGACTGCACCCGCGAGGCCGTACAGGCGCGCACCGGCTCGCAGTACACCGGCTACGACGGCTTCTGCCGCGACCGGGGCCTGGCGGCCGGCGAGGGGCGCGCGCTGCGCTTCCGCACCCCGGACACCGGCGAGACCGTGGTGGTCGACCTGATCCGGGGCGAGCCGACGTTCGAGAACAGGCTGATCGAGGACTTCGTCATCGCCCGGGGCGACGGGTCGCCGGTGTTCCTGCTGGCCAACGTGGTCGACGACATGACCATGGGGATCACCCACGTGATCCGCGCCGAGGAGCACCTACCCAACACGCCCAAGCAGCAGCTCCTGTGGGACGCGCTGGGCGTCAAGCCGCCGGTCTGGGCGCACGTGCCGGTGGTGGTCAACGAGAAGCGGCAGAAGCTGTCCAAGCGGCGGGACAAGGTCGCCCTGGAGGCGTACCGGGACGAGGGCTACCTCGCCGCCGCGATGCGCAACTACCTGATGCTGCTGGGCTGGGCGCCGTCGGGCGACCGGGAGATCGTGCCCTGGTCGGTGATCGAGGAGGAGTTCCGGCTGGAGGAGGTCAACCCCTCCCCCGCGTTCTTCGACGAGAAGAAGCTGCGCGCGTTCAACGGCGACTACATCCGGGCGCTGCCGGTCGACGAGTTCGTGGCCGCGTGCCGGCCGTGGCTGACCGGCACCGACACCGTCGCGCCGCCGCCGTGGCAGCCGGAGGAGTTCGACGAGGCCGCGTTCGCCGCCGTGGCACCGCTGGCGCAGACCCGCATCGCGGTGCTCAGCGAGATCGTGCCGAACGTCGACTTCCTCTTCCTCGCCTCGCCAGTCGTCGACGAGGCGGCGTGGGCGAAGGCCATGAAGGAGGGCGCGGCCGAGCTGCTCGACGCGGCGATCGTCGCGTACGACGGGCTCGCGTCGTGGGACGCCGAGTCGCTGAAGGCAACGCTGGAGGCGGTCGGCGCGGAGCGCGGCCTCAAGCTCGGCAAGGCCCAGGCGCCCGTCCGGGTGGCGGTCACCGGCCGCACCGTCGGGCTGCCGCTGTTCGAGTCGCTGGAGGTCCTGGGCCGCGAGCGCACCCTCGCCCGGTTGCGCGCCGCCCGCCTGCGCCTGCCCTGAGCGGCTACACGACGCGCAGGGGCCCGCCGGTGTACCGGCGGGCCCCTGCGCGTCGTGCGCGGCGGCGGGCGGGCGTCGACGCGAACGGCTGCCGACGGGTGTGCGGCCGGCTGCGGGCGGGGCCGGAGCGGCCGGCTACGGACGGCGGCTGCCGACGGGTGCCGGAGCCGGCGGCGCTCAGGTGCCGGCGCGGCGGCGGCGCACGGTGAACCCGACGGCAGCGGCGACGAGCAGCAGCACGCCGCCGCCCAGCGCCCAGAGCCAGCCGGGCGGGCCCCCGTCGGTCGACTCGCTGGCGGCCGGCACGGCGCTGCCGCCACCGTCCGTGGCCGGGGCGGCCGACGACGGCGCGGCGGCCGACGGCGCATCCGACGGCGGCACGGGCTCGGGCGCGGTGGCCGACGGCGACGGGGGCTCGGCCGGGGTGCCGGTGGTGAGGGTGAACCGCACCTCGCCCTTGATCGGGTGGCCGTCGGCGGAGCCGAGCTGGTAGCCGACGATGTAGAGGCCGGCCTTGCCGGGCGCGAACGGGATGCGCACCCGCGTCCCGGAGAAGGTCGGCTCACCGTCGAGGGCGGCCACGTTGTCCGGCCCGGTGATTGTGATCTTCGTCGTACCCGGGTTGGGTTTCGCCAGGAAACGGAGCTCGACCCGCTCCGGCGCGGTGGCGATCCGCGCGCCGTTGGCCGGGTCGCTGCCGGTCAGCGAGTTGTGCGCGGCGGCCGGCGCGGCCGGGAGCGCGAGCGACACACCGAGCGACACACCGAGCACGACCAAACAGGTACGCGCCACTCGTGGGAACCTGCCCCCCATGTACACCTCCGTAAAGGTACTATCCGCCCGCTGATCTACGGCTGCCTGATTAGTCGAGCCGAGATCGCAGATAGTTCCAATTCCCGATCCAACAGCTGCAACCGATCGACGTTCTGCGCAGTCTTTCAGGTGGGCGCCCCGCCCTGTGGGCATGGTCACCGCCATCGACCGACCAACGCGTGACCTGCAGCGAAGCCATCCAAATCGAACGGGGCGAGGAGGCGGCGATGGTCCGACAGGTACGGCGGTCGTGCCGGGCGGCGGCGGGAGCGCTGCTGGTGACGGCACTGGTCACGACGCTGGCGGGGCCGGTGCGGGCGGCCGGCACGGCCACGGGTCCGGCGACGACGGGCCAGGCGACGACGGGCGCGGCGCTGGCCGACGCGGCCGCCGCCGCCAGCACGGCGCTGGCCCGCAAGGTGCCCAGGAAGACCCTGCCGGCCGGGGTGGACATCACCGGCGTGGGCCTGGCCGAGCCGCTGCGGCTGCGGGCCACCACCCACCCCGTCGAGGTGGTCGCGGTCGTCGACCAGGTGAGCTGGCTGGGCCGCACCGGGGCCGACAAGGGGCCGAAGGCCGCCGACCTCGGGCCGAAGTTCACCGTGGTGGTGCTGGTCGGGGAGATCGCCACCCAGACCTACGACCTCTATCCGCTGGCCAAGGGCGGCCCCCGGGTCTACCGGCCGGCAAAGCAGCCGGACCCGGCCCGCAAGGACAAGGCCGGCTGGTTCCTCGGCCGGCTCAGCATGTCCGAGACGCTGCGGACGGTCGGGGTGCCGCTGGAGCGGCAGCTCGACACGGTCAGCGGCGGCGTCGGGGGCGGCGAGCGGGTGCTGCCCGACGACTCGCTGAACCCGGCCGGCGACATCGACGAGGCGCTCGCCGAGTTGCAGCGGCTGCTGCTGCTCAACGTCGGCGTGATGCTGGTGATCACCCTCGGGCTGGCCGGGATCGCGCTGCTGATCCGCCGCCGCACCCGCTGACGGGCCCGGCCCCGTGCCACTCGGCGCGGGGCCGACGTGCCGTCGGCACCAGCGGCGAGGTCTCAGCAGCGGCGTGCCGTCAGCACCAGCGGCGCGGCGGGCGTTCCCGGCGCAGGGCCCGGTGCCGGGGGCGGACCGGGCCGTGCCGGTGCGCGCCGGCCCAGCCCGGCAGGTCGCTGCGGCAGGCCCCGGCGCGGCCCGACTCGTCGTCGGCGGGCGGCTCGGCGGCACGCTGGCGCGGCACCGGGGCGTCCTCGTCGGCCGGCGCGGCGCCCCGGCCGCAGGTCGGCTCCGCGGCCCACCCGTAGGGTGCCTCCGCGGCCCGGCCGTAGTTCGGCTCCGCGGCCCGGCCGCAGGCCGGCTCGGCAGGATGGGGCGGCCCGGTGAGCCGGCGGGGATGCTTCGCCGCCGGCTCGTGGTGGCCCGGCCTGCCGGACTCCCCCTGGGCGCAGCCCGGCTCGGCCTCCCCGTGCGCCATCGGCGGTCTCCTCACGCTCTTCCTCGCCCGCCGGCCGGTCCCTGGCCCGCGTGCCCTGTCACCGTACTGGGGCGGGCGGACGCGTCGTGCGGCGCGTACCCCACCTCAGCGGCGGGGGCGGCTCGGAAAGATCGTCTCCCAGACCGGGAACGCGACCAGCCAGATCAGCAGGGCGACGGTGAGCGTGCGGGCGAAGTCCCACAGGGCGCGGGTGCGTTCGGCGTCACCGACGAAGGCGATCCCCGCCACCAGCAACGCGCAGGCCACGGCCCAGCCGAGCAGGGCCTTGGCCCACTCCCGCCACTCGTGCCGGGCGCGGGCCCAGCCGTGGCGCGGCGGCCGGACCGGGGGCGGCCCGCCGGCGAACCGGTGGGCGAAGCGCTGGTCGGCCCAGCGGATCATCGAGTGGCCGAAGGCGACCGAGAACCCGAGGTAGGCGGCGGCCAGGCCGTGCGTGACGTCCGCGGTGGCCCCGCGCCGCAGGTCCAGCGCGGCCGCCGCGAGCAGCGCCAGGTCGACCAGGGGTACGCAGAGCAGCAGGGCCGCGCCGAGGCGGGGGCGGCGCAGCGGGTAGCGGGCCACGAGCCCCGCCACCAGCAGCACCCAGAACCCGATCTCGCACCCGACGATGACCGCGACCAGCACGACGACCTCCCCCTGTCCGTGGCCTCCAGCGTGCCGCCCGCCGCGCGCCCCGCCCTCGACCCGGGCGACGAGATCCGCGTACGCCGAACGATGGACCGCGTCGGGGCGTACCTCCTTCGGGGGACACGGCCTCGTGCCCTGGTCGGAGCCGGTGCGGCGGCGGGTGTGGTGGGATCGGGGAATGCGACTGCCGCCCTGGCTCCGGCCCGGCGCCACGGGCCGGGACCTGGCGCTGGCCGGAGTCGCCCTCGCGGGCGGGCTGGCGCTGCTCGGCCTCGGCACGCACCTGGCGATCACCCCGCGGCCCGGCGTGCCCACGGTGGCCTTCCTGCCGTCACTGGTGGCCGTGTCGGCGGCGGTGGCCCTGCGGCGGGTGGCCACCCGCACGGGGCTGGCCCTCGGCACGGCGGCGCTCGGCGTCGACGTCGCCCTCGGCACCACCCTCGGCACCGCGCTGATCTACACGCAGGTGCTCTACGACTCCTGCGTGTACGGCCCGCCCCGGCTGCGGCGCTGGCTCCTGCGGGTCACCGTGGCGCTGAGCCTGCTCGCCGCCGTCGGCGGGGTGCTGGTGTTCGGCCACTGGCGCGGGGTCGCGCTGGGCGTGCCGGTGGTGCTGGTCGGCGTCGTACCGGTGCTGACCGGGATCAGCGTGCGGCAGTACCGGGACCAGGCGGCGGCGGAGCGGGCGCGGGCCGCGGAGGAACGGGCCCGGGCCGAGCAGACCGCCCGGCTCGCCGAGCTGGACCGGCGCGAGGCGGTCCACGCCGAGCGGTCCCGGATGGCCCGGGAACTGCACGACGTGGTCGCCAACCACCTCAGCGCGGTGGCCATCCACGCCACCGCCGCGCTCTCCGTCCCCGGGCTGGACCGGGAGCAGGTGGCCTCGTCGCTGCGGGTCATCCGGGAGAACAGCGTGCAGGGCCTGGCGGAGATGCGGCAGCTCATCGGGCTGCTGCGGGAGCCCACGACGGGCGACGGGCCCGCACCGGGCGACGCCGGGAAGGCAGCCGAGGAGGCCACCCGGGTACGCCTCGCCGAGCTGGACCGGCTCGTGGGCCGGATGCGCTCCGCCGGGCTGGACGTGCGGACCGAGGTGACCGGCGGGGCGCGTCCGCTGCCGGTGGGGGTGGACCTGGCGGCGTACCGGATCGTGCAGGAGTCGCTGACCAACGCGCTCAAGCACGGCGCGGGCGAGGCGGAGCTGGTCGTGACGTACGGGCCGACGGAGGTGGTGGTGGCCGTGACGAATCCGCTGCGGGCGGGCGGCGCGGCGGCGCCCGGCGCGGGCGCCGGGCTGGTCGGGATGCGCGAGCGCGCGGTGCTGCTGGGCGGCGGCTTCACGGCGGGCCCGGCGGACGGGCGGTGGCGGGTCCGGGCGCGGCTGCCCACCGGGGAGCCGGCGTGACCGGCCGGACCAGCCCCGGGCGGGCGGCGGACGGGACGGACCCGGCGGACCCGGTTGGGCCGGTGGGTGCCGCCGTACCGTCGGCGGAGGCGGCGGACCCGGCGGAGACGGCGGGTGCCGCGCGGCGGGGCGGCGCGGCGGGGCGGCCCGTGCGGGTGGTGCTCGCCGACGACCAGCCGGCGGTGCGGGCCGGGCTGGCGCTGATCCTGGCCGCCGCGCCCGGCGTCGAGGTGGCCGGCGAGGCCGCCGACGGCGAGGAGGCGGTGCGACTCTGCGCCGACCTGCGCCCCGACGTCGCCGTGCTGGACGTCCGGATGCCGCGGCTCGACGGCATCTCCGCCACCCGGGAAATCGTCGCCGGCGGGCTCGCCGACGTGCTCGTGCTGACCACCTTCGACCTCGACGAGTACGTCTTCGGCGCGCTGCGCGCCGGCGCGGCCGGCTTCCTGCTGAAGGACACCGACGCCGACGCCCTGGTCGCCGCCGTGCGCACCGTGGCCCGGGGCGAGGGGATCATCGCCCCGGCGGTGACCCGGCGGCTGATCAGCGCGTTCGCCGCCACCGCACCGGGGCCGCCGGCCGCCACCCGGGACGCGGTCGCCACGCTCACCGCGCGGGAACGCGACGTGCTGGCCTGCCTCGGGCTGGGCCTGTCCAACCAGCAGCTCGCCGACCGGCTGGCGATGGCGGAGAGCACCGCGAAGACCCACGTCAGCCGGGTCCTGGCGAAGCTCGACCTGCGCAGCCGCGTACAGGCGGCGATCCTGGCCCAGGAGCTCGCCCTGCCCCCGCCGCAGGCCTCGCCTCCCGTCCCGCCGCCGACCCCGCCGGTGGGGCCGCCCGCGCCGCCGCCGGGTGGGGCGGGGTGAGCGGGGCACCCCTCGCTACCGGGGGCGTTGACAGGGGACCCCTCCTTCTCTGCAAGGCTGGTGGGGTGAGCGAGCCGGGCGGGATCGAGCTGTCGGCCACGCTGCGCCGCATCGAGCGGGCGGCGGGGGCCCTGGCCACCGCCAGCGTGGCCCGGATGGACGAGACGCTGCCCTGGTTCCGGGCGCTGCCGGCCGACCAGCGGTCCTGGGTGATGCTGGTGGCCCAGGCCGGCGCGCGGTCGCTGGTGCAGTGGCTGCGCGACGGCGGCGGCACGGCGGACAGCACCCAGGAGGTCTCCGACGAGGTCTTCGCGACCGCCCCGCTGGCCCTGGCCCGCTCGATCAGCCTCCAGCAGACCGTGGCGTTGATCAAGGTGACGATCGACGTGGTCGAGGAGCAGGTGGGCACCCTCGCCGCCGAGGGCGAGGAGCAGCAGTTGCGGGAGGCGGTGCTGCGCTTCTCCCGGGAGATCGCCTTCGCCGCCGCCCGGGTCTACGCGCGGGCCGCCGAGTCGCGCGGCTCCTGGGACGCCCGGTTGCAGGCCCTGCTGGTCGACGCGCTGCTGCGCGGTGACTCCCCGGACGTGCTGGCCAGCCGGGGCGCGGCGCTGGGCTGGTCGGACGCGCCGCCGGTGGCGGTGGCGGTGGGCCGGTCCCCGGGCGGCGAGGTGGCCGCGGTGCTGCACACGGTCCACCGGCTCGCGCGGCGCGTCGGCGTCGAGGTGATCGGCGGGGTGCACGGCGACCGGCTGGTGATCGTGCTCGGCGGCGCGGCCGACCCGATGGCGGCGACGGGGAAGCTGCTGCCCGCGTTCGGGGAGGGGCCGGTGGTGGTCGGGCCGGCGGTGCCGAGCCTCGACGAGGCGACGGACTCGGCCCGCGCCGCGCTCGCCGGCTACCGCGCGGCCCCCGCCTGGCCGACCGCGCCTCGCCCGGTGCCGGCCGGTGACCTGCTGCCCGAGCGGGCCCTCGCCGGCGACGCCGAGGCCCGCCGCCGGCTGCGCCACGACGTGTACGCGACGCTGGCCCGGGCGGGCGGCGAGCTGCTGGAGACCCTGGACGCCTTCTTCGCGGCCGGTGGCACGTTGGAGAGCGCGGCGCGGGCGCTGTTCGTGCACCCCAACACGGTGCGCTACCGGCTGCGGCGGATCGCCGACGTGACGGGGCTGTCGCCGCTGATCCCCCGGGACGCGTTCGCGTTGCAGGTGGCGCTGACCGTGGGGCGGCTCGACCCGGTGGTGCCCGTCGTGACACCTCCCCCCATAACGCCACCAAACCGGCAAATCTCCACAAAGAGATGATCACGGTCACCTATTTCTGTAGGGTTCCTCCAAAGGTTCTAGTGCGGTTTGGTGGCGGCCGGTAACACCGTGACTGGCGAGTATCCGGAAGAGTCATAGGCGTGCTCGCCGTACTCTCACCGGGGCAGGGTTCGCAGAAACCCGGCTTCCTGACACCGTGGCTCGACCTGACCGGCGCCGAGGCACGGCTGCGCTGGTGGTCGGCGCTGGCCGGCGTCGACCTGATCCACCTGGGCACCTCGGCCGGCGCGGAGGAGATCCAGGACACCGCCCGGACCCAGCCGCTGCTGGTCGCCGCGGCCCTGCTCGCCGCCGAGCACCTGCCGCTGCACGACGTCACCCTCACGGCCGGGCACAGCGTCGGCGAGCTGGGTGCGGCGGCGCTGGCCGGGGTCCTGCCGGCCGAGACCGCGATCACCCTCGCCGGGGTGCGCGGCCGCGAGATGGCCGCCGCCTGCGCGATCGAGCCGACCGGCATGGCCGCCGTGCTGGGCGGCGACACCGACGAGGTGCTCGCCACCCTCGACCGGCACGGGCTGCACGCGGCCAACCGCAACGGGGCCGGCCAGATCGTCGCCGCCGGGTCGACCACCGGCATCGACGCGCTCGTCGCCGAGCCGCCCACGAAGGCCCGGGTCGTCCGGCTGAAGGTGGCCGGCGCGTTCCACACCCCCTACATGGCCCCCGCCGAGGTCGCCCTGGCCGGCGTGGCCGCCGGGATCACCCCGGCCCGCCCGGCCCGGATCCTGCTGTCCAACCTCGACGGCACGGTCGTCGACCACGGCCCGGAGCTGGTGCAGCGGCTGGTCCGCCAGGTCACCTCCCCGGTGCGGTGGGACCTGTGCATGCGCACCCTGGCCGACCTCGGCGTGACCGGGGTCGTCGAGCTGCCGCCGGCCGGCACCCTCGCCGGCCTGATCAAGCGGGAGCTCGCCGGCTCGCTGCCCGAGATCGTCACCCTGAAGACGCCGGACGACCTGCCCGCCGCCCGCGACCTGATCGCCCGGCACGGCTCGGCCGCCCGCCCCGCGCCGACCGCCCGGTTCCGGGTCGTGACGGCCCCCGCGCCGGGCGTCTTCCAGCCCACGCAGGGGCTGACCGAGGGCCAGGCGCTCAAGGTCGGCCAGGTCATCGGCCACGTCGTCACCGGGCAGGGCCCGGTCGAGGTGACCGCGCACGACGGCGGCCCGCTCACCGAGTGGCTCGCCCACCACGACGCCCCGGTCGCCCCGGGTCAACCGCTCGCCCGGATCGGGGGTCACTCATGACAGGTAGCCGGATTCTCGCCCTGGGGCACTACCAGCCCTCCCGCATCGTCACCAACGACGACATCGCGCAGTTCGTCGAGACCAACGACGAGTGGATCAGGGACCGCGTCGGCATCGCCAGCCGCCGCATCGCCGGCGACGAGACGGTGTCCGACATGGCGGCGGCCGCCGCCGGCAAGGCGCTGGCCAACTCCGGCCTCACCGCCGCCGACATCGACCTCGTCGTCGTCGCCACCTGCACGTCCATCGACCGCAGCCCGAACGTCGCCTGCCGGGTCGCCGCCAAGCTCGGCATCACCGCGCCCGGCGCGTACGACATCAACACCGCGTGCTCGGGCTTCGCGTACGCGCTGGGCACCGTCGACCACGCCATCCGGGCCGGGGCGTCGCGCAACGCGATCGTCATCGGCGCGGAGAAGCTCTCCGACTTCACCGACTGGACCGACCGCTCCACCTGCATCATCTTCGGCGACGGCGCCGGCGCCGCGGTGGTCACCGCCACCGCCGAGGGCGAGCCGGCCGGGGTCGGCCCGGTCGTCTGGGGCTCGGTGCCGGACAAGAGCGACGCCGTACGCATCGAGGGCTGGCGGCCGTACGTGAAGCAGGAGGGCCAGACGGTCTTCCGCTGGGCCACCACCGCGCTGGCCCCGCTGGCCCTCCAGGCCTGCGAGCGGGCCGGGGTCGCCCCGTCCGAGCTGGCCGCGTTCGTGCCGCACCAGGCCAACTCCCGGATCATCGACGGCATCGCCAAGCGGCTCGGCATCCCCGACGCGATCATCGCGAAGGACATCGTCGAGTCCGGCAACACCTCGGCGGCGAGCGTGCCGCTGGCCCTGTCCAAGCTCATCGAGCGGCGGGAGGTGCCCTCGGGCGCCCCGGTGCTGCTCTTCGGCTTCGGCGGCGGCCTGACCTACGCCGGTCAGGTCGTCCGCTGCCCCTGAGACGTCCGGCCCCAGCGGGGCCGTTCGCACGCCGCGCGGCGCGCGCCGCCGGCGATTCCACACCCAGGAGAGGAACGCACCAACCATGACCCGTGACGAGATCACCTCCGGCCTCGCCGAGATCCTCGAAGAGGTCGCCGGGGTGAACCCGGACGACGTGGCCGAGGGCAAGTCCTTCACCGACGACCTCGACGTCGACTCGCTCTCGATGGTGGAGGTCGTGGTCGCCGCCGAGGAGAAGTTCGGCGTCAAGATCCCCGACAACGAGGTGCAGAACCTGAAGACCGTGGGCGACGCCGTCAGCTACATCGAGGCGCAGTCCTGACATGAGTCGTTCCGACGTCGTCGTCACAGGGCTCGGCGCGACCACCCCGTTGGGCGGGGACGTCGCATCGACCTGGGACGCCATGCTCGCCGGCCGCTCCGGGGTGGGTCCGCTCACCCAGGAGTGGGCGGCGCAGCTCCCGGTGCGCATCGCCGCGCAGCTCGCCGTCGACCCGTCCGAGGTGCTGGACAGGGTGAAGATGCGCCGGCTCGACCGCTCCGAGGCCATCGCGATCATCGCCGCCCGGCAGGCCTGGGCGGACGCGGGCCTCGCCGGCTCCGGGCTGGATGGGGAGCGGCTGGCCGTCAGCGTCGGCTCCGGCATCGGCGGGGCCACCACCCTGCTCGCCCAGGACGACATCCTGGAGGCGTCCGGTCCCCGCCGGGTGTCCCCGCACACCATCCCGATGCTGATGCCGAACGGCCCCGCCGCCTGGGTGGGGCTGGAGCTGGGCGCGAAGGCCGGCGTGCACACGGTGGCGAGCGCCTGCGCCACCGGCGCGGAGGCCATCGCCCTCGGGCTGGACATCATCCGCTCCGGCCGGGCCGACGTGGTGGTGGCCGGCGGCACCGAGGCGGTCATCCACGCGCTGCCGATCGCCGGGTTCGCCTCGATGCGGGCCATGTCCACCCGCAACGACGAGCCCGAGCGGGCCTCCCGCCCGTGGGACACCGGCCGCGACGGCTTCGTCCTCGGCGAGGGCGCGGGCGTGCTGGTCCTGGAACGCGCCGAGCACGCCGCCGCCCGGGGCGCCCGGGTGTACGCGCGGCTGGCCGGCGCGGGGATCACCTCCGACGCGTACGACATCGTGCAGCCGCACGCGGAGGGCGAGGGCGCGATCCGGGCGATCAAGAAGGCCATCGCGGACGCCGACATCGCACGTGAGGACATCGTGCACGTCAACGCGCACGCCACCTCGACGCCGGTCGGCGACATGCTGGAGATCGGCGCGCTGCGCGCCGCGCTCGGCGACCACCCGGTGCTCACCGCCACCAAGTCGATGACCGGTCACCTGCTCGGCGCGGCCGGCGCGCTGGAGTCCATCGCCACCATCCTGTCGATCCGCGACGGCGTCGTCCCGCCGACGATCAACCTGGACGACCCGGACGCCGGGCTGGACATGGACGTGGCCGCGCACAAGGCACGGCACCTGGAGATCCCCGCCGCGCTGAACAACGCCTTCGGCTTCGGCGGCCACAACGTGGCCCTGGTCTTCACCCGCCCCTGAGGCGCAAGGAAGGGCCCCCTGTTAACGCTTTCCGCATAGCAGGGGGCCCTTCTCAACACCCGCACCCGGGGTGACGGTCGGCAGCGGGGTCGCGTCGCTGCGTCCCGGTCGGCGACGGTCTTCCCGGCATGCGGTCGCGACCAGCGGGTTCACGCGATGCTAGCCAGCCGGCAATGAGCGGGAAATCGGTGCTACCTAGCTTTCCCGCATGCCCCCCACAACAGATCCACCGTCGACGTCGGAAAACGGCGACGACCACACAGCGACAGTTTTCGACGACTGCGGACGGCCCGTTCCCGCGCATTCGGTCGGCCGCCGCGCGCTGCTCGCCGCCGCCGGCGCCGCCGCCATCGCCCCGCTCGCGTTCGGCGCTCCGGCCGCCGCCTCCTCCCCCGGCCCGCACGCCCCCAGCGGGAAGCCCGGCCGACGCCCGCAACGCGGGCACTACCTGATCAAGGGTGCCGCGCTGGTCTCCGTCGACCCGGCCATCGGCAACCAGGCCAAGGCCGACATCGAGGTGTGTGACGGGCGGATCGTCCAGGTCGGCCCGAACCTGAAGGCACGCGGCGCGCGGGTCATCGACGCGTCGAAAATGATTGCGATGCCCGGTTTCGTCGAAACCCACTATCACATGTGGAGCGCCCTCGGCCGCAATTTCGTCTCCACCGGATTCGAGTACTTCGCGGCGAAGTCGGCAACCGTCGCCGCGTATCAGCCGGACGATTTCTACCACAGCGTGCTGCTCGGCCTCGTCGAGTGCGCGAGCACGGGCATCACCACGGTCAACAACTGGTCGCACAACGTACGCGGACCGGAGTACGCCGACGCGGAGCTGCACGCCCACGCCGACGGCCTCGTGCGGGCGCGCTACTCGTACGGCCACCGGGACGGCCAGCCGGCCACCCAGCCGATCGACTTCGCGGACATCGACCGGGTCTCGGCCACGTGGTTCGGCAAGAAGTCGCCGTTCGACGGCCTGGTGCACCTCGGGGTGAACCTGCGCGGGCCCGGCCAGCTGCCGACGTTCCTGGCGGAGATGGCGGAGGTCAGCAAGCGGAAGCTGCCGATCTCGGTGCACTCCGGGCAGGGACCGACCACGGCGGTGCACGCCGCCGACCTGGAGAAGATGGGCTTCCTCGGCCCGGACTTCCTGCTCTGCCACGCACTGCCGTTCGACGAGGCGGACCGGCAGGCGATGGTGCGGACGAACGCGCCGGTCAGCTTCTCCGTCCACTCCGAACTGCGCCTCGGCACCGCCGGTGGGTTCCACGGGCAGCTGCTGCGGATGCTGGCCGCCGGGGTCACCGTCTCGCTGTCGTTCGACGCCAGCTCGCTCGCCCCGATCAACATGTTCGAGTCGATGAACGTGGCCTGGAACCTGGGCATCCCGTGGGTGGGCACGGACACCGCCGACCTGCCGCCGGTGGTGTTCCGGCAGGCGATCGAGATGGCCACGATCAACGGCGCGAAGGCGCTCGGCCTTCACGCGGTGACCGGTTCGATCACCCCCGGCAAGCGGGCCGACATCGTCCTGATCCGGGCGGACGACCTGAACATCGCCCCGATCGGCGACCTGGAGTCGACCGTCGTGCGGTCGGCCACCCCAGCCAACATCGACACCGTGCTGATCGACGGCCGGATCGTGAAGCGGAACCGGGAGATGGTCAGCCACGACGCCGGCGCGATCGTGCGCAACGCGGCGGCTGCGGCGCACGCCGTCCGTACGCGGGCCGGCGGCGTCCTCACCCCGGCCAGCCCCACCCCGCCCCGGTTCTGAGCCCCGCCGCCGTGCACCCGACCGTGACCGGGTGCGCGGCGGCACCGGCTTCGCATCCGGGCGCAACCGGGAGCGCTAGGGGCGGTTGCGAGGGTGCCGGCGCGCCTGCCGTTCGTTGCCCCGGCGGTAGTTGCCCGTCCACCTGGCCATCACCAGCTGCGGGTCGTCGCCGACCTCGGCGAGGAACTGCGC
This sequence comes from Micromonospora carbonacea, assembly GCF_014205165.1. Lineage (NCBI taxonomy): Bacteria > Bacillati > Actinomycetota > Actinomycetes > Micromonosporales > Micromonosporaceae > Micromonospora > Micromonospora carbonacea. Next base: position 1,335,888 of record NZ_JACHMZ010000001.1, on the reverse strand, counting down.
CGCCCGGCCGCCCCGCAGCGTCCCGGCGACCCGCCCGTGGTGCGTGATCACCACCGTGCCGTCCGCCCGTTCGGCGTACGCGAATCCCTGCGCCTCTGCCACGCCCGGCACCCTCCCACCCCCCGCCTGCGCCGCGCATCCGATTTCGGCGGCGCAGGCGTTGGCAGACGGCGCTGCTGAGGGGGGCGGTGATCGCGCCGGTGCTGCCGGAGCCGGACGGTGCGCGGGGCGGCGCGCATCCCTCTACCGATCCAGCTTCGTCCTCATCGCCGCCATCATCTGGCTCCGATGGCCCCGATGACTCGCCTCAAGCAACGGCCTGCGCAGAGCTGACGAACCAGGAACCGTCTCGCCGCGTATCCGGTTGGCCGGCGAGCCAGTCCCGCGACGTTCGGCGACTGCATCGGCACCGCCCCGAACGGGTCCAGCCGCTGCCCCGCCCAGAAGCGCCCGGCACCGTAGCGCCCCGCCACGCCCCGAATGCGAACGCGCTGCTCGCGTTGCCGCCCCGACCCACCCGAGGCAGGTCGGCACAGACCGGGAGCCGAGAGTCGACCCAAACACACGAACCCGATCCGCCCCCAACCGGAGCACCTCCGACACGGCGCGCCGCTCCAGGACACCCGGGCAACAGAACGGGCAGGATCCCCCACCACCGACCATGATCGTCTGCTGACTGCGGAGACGGCCGGCGGCGTGTCGTCTCCGAAAACGACAGACGATCACGGCACTCTTCCCCCGCCCCAGCCGCGCCGCACCGGACACGCCCCCGGGAAGGAGACGCTGGCCGACGGGCGGGGCGCCTCCCCGCGCCGATCTTGCAGTTGCGGCCCCGACCAATGGGGCGAAACGCCCATTCGTGGGGCCCAAAGTGCAAGATCGGCGCGCGCGGCGGGCGGGCACGGGGCAGCGCGGGCGCGGGGCAGCACGGCGCGGGGCGGGGCAGCACGGCGCGGGGCGGGGCGGGCCGGCGCGGGGCGGGGCGGGTGCGGGGCGGGGCGGGTGCGGGGCGTTGGGTTCTGGGTTCGGGGGTGCTCGTCTAGGGTGAGGTTCGCCGAGATCGCGCTAGGAGCATGCCGTGGAAGCGACCGAGATCCGCAAGCTCGCCGCTCTGGAGGACACCCACTGGTGGTACCGGGAGCGGCGGGTCCTGCTGGCCCGGGCGCTGCGCCGGTTGGCCGCCGCCGGCCACGTCCCCGGGCGGGCGCTCGACGTCGGCGCGGCGGGCGGCGGCAACACGCGGGTGCTGCGGGCACACGGTTGGCGGCCGGTGGCGCTGGAATACAGCGCGGAGGGCGCCGGGGTGGCCCGGGAACGCGGGCTCGACGTGATCCGGGCCGACGCCCGGCATCTGCCGCTGCCGTCGGCGAGCCTGGGCCTGGTCACCGCGTTCGACATCCTGGAGCACTTCGACGAGGACCACCTGGCCGCCGCCGAGATCCGCCGCACGCTGCGGCCCGGGGGCGTGGCGCTGATCGCCGTGCCGGCCGACATGGCGCTGTGGTCGGCGCACGACGTGGCGGTCGGCCACGTCCGCCGCTACGACCGGGCGTCGCTACGGGCCGTGGTGGAGAAGGCCGGGCTGGTCGTCGACGAGCTGTGGAGCTGGAACGTGCTGCTGCGCCCGGTCGCGGCGTGGCGGCGGCGCTCGTCCACCGGCAGCGACTTGAACGAGCTGAACCCGCTGGTCAACCTGGGGTTGCGGGCTGTCGTCACCGCCGAGCGGCACCTGCCGGTACGGGCGCTGCCGGGGGTGTCGCTGATGCTGCGCGCCCACCGCCCCGCCACCGCCTGACCGCCGACACACCGCACCGCCACCGCCAAGCCGCCGACCACAGCACCACACCGCTACCGCCTGACCGCCGACCACGCCACACCGACACCGCCAAGCCGCCGGCCCCGCCGAGACGACTCACCGTCACGCGCGCCGCCCCGCCACCGACCAGCCTGACCACCCACCGTTACCATCCATCGGCCCGTCCGGGGTGGACCGGGCGGTGTGGACGACCACGGGGGATGTGCGAGCGGTGTTGCGACGGATCGGGGCGGCCCTGCTGGCCGTCCTCTGCACGGTGCCGGCGGCGGGCTGCGCCGACGACGGGACGCGGGCGGCGGCGGGCGGCGGCCCGTCGCCGGTGGTGACGGGCCCGCCCTGGTACGACGAGGTGGCCCCCGCCGAGGCCGGCGTCACCGTCGGCGCGCCGGGCAGCCCGTGCGAGCTGCCGGTCACGTTCGCGCTGCCGGCCGGGTGGACCCCCGAGGCGGTGGCGGAGGAGGCCACGATCACGCTGGGCGGGGCCCGGCTGCGCTGCGAGGTCGACGCGAAGCCCGCCGGCAGTGTGGGCTTCCTGCGGGTGTGGGCGGCCGACGGGTCCACCGGGGACGGCCGCGCCACGCTGGAGGGGTTCCTCGCCGACTACGGCCGGGTCAGCGAGATCGAGTACCGGCGGGTGCCGGGCGGCCCGCTGGACCTGACGGAGGCGACGTTCCTGCAACGCAGCGAGCTCAGCGGCCCGAACCGCCAGCGGGCGCTGGTGGCGGACACCCCGGCCGGCGGGCCGGTGCTGCTGACCCTCGGCGGGATGGACACCGACGAGTTCGAGGCGATGTTCCCGGCCTACCAGCTGGCGACGCGGACGCTCCAGGTCAACTGACCGCCGGGGCCGTCGGGACCGCCGGGTTCCCCGGGACCGCAGGAGCCGCCGGGACCGCCGGGTTCCCCGGGACCGCAGGAGCCGCCGGGACCGCAGGAGCCGCCGGGACCGCAGGAGCCGCCGGGCTCCCCGGGATCACCGGGACCGCCTCGCGGGCCAGCACGACCGCGCCGAGCAGCGCGGCGTCGTCGGCGAAGCCGGAGAGCACCACCTCGGGCCGGTACGGCAGCACGGCGGCGAGCCGCTCGACGAGCAGGCCACGGATCAGGTCGCTGCCGGCCACCCCGCCGACCAGCACCACCCGCTGCGGGTCGACCAGCAGGCAGCAGGTGACCAGGTGGCGGGCCAGCTCGTCGACGCGGGCGGTCAGCGCGTCCCGGGCCGGGCCGGGCGAGGCGGCGGCGGCGGCCAGCCCGGCGGCGGCCCCGGGCACGCCGAGGTCGTCGGCGAGCCGGTCCAGCGCCCGGCCGGAGAAGTCCAGCTCCAGCATGGTGCCGGGCCAGGGGCCACCGGCCACGGCGTACCCGATCTCGCCGGCCGCCCCGTGGTGGCCGGGCAGCACGGCCCCGCGCACGGTGAGCGCCGCCGCGACGCCGGTGCCGATGCCGACGACCAGGCCGGGGTCGGCGTCGCGGAGCGCGCCGAGGCGCAACTCGGCCAGGGCGGCGGCGTTCAGGTCGTTGTCGACGGCGACGACGGGCGCGCCGAGCCGGTCGCGCACCGCGTCGGCCAGCCGCAGCCGGTCCCAGCCGGGCACGTTCGGGGCCAGGTCGATGCCGTCGGGCCGGACCACCCCGGGCGAGGCGACGCCCGCCGCCACGAGCGGCCCACCGGCCTGCCCCACCAGCTTCGCGGCCAGCTCCAGGGCGCGGTCCAGGGCCTGCGGGGCACCCCGTTCGGCGTACGTGGGCACCCGCTCGCGGGCCAGCAGCCGGCCCGCCGCGTCGGCGACCCCGACGGCCATCTTGGTGCCGCCGAAGTCGATGCCGAGCAGCACGCCGTCGTCGCCGGTCACCCGCGCACCGTCGGTCACCTCCGCGTCGCCGGTCAGCGGGGCGAGCGGGGTGGCGGGGCCGTCCAGTCGCAGGTTCACGGGCCGGTCCCCTCGGTCGTGGTGGCGCGCGCGCTCACCGGGCGGCCCGTTCGGCGGCGACGGCGTCGAGCGCCTCGTCGGCGGTGGCGAGCCGGGCCCGTACGGCGGCGAGCCGGCCGGCGACGGTGTCGAACCGGCTGCGCAGCGCGGCCACCTGGTTGCGGACGGCGCACCGGCCGGGGCCGTCGACCTGCGCCCGGTCGAGCACCAGCTCGGGGCGGACGGCGGCGGCGAGCAGGTCGGCGACCGCGTCGTCGTCGAGCCGGTCGGTGATGCCCTGCGCCGCCGCCCGGACCCCCTCGGCGGTCCAGGTGTCGGGCGCGCCGGCGCGGACCAGCCGGCCGACGACGGAGTGGGCCGCGCGGAACGGCACGCCGTGCCGGGTCAGCGCGTCCGCGGCGGCGGTGGTGGTGGCCCCGGAGGCGACGATCTCCTCCGCCGACGGGGGCTCCAGCGGCTCGATCTCGGCGAGGAAGCCGCCGAGCAGGGCGAAGAACCGGTCGGCGCGGTCGTTGCTCTCCCAGAGCCGCACCTGCACGTCGGTGGTGGCGTTGTTGGAGTCCTCCCACCAGGCCGCGCCGACGTTGTTGAGCACGCTCGCGGCGTCGGCGGCGGTGGCCCCGGCGTACGAGACGAGGTGTTCCAGCACCACCGGGTTGCGCTTCTGCGGCATGATGCTGCTGCCCTGGGTGAAGTCGCCGGGGGTGGTCACCCAGCGCCAGCTCAGCCAGTCCATCAGGGTGCGGGCCAGCCGCGCCCCGGTGGCGAGGGCCTGCGCGTTGAGGGTGCCGACCCGCACCAGGTGGTCCGCGCCGGCCACCGCCTCGTACGAGTTGGTGACCAGGCCGGCGAAGCCGAGCAGCTCGGCCACCCGGGCCGGGTCGATGTCCAGGTCGGTGCCGGCGAACGCGCAGGAGCCCAGCGGCGACACGTTGAGCGCGTCGATCAGGTCGGCGTAGGCGGCGGCCTCGCCGGCGAGGGCCTCGGCGTACCCGGCGAGGGCGTGGCCGATCGTGGTGGGCTGGGCGGGCCGGCGGTGGGTGTAGCCGGTGATCACCACCTCGGCGTACCGGTCGGCGGCGGCCAGGGCGGTGGCCCCGGTGGCGAGCACCCGGTCGAGGACGCCGACGAGCTGGTCGCGCAGCAGGATCCGGAACACCCCGGCGTCGAGGTCGTTGCGGCTGCGGGCCATCTGCACGTCCAGCTCGGACGCCGGCACGCCGCACGCGGCGGCCAGCCGCTTCTCCAGCAGGTAGTACGTGTCCTCGAAGGTGCCGTCGAACGGCGGCGCGGCGCTGGTGTCGGCGCGCAGCTCCGCCAGCCCGCGCAGCAGCCGGGCGCCCCGCTCGGCGGGGATCAGCCCCTGCTCGGTCAGCATCACCACGTGCGCCTGGCTGGCCCGCACCATCGCCGGGAAGAGCCGCCCGACGTGGTGGTCGTACGTGGGCCGCAGGTGGTGCCGCTGGTAGGTGGTCAGCGCGGGTGTGCTCATCAGGGTCTCTGCTTCCTTCCGGTGCCGGGCGCGAACGTGGGCCGGGCGCGACGCCGCTCGCCGCGCCCGGGACGTCAGCCGGTCGTGGTGTCCAGGCCGAGCAGGCGCTCGGCGTTGCCGGCGAAGATCGCGCGCAGGTGGTCGTCGGGCAGGCCCAGCTCGTGGCAGACGCGGAGCTGGTCGTCGAGGTAGCGGGTGACGTAGCCGCGCGGGAACCACGACGAGTCGCTGCCGTAGACGATGCGGTGCGGGCCGATGGTCTCGTAGCAGCGCCGGAACAGGTCCTCCAGCGTCAGCTTGTAGGGCATCCAGCGCACCCACTGGTTGGAGCCGGACGTGTCGACGTGGATGTTCGGGCACCCCCAGGCGGCGAAGAGGAGGTCCTGCACGTGCTGGACGCCGAAGTGCGGCACCACCACGGCCAGCTCGGGGAAGCGCCGGGCCATCCGGGCCAGCTCGTCGGGGCCGCCGTGCCGGCCGAAGCTCAGCCCGCCCGCGCTGCCGTAGTGCCCGATGTGGATCAGCACGGGCACGCCGAGGCGCTGGGCGGTCGCCCACAGCGGGTCGAGGTCGGCGTGGTCGAGGGGGCCGCGCAGCAGCGGGGCGAACAGCTTCAGCCCGCGCAGGCCGCGTTCGGTGACGGCGCGCTCCAGCTCGGCGGCGGCCCCCGGGGAGTAGGGGTCGTGGTGGGCGAGGCCGAGCAGCAGGTCGGGGTGGCGGTCGACGACGTCGGCGACGGTGTCGTTGCCGCCGCCGGTGACGAACACGGCCCGCCGCACGTTCACCCGGCGCAGCTCCTCGGCCCACCGGTCCGCCTCGTCCTCCCAGCGCGGCGCCGGGGGCTCCGGGTCGGCGAAGGCCCACGCCCGCCGCCACTGCGCCGCGTACGGGGCGGAGCCGGCGGCGCGGACGGCCCGCTCGTGCTCCCCGCCGGGGTGCATCCCGGCGGCGTGCTCGCACGCCTGGATCGTCGGGTCGGCGGCGATGCGGAAGTGCAGGTGGAAGTCGACGATGTCGAGTCCCCGGTCGACGGTCACGACGACTCCCCCTCGGCGGGCGGCGGGTCGGGCAGCCGGCCGACGCCGGCCGACGAGTCCGGCAGCGGGTCGGCGGTGGGCGGGGCGGGCGGGGCGGCGGCCACCCAGGCGGCGACGACCTCCCGCAGCCGCGCCCCGGCCAGCTCGCGTACCCGCCGGCCGGCGGGCTCGTCGGCCAGCGACACGTGCCCGGACCAGCCCTGCCACGGGTCGGGCCGGGACTCCACCAGCACGTACGGGTGGGTCACCGGCAGCTTCGGCTTCGGCGGAAGGTCGTCGACCGCGCCGAGCCGGACCGCGCCAGGGTCGAACCCGAGCACCCCGGACGTCTCGTACGCGCCGCCGTGGCCGCGGGAGACCTGCGGCCCGTACAGCTCGGTGGTCTCGGCGGGGGTGACGAGCTGGAACCAGTTGACCAGCAGCAGGCTCGCGGTGCGCCGGCCGGACACCCACTCCATCGCGGCCCGGACGGTGGACATGTTGGCGTCGTGCCCGTTGACGATCAGCAGCCGGGGGAAGCCGGCCGCCACGATGCCCTCGATCACGTCGGCGAGGTAGCCGACGGCGACCTCCGGGCGGATCGCCACGGTGCCGGGCCACGGCCGGGTCTGGCCGGGGCAGGCGGCGTACGCGACGGCGGGGAAGAGCACCCCGCGCGGGCCCGCCGCCGGGGGCGCGGCCCCGTCCGGGGTCCCGCCGCCGGACGGGGCCGCGCCGTCTGCGGAGGCCTGCGCGCTCTCGGCGGCGAAGCCCTCGGCGAGGATCAGGTCGGTGCCCAGCGGCAGGTGCGGGCCGTGCCATTCGACCGCGCCGACCGGCAGCACCGCGAAGTCGGCCGCGGCGGCGACCGCCGCCAGCTCCCCGCCGGGGACCCGGGCGACCGGGACCAGCCCGCCGTGGGCGAGCCACTCGGCCACGTGGCCGCCGGCCGGTGTCGTCGTCACGCCGTCCATCGCGCTGCCTCCCGGGTCGAGCGCCGGCCGCCCTCCAGGCGGCCGGAGACCACCATCACCACGAAGATCAGGACCACCTGGAGCATGCCGTACGCGGCGGCCGTGCCGACCTCGAACGAGTACATCCGGTTGTTGATCTCCACGGAGATGGGCGCGGTCTCCGAGGTGTAGATGAGCACCGAGGCGACGAACTCGCCGACCCCGTGCACGAAGGCGAGCAGCGCGCCGGCCAGCACGCCCGGCAGCATCAGCCGCAGGGTGACCGTGCGGAACGCCCGCCACCAGGACGCCCCGAGGTTGCGGGCGGCCTCCTCCAGCGACGGGTCGAGCTGCGCCAGGGCGGCCGAGCTGGAGCGGAACACCAGCGGCAGGAACCGCACGAAGTACGCCAGCGGCATGATCCAGAAGGTGCCGATGAGCACCTGCCCGAAGCTGAACGCGTTGCCGGTGCTGAACGCCGAGATCAGGTTGATCGCCACCACCGTGCCGGGCAGCGCCCAGGCCAGCATGACCGCCACGTCCAGCAGGCCCCGGCCGCGGAAGTCCAGCCGGCGCACCGCGTACGCGATGAGCACGCCGACCACGACGCAGGCGACGGTGGCGATGAGGCTCATCTTGAGCGAGTTGAGGATCGGCTGGAACGCCCTCGGCTCCGCGAAGATCGTGACGAAGTTCTGCGTCGTGTACCGCGCCGGGATGACCTCGGTGGTCCACGAGCCGTCCCGGGAGAACGCCACCAGGGCGATCGTCGCCACCGGCGCGAGCAGCACGGCCGTGGCCAGCAGGGACGCCGCCAGGGCGAGCCAGCGGCCGAGCGGATTGGTGATCTCCCGCCGGTGGGCGGCGACGCCCTTGGACTGGGAGCGGTAGCTGCGCCGCCCCTCGTACCAGCGCATGCCGAGCAGGAACAGCACCGAGACGACGCCGAGCACGGAGGCGTAGGTCGACGCCATCGGCAGGTCGCCGTTGGTGCGGTTGATGTAGATCTGCATGGTCATCGTCTGGTCCACCCCGAACAGCAGCGGGGCGGTGTACGACGCCAGCGACGTCATGAACACCAGCAGCGACGCCGACACCAGCGCCGGGGTGAGCATCGGCAGCAGCACGGTGCGCCACACCCGCACCCGCCCGGCGCCCAGGTTGTACGCGGCCTCCTCCACCGACGGGTCCATCCCGCCGAGGGCGGCGGAGGCGGAGAGGTAGAAGTACGGGTACATGGTGAACGTGTGCACCACCAGCACCCCGGCGATGCCGCTGAACGGCAGCACCGGGTTCTCCGCGCCGAAGAGCTGTTGCAGGCCGCGCGGCAGGATGCCGGTCTCGCTGTAGAGGAGCTGGAACGAGATCGCCCCGATCAGCGGCGGCAGGGCCGCCGGCACCAGGATGATCGCCTCGATCAGCTTGCGGCCGGGGAACGAGAAGCGCTTGAGCAGGAACGCCATCGCCACGCCGACGATCCCGCAGAGCAGCACGCTGGCCGCCGAGATGATCAGCGAGGTGACCAGCGACGACCGGGCCACCCCGGCGCCGGTGAGGAAGCTGCCGTAGTTCTCCACCCCGTCCACGCCGACGCTCTCGGCGAAGGTGGCGAACATGGGCTGCACGACGTACCCGAAGAGGACCAGCGCGAGCGGGAAGACCAGCACGTACGGGAACCAGCGGGAGCCGGTGCCCCCCGCGAACCGGGCGGCCAGCCGGCGGCGCGGGCCCGGCGGCGGCGTCGGCTCCTTGGTGACCGGGGCGACGGTGGCCGGGCCCGGGGCGGCGGGGATGGTGGTCACGGACGCACCACCCACATCCGGTCCCGGTTGAGCCGCAGCCCGACCTGGTCGCCGACGGCGATGCCGGCCGGCACGTCGACGGCGGCCACCTGCATCCGCTCGCCGGCGGTGTCGACCACCAGGTTGGTGGCCATCCCGGTGAACTCCAGCTCGGCGATGCGGCCGGGCAGCGCGCCCGCCTCCGTGGTGGAGGTCAGGCCGATGTGCTCGGGGCGCACCGACACCTGGGCGGTCCCGCCCTGGCGCAGCCCGTGGCCGGCCGGGGCCGGCACGTCGATCTCGCCGCCGCCGGGCAGCCCCACCGTCACGGCCCGCTCCGTGGCCCCCAGCACGGGCAGGGTGAGCACGTTGCTGCGCCCGATGAACCGGGCGACGAAGCTGGTCGCCGGGCGGTGGTAGATCTCCTGCGGCGCGCCGATCTGCTGCACCCGGCCCGCCTGCATGACCGCGATCCGGTCCGACATGGCCATCGCCTCGGCCTGGTCGTGGGTGACGTAGATGCCGGTGGTGCCGGCCTCCTGCTGGATGCGGCGGATCTCCGTGCGGGTCTCCTCGCGCAGCTTCGCGTCGAGGTTGGACAGCGGCTCGTCGAGCAGCAGCGTCTTCGGCCGGATCACCAGAGCGCGGGCCAGGGCCACCCGCTGCTGCTGGCCGCCGGAGAGCTCGTCGATGCGCCGGTCGCCGTACCCGGCGAGGTGCACCTGGCCGAGGGCCTCCTCGACGCGCCGCTTCGACTCGGCGCGGCCGACCTTGCGGATCTTCAGCCCGTACGCGACGTTCTGCGCGACGGACAGGTGCGGGAAGAGCGCGTAGTTCTGGAACACCATGCCGGTGTCGCGCTTGTTCGGCGGACGCCGGGTGACGTCCTCCGTGCCGAACCGGATCCGGCCGGAGGTGGGGAAGTAGAACCCGGCCACCATGCGCAGGGTGGTGGTCTTGCCGCAGCCGCTCGGGCCGAGCAGGGTGAAGAACTCCCCGGCGGCGATGGTGATGTCGACGTCGGCCACGGCGGCGGTGTCGCCGCCGCGCGCGAAGCGCTTGCTCACCGACTCCAGCGTGACATCGATCATGGCGTCCTCTCCTGTGGTGGCTGGGTGGTTCCGGGGCGGGCACTGCGCAAGGAAGGGCCCCTTGTTAACGCCTGCGGTAGAGAAGGGTCCCCTTCTCACCCCGCTGGGCAGGGCCCAGGGCGCAGCGGGCCCGCCCCGGTGCCGCCGTGGTCAGCCCTTGTTCTTGATCTGGCTGTTCCAGTGGTTGATCCACTCGGTCTCGTTCTTGCCGATCACGTCCCAGTCGACGTCCAGCGGCTTGAGGTTGAGCTCGGCCAGCCACTGCGGCTTCTCGGCGATCTCCACGGCCGGGATCTGGTAGTAGTCCTTGGCCAGGTCGGCGCGGAGCGCGTCGTCGAAGAGGAACTCCATGAACTTCTGCGCGCCGGTGGTGTTGCCGCCCTTGACCGCGGCGATGCCGTCGACGAGCACCGGTGCGCCGGAGGCCGGCATCACGTAGCCGAACGGCATGTTCGACTGGTTGGCCTGGAGCAGGATGTCCTGGAGGTTCCAGGCGCTGAGCACGCCCTGCTGGCGGGAGAGCTTGAGGTAGAGGTCGGCGGGGTTGGCCGCGTACGAGCCGGTGTTGGCGTCCAGCTTCTTCAGCCAGTCGTAGCCGGGCTGCGGGTTGCTGCCGTCCGGGGACTGCCGCATGATCATCGCCGCGTAGATCGACCGCATGGTGCCGGACGCGGCGACGTCACGGATGACGATCTTGTCCTTCCACTCCGGCTTCAGCAGGTCGTCCCAGTCCTTCGGGGCCTGCTCCGGGGTGAGCGCCTTGTTGTTGTACATGATGACCTCGGGCAGCAGGATCTCCCCGAACCAGCGGCCCTCGGCGTCCTTGTACTTCGCGTCCATCTTGGCGGCGAACGCCGGCTGCCAGCCGGTCAGCAGGTCCTCGGACGCGCCCGCGGAGAGCCCCTGCTGGGTGCCGCCCCACCAGACGTCGGCCTGCGGGTTGGCCTTCTCGGCCCGGACCCGCTCCAGGATCTCCTGCGCGCCCAGGTTGAGGATCTCCACCTTGCCCTTGTACTCGGGGTACTTGGCGGTGAACTGGTCCACCACGAACGTGGAGACCTTCTTGTCGCGGGCCGTGTAGATGGTGAGCTTCTCGGCGCCCGCATCGCCGGACGCGTCGTCGCCACCGCCGCCGCAGGCGGTGCCTGCGGCGAGGACTGTGGCCAGCGCACCGGCGAGGAGAAGGCGACGTCTCATGGGGTACCTCCGAGGGGTTCGGGTCGGGCGGAGCTAGGGGGTGGGAAGCAGGGTCGGCAGCCCGGTGGCCGCCGCGGAGAGGGCGTAGCTGACCGCGCCGTGCAGCACGGCCCGGTCGCCGAGCACGGCCCGGCGTACCTCGGTGGTGCTCGGCGCGGCGGCGGCGACCAGGGCCTGGAGCCGGTCGACGGCCGGGTCGTCGAGCTGGGCGGCCGCGCCGCTGAGCAGCACCCGGCCGGGGTCGATGACGCAGACGCAGGAGACGATCAGCCGGGACCACGCGGTCAGCACCTCGTCGAGGTACGCGGCGGCGCGGCCGTCGGCGCGCGCCAGCTCGACCAGGGCGGCCACCGGGGCCTCGGGCCGCCGGCCGGGGGCCAGGGCCACCACCCGCTCGGCCACGGCGTTCTCCGACCAGCGGGCCTCGAACGGGCCGACCCCGTCGTGCCCCCGGTCGGCCGGGTCCAACGGCAGGAAGCCGACCTCGCCGGCCGCCCCGCCCGCGCCCCGGCGGACCTGGCCGTCGAGCACCAGCCCCGCGCCGATGCCGTCGGCGACGTGCAGCAGCAGCAGGTCGGCGACGTCGCTGCCCGCGCCGGCCGCGTGCTCGCCGGCCGCCATGAGGTTGACGTCGTTGTCGACCACCACCGGCACGCCGAGGTGCCGCTGCACCGCCTCCCCTATCGGCCGGCCCTCCACGAGGCCGACCGAGGGGGCGAGCCGGACGGCCCCGCCGGAGGAGACGCCGGGCGCGGCGATGGCGACCCCGCGCAGCGCCGGCAGGCCGTCGCCGGCCAGCTCGGGCACCGACCGGCAGATGGTGTCGATGATGTCGCCGGCGAGGCGGACGGTGCGGTGGGCGACGACCGTGCCGTCGCTGTCGGCGATCTCGCAGCTCAGCCGGGACGGCTCCAGGGAGACGGCGGCGACCAGCTCGGCGCGCGGGTTGAACTCCAGCATCGCCCGGGGGCGGCCGGCGCGGGACGCCCCGGGCCCCCGCTCGATGAGGTAGCCCTCGGCGATCAGCTCGCGCACGAGGGGGGTGAGCGTGGCGGGGCTCAGGCCGGTGAGCTCGGTCAGCTCGGCGCGGGAGAGCACCCGCACCTGGCGGGCGGTGGAGATCACGGACAACCGCTTGATCTCCTTCGACCGCTCCCGGCTCACCGGGCTCGTTGGTGGCGTCACCACGTCAGTCACACTTCCTTCCTACGGCGAACGAACTATCGAGTCAAGTAACGAAAACGTCTCGGCCCGCCCGAGGCACCCTCACGAACAGGGGAAACGTCCCGCTTCGACACCGGTGTCGGAGCGCGGGCGCGCGGCGGTCGGGTGGCCGGGAGAGGTGGACCGACCTGGATTTATTTCTTCCGCAAAGGAAGAAAGACCTTGCAAAGCATTGACGGGCCGCCGCGCCGGTCCCTAGCGTCACCGGGCGAAGGCCTTCCAGTGTGTACGGACACCCGCGTCGCCGCTGTACCCGGTGACGGAGTCCGCGCCGCTGCCGTACCGCCGGTGACGGCAACCCGCCGCCGCCGTGACCCCGGTGACGGCGACCCGCCGCCGCCGTACCGCGATGTTCCCTGCCGCCGCCCACCGTGGCCCGGCACCGCCGGTGGCCACCGTCTCCGCCCCACCGTCCCGCCGCCCGACCGGCGACCCCGCGTCGACGCCCCGCGTCCGACGGCGATGGCCGCTGCCCGGACCCGGGACAGTTCCGGAAGGATCCGCATGCGCATCAAGGCGTTCCTGCTACCCACGGCGCTCGCCCTGGCCCTGTCCGGGGTGCCCGCCGCCGCCCTCGCCTCCCCCGCCGACGCAGCCGCCGACCGCCACGGCGGCCGGGCGGGCGACGCCGTCGACCTCGACGTCCTCTTCGTCAGCGCCCACCCCGACGACGAGGCCGGCAGCCTCGCCACCCTCGGGCAGTGGAAGGAGAAGCACGGCGCCAAGGCCGGCGTCGTCACCATCACCCGTGGCGAGGGCGGCGGCAACGCCGTCGGCCTCGAAGAGGGCCCCCCGCTCGGCATCATCCGCGAACGCGAGGAGCGCACCGCGATCGGCCGGGCCGGGGTGGAGAACCTCTACAACCTCGACCGGGTCGACTTCTGGTACACGGCGTCCGCGCCGCTGTCCGAGCAGATCTGGGGGCACGACGACACGCTCGCCCAGATCGTCCGGGTGATCCGGCAGACCCGGCCCGAAATCGTCATGACCATGAACCCCTCGCCGACCCCGGGCAACCACGGCAACCACCAGCAGGCCGCCCGGTTCGCCGCCGAGGCGTTCCACGCCGCCGCCGACCCGGCCGCGTTCCCCGAGCAGCTCCGCAAGGAGGGGCTCAAGCCGTTCCGGGCCGCGAAGTTCCTGCGTACGGGCGGCACCGGCACCTCGGCCACCGGGCCCGAGTGCGCGACGAGCTTCGTGCCGACCGTCCCCACCGACCAGGTCTTCGGGGTCTGGGAGGGCACGCCGAGCGTCACCGGCAAGACGTGGGCCGAGATCGAGGTCGACGCCCGCCGGGAGTACGTCACCCAGGGCTGGGCCGGCACCGCCGCCGCCCCCACCGACCCGACGAAGATGCGCTGCGACTTCTACACCCTGGTCGACAGCCGCGTCCCGTACGACCCGGCGGACACCTCGCCCGAGGCGATCCTGCGCGGCTCCGTGCTGCCGAACGCGGCCGGCGGGCTGCCCCGGGGCACCGAGCTGTACCTCACCACCGACCGGTTCGACCTCGCCCCCGGCGAGACCGCCAAGGTCACCGCGCACGTGCGAGCGCCCCGGGACCGGGCACTGGCCGCGCCGCGGATCGACCTGCGGCTGCCGCAGGGCTGGACCGCCAAGGGCACCGGCGCGCTGCGCGGCAGCGTACCGGCGGGCAAGGAACGGACCGCGACCTTCACCGTCACCGTCCCCGCCGGCGCCGACACCAACCAGCAGCAGCTCGTCGGCGCGACCCTGACCACCCGCCAGGGCGTCGGGCGCACCGACCGGGCCGTGCGGGTCGTCGCCGACGTGCGCGGCACCCTGGAGCCGCTGCCCGAGGTGGGCGTGTTCCGCGAGTGGGCCGGCGAGGGCGGGTACCCCCAGCTCGACACGCTGATCAAGCCGGTGCTCACCATCGGCTCCGGCAAGAGCCGGTCGGTCCGCGTCGACCTGCGCAACCACGGCAAGGCCACCCGCAGCGGCACCGTGACCCTCGGGCTGCCCGCCGGCTTCACCGCCGACGCGGCGACCAAGAGCTACACCCGCCTGGCCCCCGGCGCGACCGGGGCGGTCACCTTCACCGTCACCAACACCGACGCCACCCTGCCCACCGCCAACGAGGGCGGCACGGACGGCGACTACGGCATCACCATCACCACCACCAGCGCCGCCGGCAGCACCGTCGAGACCGGCGCGCTGGAGATCGTGCCGACCACCGAGGTCCCGCAGGCCGGCGCCGGCCACGCCGTCGACGGGGTGGCCTCGGCCGGCGAGTACCCCGGCGAGGAGCTGGACTTCTCCCGCATCTGGGAGGGGCAGGCCACCACGCCGCAGGACGCCTCCGCGACGGGCCGCATCGCCTGGACCGCCGACGCCCTGAAGGTGTTCGTCCAGGTCACCGACGACGTGCTCGGCCGCAAGGTCGTGCCGCAGGACTGCAAGCGGCAGCGGCGCACCGACAGCGTCGAGATCATCGTCGACCCGAAGGGGAACTCGACCGACACCTCCACGGTGTTCAAGGCCGGCATCTTCCCCGTCACCGACGACCCGGCCAACGGTGACCCGCCGTGCTGGCAGCGCGACGCCGACAACCGGCAGGGCCCGGGGGCGACGACCGCGCCGGGCATGACCGTGGTCAGCAAGGTGACCAGCCCGTACGCCGGCTACACCATCGAGGCCAGCATCCCGTTCGCGGTGCTGCCCGACGCGGTGGACCCGAAGCGGATGGGCTTCAACGTCCTCGTCTACGACTCGGACACCCAGGACCTCAGCTCCCAGTCCCGGCTGGGCTGGTCCACGTTCACCGGCGTGCGGGCCGACCCGTACCGCTACGGCCTGGCGACCCTGCCCGGCTACACCCCGGCGGCGCGGCAGCCCAGCGCCCCGGTCTTCCCGGACACCGCCGCGCGCAGCGTGCACAGCCCGCAGACCATCGCCCAGTCGGCGGTCGACGGGGTGGCCCCGGCCGCCGTGGCGCGGCTGCCCGAGAAGGCGCTGCGGCTGACCGACCAGCGCCGGGTCCCCGGCGGGGTGAAGGTCACCCTGCGCGCCGACCGGTCCGGCACGGCCTACCTGTACGCCTGGGACGGCTCCGCCGCCCTCGGTGACCGGACGGTCGAGCTGAAGGCGAACCGGTCGGTGACCGTCGTCGTGCCGGTCGCCTCGGGCCGGCCGACCGCCCTGCTGGCCGCGTACGAGTCGCACGGCGCGGCCGTGGCCCGCAGCCTCCCGCTGCGCTGACCCTGTTGAAAGGAGGGGCCCCTTGTTAACGCATTCTGTTGTACAAGGGGCCCCTCCTAACACCTGGGCCGGGGCGCACGGACCCACCGGGGCGCGGCGCGTGCCTCAGCGGAGGCGGTAGACCGCCGTCCGGGCGTTCGTGTAGCGCAGGTCGGCGAGCGTGGCCAGCGCCGGGGACTCCGGCGCGACCCGCCGGTCCACCAGCAGCCAGCGCACGCCGTACGTGTCGCGCAGGTCGGCCAGCCCGTCGGCCGTGGGCGCGGTGAACGCGGCGTCGTTGGCGCGCAGCCGTCCGGCGTCCCAGAACGGGGCGTACGGGCCGCCGGGCAGGCCCACCATCCGGGGCGCGAACGCCCACCCCTCCACCAGCACCGAGCGCTCCGTGTAGGCGCTGACCCAGAACGACCGGGCGTCGCACCAGCCGTTGACCACCGCCCGGCAGTGCGCGTTGGTGGCCACCACGTCGCCGGGTGCGCTGTGCTCCTGCACGTAACGGGCCGCCGCCACCCGGGACGCCGGCATCCGCTCCACCGGGTACGCCCCGCCGTTGGGGAACCGGTGCGCGGCGGCGGCGTCCAGCACCAGCCCCGGCGCGCCCGCGACCAGGGCAGCCGTGAGCAGCACCGCCCCGCCCCGGCCGGCGAGCCCCGGCCAGCGGCCGACCAGCGCCGGCCAGCACAGCCCGACCAGCAGCGCCACCGCCGCCAGCGCCGCCGCCCAGGTCAGCAGCGGCAGCACCGGCGCGTACGACGGGGTCGACGGCGACGCCGCCGGACGCCAGAGCTGGACGGCGGTGAGCAGCACGGCGAGCCCGGCCGCGCCAGCGCCGAGCAGCGCCCGGCCCCGCGCGCCCAGCGCGGCGGAGTCGACCAGCTCGGCCCAGCCCCACGCCGACAGGACCACCCCGAACGCGAAGCCGGCCCGGGTGAAGTACTGGTTGCTGCTGCCCGGGTGCCCCACCAGCAGGTAGATCGCCGGGCCGGCGAGCGCCCCGCCGAGCAGGAACACCTGCACCGGCTCCAGCCGCCACCGGCGCAGCCGCAGCAGCGCCACCACCCCGGCCAGCCGGAGCTGGAGGTTGAGCAGGAACGCGACGGACACCGCCACCCACAGCAGCGCGGTCGTCGCCGCCGGGCGGCCCGTCCCGACGTAGGGCCGCAGCCCCGAGAACGGGTCGACGGTCACCCCGTGGCTCTCGAACGCGAACAGCACGGCGGTGGCGAACAGCTGCGCGGCCAGCGCCAGCCCGGCCGCCGCCAGCACCGCCCGCGGCAGGGTGCGCCGGAACGCCAGCGACACCGCCGCGGTGAACGCCAGCGCCGCCAGCACCACCGGCACCGAGCTGGCCTTCGCCCCGGTCGACGCGGCCAGGAACAGCGCCGCGAGCACCCACGCGCCGCGCCCCAGCGCCGGCACCGTCGAGCCCCGGGCCCGCCCGACCAGCTCGCCGAGCGCCGCCACCAGCGGCAGGAGCAACACCCAGCTGTACGTCATCGACGGGCTGCCCCACACGATGAACGTGGCCTGGGTGCCGAAGAGCTGGCGGATCCCGTTCTCGTAGCCGAACTCGCCGACGGTGAACATCAGCGCGGCGGCGGCCACCCCCGCGTACGGCCGCCCGGTGACCCGCCAGCCGACCACCGCCGCCAGCACGGCCGCCAGCGCGCAGAGCGTCGGCACGCCCAGCCGGAAGAACACCGTCGGCAGGTCCACGCCGCTGACCAGGCTGGCCGCCGCGAAGTGGGCGAACCCGAACCAGTGGTAGTGCAGGGGCTCCCCGGCGACCTGCGGCACGTCCAGCGGCACCTGGTGGGTGGCCGCCCCGGCCAGGGAGAGCTGGAACGCGAGGTCGATGTATTGCGCCTGCCCCTCGTCGCTGGGCAGCACCGGGTTGACCCGCAGGAACGACTCGTAGAGGTAGAGGGTGAAGCCGGCGACCACCCCGGCGAGGGCCCAGGCCCAGCCCGTCGGCACCGGGGTGTTCCCGGTGGCCCGCCAGTGGCGGCGCAGCCGGGGCACGACGGCGAACGGCACGAGCACCGCCAGGGGCCACAGCCACAGCAGGTGGGGCAGGCCGGCGGCGGTGAACGCCGCCCACCCGGCCAGCTCCAGCACCAGGCCGACGGCCGCGCCGAACGCCACGTCCTCGACGAGGGTGTGCGGGCGGCGGCGCAGCGCGCGGAACACCAGCGTGCCCGGCAGCAGCACGGCCAGCAGCGCGTACCCGGTCCAGCGGGCCAGGTCGGCCACGGGCGTGCCGGTGGCCAGCAGCGCGGCGGCGACGACGGCGTAGCCGGCGACGGCCGGGGCGTACCGCAGGGCGGCGGGACGCCGGGCTGGCCCGTCGCCGCCGGCCCGCGTGGCCGGGGCGGGTACGGCGTCGGCGGTCGCGGGGCCCGGCGTGGCGGCGGCGCGGCGGCGGGGGCCGGTCGGGTCTGCGCCGCCGGTGGCGAGCGCGGTCACCGGAGGCTGTCGGCCAGCTCGGCCGCGTCGCCGGCCGCCGGACCGGCGGCGTCGGCCGCGCCGGGCCCGGCGGTGTCGCTGGCCACGAAGTACGCGGGGCGGCCCTGCACGGCCGTGTAGATCCGGGCCACGTACTCGCCGAGCAGGCCGAGGCAGAGCAGCTGCACCGCGCCGAGGAAGAGGATCGCCACGTAGAGCGAGGGCCAGCCGGTGACCGTCGAGCCGGCCAGCCAGGCGGCGACGGCGACCACCACCAGCACCCCGCACACGGCCACCCCGACCAGCCCCAGCCAGGTGGCCACGCGCAGCGGCGCGGCGGAGAAGCTGGTGACGCTCTCGGCGGCCAGCCCCGCCATCCGGGACAGCGGGTACTTCGTGCGGCCGGCGGCCCGCTCCTCGCGCTGGTAGGTGACCTCGCCGCTGGGGAAGCCGAGCCAGGGCACCACCAGCCGCAGCACGGGGCTGCGCTCGGGCAGCTCGCGCAGGGCCTCCACGGCCGCCCGGCTGAGCAGCCGGAAGTCGCCGGCCTGCGCGGGCACCTGCTTGCCGACCAGGCGGCGCATCAGCCGGTAGTAGCCGGCGGCGGTCCACCGCTTGAAGCGGGTGTCGCGGCTGCGGTCGGCGCGCACCCCGTAGACGATGTCGAGGTCGTCGGCGCGGGCCCGGCGCAGCATCTCGGCGACGGTCTCGGGCGGATCCTGGAGGTCGGCGTCGAGGCTGACCACCCACCGGCCCCGGGCCCGCAGCACCCCGGCGACCAGGGCCGCCTGGTGGCCGCTGTTGCGGCGCAGCCGCAGCACCCGCAGCTGCGGCCAGCGGGCGCGCAGCCCGGCCAGGCCGGCGGGGGTGCCGTCGGTGCTGCCGTCGTCGACCACCAGCACCTCGTACGGCTCGCCGAGCGCGTCGAGGACGGCCCGCAGCCGCGGGGCGAACAGCGGCAGCACGCTCTCCTCGTTGAACATCGGCACCACGACCGACAGCGCCGGCTCCGGTGGCGTCACGGGGCTCGCCTCCGTCTCGTCTGCGGCGCTCGGACAGCCGCACGCTACCAGCCGGGCCCGGCCCGCAAGGCCCGTGCGCGCCGACCGCCGGCCGCCGCCGGTGGTCAGTTTCCGCAGGTCGTCGCGGGCAGCCCCGGCACCGGCACCGGGGCGCGGCCGGTCGGGCGGGCCCGGCCGGCGAGCACGTTCGCCAGCGCGGTCATCGACGCGGCGCTGGAGGAGTACGTCGCCAACAGCGTCGGCGACTTCGCCTTCGCCAGCACGTACGGGGTGTCCATCGCCACGGTCACCGCCGCGTCGGCGGCGAGGTCGCCGCTGCCGTCGCCGTACCCGACGAGGTGCACCCGGGTGCCGCCGCTCGGCACCACCTGCACCCCGGCGGCGGTGAGCGCCTGCGTCAGCAGGTCGCGGGTCTTCTCCCGGCCGCCGGAGGAGGTGACCGTGACGGGGGCGGCGACCCCCTTCGTGCAGGAGCCGCGCAGCACGGTGACCGCGCCGGCGGCGAGCGCCTCGGCGGCCTGACGGTGCTCCGCGTCGTTCAGGGTGGACATCGCCGGGGCGGGCGTGCCGGCCAGGGTGAACTTCATGGTCAGCACCCGGGTCACGGCCTCGACCAGCCGGGCCCGGGGCAGCGAGCCGTCGCGCAGGGCGGCGAGCAGCCCGTCGTACGCCTGGGTGACGTTGGGCGGCATCAGGATCAGGTCGTTGCCGGCCTTGAGCGCCCGCACCGCCGCCTCCCCCGGCGACCAGCGCTTGGCGGGGGCCATGTTCATGCCGTCGGTGATCACCACGCCCTTGAAGCCGAGCTGGCCGCGCAGCACGCCGGTGAGCAGCTTGTGGGAGAACGTCGCCGGGGTGCCCGGGTCGACGGCGGTGACGTCGAGGTGGGCGGACATCACGGCGAGGGCACCGGCGTCGATGCCGGCGGAGAACGGCGGGAACGCCGTGGCGTCGAGGACCTTGCGGCTCTGGCCGACCACCGGCAGCTCCTCGTGGGAGTCGGCGGCGCTCAGGCCGTGGCCCGGGAAGTGCTTGACGCTGGCCGCCACCCCGGCGCCCTGCAACCCGCGCACCGCGCCGGCCACCTGGGCCGAGGCGCGCTTCGGGTCCGCGCCGAACGACCGGGAGCCGATCACCGTGCTCCGGGTGACCAGCACGTCGGCGACGGGGGCGAAGTCGAGGTTGATCCCCATCGCGGCCAGCTCCTGACCGGCGGCCCGCCAGGCGGCCTCGGTCAGCGCCGGGTCCCCGGCCGCCCCGGCGGCCAGCGGGCTGGGCAGCAGGGTGACCCCGTCGGTGATCCGGGTGACCACCCCGTACTCCTGGTCGGTGCCGATCAGCAGCGGGGCCGCGCCGGCGGGCAGCTTCCCGGCGGCGTCGCGCAGGCCGGTGGTCAGCTCGCGGACCTGCCGCGGGTTGTCGACGTTGGTGGTCTCCTGGTTGCCGGAGGTCGGGTCGTCGGCGCTGAAGCCGACCAGGATCAGCCCGCCCAGCCGGTACTTCGCCACCATCTCGGCCGGGGTGTCCACCCCGGCGAGGGCCCGGTTGCCGGCGGCGGAGCCGGTGGAGACCTTCGTGGCGTTGTCGCCGTACGCGTAGGGCATCAGGACCTGGCCGACCAGGTCCTCGTCGGCGAGGGCGGCGACCAGGGCGGCGGCGCGGGCGGCCGGGTCGGCGGCCGTCGGCGTCGGCGCGCCCGACGAGGTCGGGTCGGCCGCGGCGGGGCTGGCCGACGGGGCGGGGCGGGGCCGGTCCGGCTCCCCCGTGCACCCGGTGAGCAGCACGGCGGTCAGGACGGCGAGCGCGACGCCGGCACGTCGCGGGGAGTTCGACACGCGGTCCATCCCACCAGTTCACCCCTTATCGGGGCAACTCGGCCCGGTCAAGTCACCGCGCCGGGGACCGGGGACGGTCGGCCGCCTCCGGATGGACGCGCGTGGGGCGGCGCTCAGCCGACCCGGGTGAGCAGCGTCACCGGCGCGCCGTCGCCCGCGTACCGGTAGGGCTCCAGCTCGGCGTCCCAGGCGGTGCCGAGCGCCTTGTCGAGCGCGTGCGCGAGGGCCTCGGGGGCCCGGGCGGCCGCCATGATGCCGCGCAGCCGGTCCTCGCCGAGCTGGATGTCGCCGGCCGCGCCGACGGTCGCCCGGAACAGGCCCCGCCCCGGAACGTACATGAAGCGTTCACCGTCGACGCCCGCGCTTGGTTCCTCGGTCACCTCGAAACGGATCATGGGCCACTGCCGGAGGGCAGCAGCCAGCTCGGCGCCCGTCCCCGGGCGACCGGTCCACCCGCACTCGGCCCGGCGGGCGCCGGGATCGACGGGCTGAGCCGTCCACTGCAGGTTGACCGGCGCGGCAAGGACGCGCGCGATCGCCCACTCGACGTGTGAGCACACGGCGAGCGGGGTCGAGTGGACGTATACGACGCCACGCGTTGGCACGGTGACCTCCCGGAGAGCGAGGTGCGTCTTCCCCTACGACCTCGGCACCCGAGTGGCTGTTGGAACACATGATGACTGGTGGGACGGATGGTGCGCCAGGGAATCGGAAAATCCGCCGCTGCGGATCGGGCGCGACGGGCGCCGCCGTTGCCCGCCCCCGGCCGGAATGCCGGGCCGGTGGCCTCGGTTGTGCCCTGGCGACAGTCGCGGTGACCAGCCAGGCATCGTGGTCGTGTACAGTTCTCTCGGCGGCTTGTGCCGCGCACATCTTCGGCGGGGCGAGGCTCTTCCCGGGCGTCACCCGTCACAGCCCCCGGACGTTCCCGTCCTCCCGTACGTCTCCAAGGAGTACCTCCGTGGCGAGCAACACCTCTAAGACCGCGCGCGCGTCAGTCCGGGCCGGCCAGGCTGGCCAGGGTGGGGCCCTCAGCGTGCTGGGCGAGTTCAAGTACCTGATCCCGCTCAACGGCGGCAAGCACGCCTACGTGCGGAACCTGACCAACGGCAAGACCGCGCACCTGCGCACCGACTCCGACGCCTTCGTCGAAGAGATCCGGGTGCTGGCCGCCGCCGGCCACGCCGCCAAGATCCGGGCCGAGCTGAACAGCCTCGCGGCCGCCCACCCCGACCACGGCTGGGACGCCACCGAGAAGCGCCTCGCCGAGGCCGGTGTCTTCGGCGGCTGAGCCCGCCCGCGACACCCGCCCGACCGCTTCACCTGCGCGACACCCGCTTCACCTGCGCCACCCCGAACCGCCCGCCGGGCCACCCGGCGGGCGGTTCGCCGTCTGCGCCCCGCCCCACCGCACGGGAAAGGTGAGAAGGGGACCCTTCTCTACCGCAGGCGTTAAGAAGGGGCCCTTCCTTGCACAGGGTTGGCGTGGTGTCATGGCGGGTAGTCGGTTTGTTACTGCTGGGTCACCCGGCGGTGAAGTTTCCGTGGCGGCCCGAGGGGAGGCGGCGATGCCGGAACACGTCGAGGTGCGGCTCGCGGACGACGTGCGCCTGCACGTGGAGGCGTCCGGGCCGGTCGACGCCGAGGTCACCGCCGTCCTGCTGCACGGCTGGACGCTCGACGGGCGCAGCTGGCACCGGCAGCTCGCCGAGCTGCGCGAGCGGTTCGGCGAGCGGGTCCGGGTGGTCACCTACGACGCCCGGGGGCACGGCCGGTCCGGCTGCATGGCGCTGCGTACCGCCACCCTGGCCCAGCTCGGCGACGACCTGGCCGCCGTGCTCGACGCCGTCGCGCCGGCCGGGCCGGTGGTGCTGGTCGGGCACTCGATGGGCGGCATGACGATCATGGAGTACGCGCACCGGCACCCCGGCCACTTCGCCGCCCGCGCGGCGGGGCTGGTGTTCGTCTCGACCACCGCCGAGGGGCACACCCACACCGTGTACGGCCTCTCCCCCCGCATCGCCCGGCTGATCCGGCTGGCCGAGACCACCGGCGCGGGGGTGCTGGCCCGCTGCGGCGCGTGGCGGCCGCCCCGGGCCCTGCTGCGCGCCCTGCGGCCCAGCATCCGCTGGATGCTCTTCGGCGACCGCTGCGACCCGACCGACATCCGGCTGGTCACCTCGGCGGTGGCCCGGGCCACGCTGCGCTCGATCGGCGGGTTCCGGGCGTCGATCGGGGCCCAGCACCGGCTGGACACCCTCGCCGCGCTGGCCCACCTGCCGGCGGCGGCGCTGGTCGGCGACCGGGACCGGCTCACCCCGCCGCCGTGCGCGGAGTCGATCGCGGCGGCCCTGCCGGCGACGGAGCTGACGGTCTGCCCGGGCGCCGGGCACATGCTGATGATGGAGCGGCCCGCGCAGGTCAACGCCGCCCTGACCGGAGTGCTGGACCGGGTGCTGGCGGGGGCGCGCGAGGCGTCCGCGCGGCCCTGACCGGGGCCGCACGGCACCTGACCGGGGCCCGCGCCGGGCCGTCCGGGACGTGGGGTGGATCGCGGCGGCGGCATGGCCCCGCGAACCCGTCGGCTGCTGGCCGTACCCTCACCCGGTCACCCCGGCGCGCCGCCGCGCCCCTGGCGCGGCCGATGCCGCCGTCTGCGAGGAGCCCGTACGTTGACCGACCGCACGACCCTGGAGCAGGAGATCGCCGCCGAGCAGCGGCACCTCGACCGGGTGTACGCCCGCCTCGCCGAGCTGCGCCGCTTCGCCGCGCAGGCCGAGAAGGACGGCTACCGCCTGGCCCGGGTGGGCAACTTCGGGGCGCTCGTCGAGCGGGACGCGATGGTCTTCCACGCCGCGCAGCGCCGGCACGTGCTCGACGCCGAGCACGAGGGGCTGGTCTTCGGCCGGCTGGACCTGCGGGAGGGGCAGGTGCTGCACGTGGGGCGGCTGGGGGTGCGCGGCGAGGACGCCGAGACCCTGGTGGTGGACTGGCGGGCCCCGGCCGCCGCCGCCTTCTACCAGGCGACGCCGGCCCAGCCGCTGGGCGTGGTGCGGCGCCGCACGATCTCCTCGTCGGCGGAGCGGGTGACCCGGATCGAGGACGACCTGCTGGACCCGGCGGCGGCCCCGCCGGACATGGCGGTGGTGGGCGACGGCGGGCTGCTGGCGACCCTGTCCCGGGCCACCGGCCGGGGGATGCGCGACATCGTGGCCACGATCCAGCGTGAGCAGGACGAGGCGATCCGCTCCCCCGCCTCCGGGGTGACGATCGTCTCGGGCGGGCCGGGCACGGGCAAGACGGCGGTGGCCCTGCACCGGGCGGCGTACCTGCTCTATTCCGACCGCAGCCGCTACGCGGGCGGCGGCATCCTGGTGGTGGGCCCGTCGGCGGTGTTCGTGGAGTACATCGCCTCGGTGCTGCCGTCGCTGGGCGAGGAGACGGCGACGTTGCGCTCGCTGGGGTCGCTGTTCCCGGGGATGGGCGCGACGCGCACCGACCCGCCGGAGGTGGCGGCGGTGAAGGGGTCGCTGCGGATGCGCCGGGTGCTGGAGCGGGCGGTGCGGGACGCGGTGCCGGGCGGGCCGGGCGAGCTGCGCCTGCTCTACCGGGGTGAGCTGCTGCGGCTCGACCGCCGGGAGCTCGACGGCATCCGGGACCGGGCGCTGGGCCGGGGCGCCCGCCGCAACGAGTCGCGCCGGGCGGGCTTCGACGGGGTGTTCGCGGCGCTGTGGGCGCAGGCCCGGCGGCTGAGCATCGGCCGGCTGCCGGAGCAGCGGGCGTTCGAGGACGAGATCGCCGAGCGGCCCGAGTTCCGCGAGTTCCTCAAGGCGTGGTGGCCGCGGCTGCACCCCCGGCACGTGCTGGGCTGGCTGGCCCGCCCCGACCGGCTGCGGCGGTACGCCGCCGGGGTGCTGTCCCGGGCGGAGGCCGGCCTGCTCGTCGAGGCGTACCGGACGCTGGACGCCGAGGGGCTCACGATCGCCGACGTCGCCCTGCTCGACGAGCTGGACGCGCTGTTGGGCAAGCCGGTGCAGCCGAAGCGGGCGAAGCGCGACCCGTTCCAGCTCGCCGGGGGCGTCCGCGAGCTGAGCACGCACGCCGACCGGCAGCGGGCGGCGCGCGAGGCGGCCCGGGAGCGGCCGGAGGACTACCGCGACTTCGCGCACGTGGTGGTCGACGAGGCGCAGGACGTGTCGCCGATGCAGTGGCGGATGATCGGCCGGCGCGGCCGGCTGGCGTCCTGGACGGTGGTGGGCGACCCGGCGCAGACCGCGTGGACGGGGGACCCGCAGGAGCTGACCCGGGCGCGGGACGCGGCGCTGGGCCGGCGGCGGCGGCACGAGTTCGAGCTGACCACCAACTACCGCAACTCGGCGGAGATCTTCGCGGTGGCGGCGGCGGAGATCCGCCGGCTCTACCCGGACCTGGCGCTGCCCCGGGCGGTGCGGTCGACCGGCGTGGCCCCGGTCGAGCTGACCGTGCCGGCGGCCGGGCTGGCGGCGGCGACCGTCGCGGCGGTCGGCGACCTGCTCGGCGAGGTGGAGGGCACGGTCGGGGTGATCACGCCGGTGCCGCGCCGCGACGAGGTCGCGGGCTGGCTGGCGGGCCGGGCCGCGCCGCGCCTGCAGGTGGTGACCAGCCTCCAGGCCAAGGGCATGGAGTACGACGGGGTGGTGCTGGTCGCCCCGGGCGAGATCCGGGCCGACCCGGGCTCGGGCGTGCGGACGCTGTACGTGGCGCTGTCCCGGGCGACCCAGCGCCTCGTCACGATCGACCCGACGGGCTGACCGCCCGCCCCGCCGTTCCCGGGGCGGGCCACTGTCGATCACTTGCACATATTGCGATGTGAGCATAGATTGGGCCCGGCGGGGATCACGGACGGAGGGTGCGGGCATGGGCGCAGGGCATGACCACCACCACGGGGCGGCGAACGTGGCGGACCGCCACTCGGGGCGGCTCTGGGCGGCGTTCGCGCTGCTCGCCGCGCTGATGATCGTCGAGGCGGTGACCGCGCTCGGCACCGGCTCGCTGGCGCTGCTCTCCGACGCCGGGCACATGTTCACCGACGTGCTCGGCATCGGCATGGCGCTCGCCGCGATCACCGCCACCCGCCGGGCCACCGCCGACCCGCAGCGCACCTTCGGGCTCTACCGGCTGGAGGTGCTCGCCGCGCTCGGCAACGCCCTGCTGCTCAGCGGCGTCGCCGTCTACGTCCTCGTCGAGGCCGTCCGCCGTTTCGGCGACCCGCCCGAGGTGACCACCGGCCCGATGCTCGTGGTGGCGGTGCTGGGCCTGCTCGCCAACGTCGCCGCGTTCGCCCTGCTGCGCAGCGGGGCGAAGGAGAGCATCAACATGCGCGGGGCGTACCTGGAGGTGCTGGGCGACCTGCTCGGGTCGGTCGGCGTGATCGGCGCGGCGGTGCTGATCATGGCGACCGGCTGGTGGTGGGCGGACCCGGCGGTGGCCGTCGCGATCGGCGTGTTCATCCTGCCCCGCACCTGGCGGCTCGGGCGGGCCGCGGTGCGCATCCTGGTGCAGGCCGCGCCGGAGCACCTCCAGGTGACCGCCGTGCACGACCGGCTGGCCGCCGTGCCCGGCGTGGTCGAGGTGCACGACCTGCACGTCTGGACGCTGACCTCCGGCATGGAGGTCGCCTCGGCCCACCTGACCATGGCGCCCGGCGCGGAGGTCGGCGCGGTGCTGACCGCCGCCCGCACCGCCCTGCACGAGGACTTCCACATCGAGCACGCCACGTTGCAGGTCGAGCCCGGAGCGGCCCGCGACGGCTGCGGCCCGGCCGGCTGGTGAGACCGGAATCCATCAATTTTTGCGACATTCGCGGCCGAATGGCCGACTTGACAGGTTTCATCCGCGTACCCTCCGTCACGGAGGCAGCGCTGGCCCCATATGCACCGGTAGGCTCAGCCCCGGCCACCGCCGGGCGGCGCCCTCCGGCGCCTGTGGTGGCCGCCGCCTAATCGCCCGTGGGCGAGCCGGGGAACCATGTGTGTGGGGTGCATCCGCTCCAGCGGTAGGGATCTTCCGTCCCGAACCCGTCAGCTAACCCGGTCGGCGGCTGACGGAAGGACACGCACATGCCAGTAGTGGCACCTGTAGGAAGGATCGCCGCCCGGGTGGCGGCGGCGCTGGCGCTGACGCTCGCCGTCGGCCTCGGGGTCGCGCCGGTGACGCCGGCCGGGGCCGCGCCGCCGGTCGGCCTGCTCGCCGCGCCCGGCGACGACGAGGAGGGCGGCACGCCCGCCCTGCGCGCCCAGCTCGAGGCGGCCAGCAAGGGCTACCTGGAGGCCAAGACCGCCCTCGACCGCTCGGTGAAGCGGCAGCAGCAGCTCGGCGGCCAGCTCAAGACGGTCGAGGCCGAGCTGGTCACCCGGGGCGCCAAGGTCGGCGAGATCGCCGGGGTGGCGTACAAGAAGGGCCGGCTCACCGCCGCCTCGGTGCTGCTCGACAGCAGCTCCCCCGAGGGGTTCCTCGACCGGGCCGCCGCGCTCGACACGATCGCCGCGAACGAGGACCGGGCGCTGCGCGAGCTGCTGACCACCCGGGACGAGGCGACGAAGACCCGGCAGGCCCTCGACGGCGAGATCCGCGAGCAGCGCAAGCAGGTCGCGCTGATGGGCAAGCGCAAGGAGCAGGCCGAACGGGCCCTCACCGTGGCCAACGACAAGGCCAGCAGCAGCGGCGGCGGGTCCAGCCCGGGCGGCACCTCCAGCGCGAACGCCACCCCCGCGAAGCGCAACTCCGACGGCTCCTGGCCGGCGGAGTCGTGCAGCGTCAACGACCCCACCCCGGCCAACGGCTGCATCACCCCGCGCACCCTGCACGCGCTCAACCAGGCCAAGGCCGCCGGCTTCACCCGGTACGTCTCCTGCTACCGCCCCGGCGGCTCCGGCGAGCACCCGAAGGGCCGGGCCTGCGACTTCGCCGCGCAGAAGGGCGGCTTCGGCGGCGTGGCCAGCGGCGGGGACCGCACCTACGGCAACAACCTGGCGGCGTACTTCGTGCGCAACGCCGACCGGCTCGCCGTGCTCTACGTGATCTGGTTCAAGCAGATCTGGCTGCCCAGCAGCGGCTGGAAGGCGTACAGCGGCGGAAACGGCGACCCGTCCAGCGACCACACGAACCACGTGCACCTGTCGGTGATCTGAGCCACGCGCCCCGGCGGCCCTCCCCCACGGGGGCGGGTCGCCGGGCGCTACGCCGCCCGGCCGAGCACCTCGCCGAGCCGGCGGGCCAGCCCGAGGTGCGCCGAGCGGGCCTGCCGGAAGGCGTAGCCGAACAGCGGCGTCGGCGCGGCCAGTGTGATCTCCACGTCGACGCGGAGGAGGCCGTCCGGCTCGTCGCGCAGCCGGGTGTGGTTACGCACCGTCGTGGCCGGCCGCTGCCGGGCCACCGTGACGATCTCGTCGTCGGTCACCGTCAGCACGTCCGCCTGGTACGTCACCCCGAAGCGCAGCGGCCCGGCGGCGAGCTGGTCGGTGATCGCGTAGCTGGCCAGGGTGCCCGGCCGGGGCGGCAGCCGGCGCACCCGCGTGATCAACGGATGCAGCTCGGTCTGCCGGGCGGGGTCACTGAGCAGCGCCACCGCCTCCGCCCGCGGGCAGCGGGCCTGGACCGAGTACTGGAAGCTCTCGCGCCGGGGCATCCGTCGATCGTCCCCCACCCGGGGGCGTGGGGGAAGGGCCGAACGCCCCGGCACGTGGACCTGCGCCGGCGGCCGCGTCAGGCGCCCGGCAGCACCTCGGGGGTGGCCGTGCCCGCGAGGTAGGGCTCCGGGGCGCCGAAGAGCCCGAGCAGGCCGGTCACCCAGAGCTGCCGGTGCACGAACCGGCTCGGCTCGGTGACGACCAGCTTCACCCCGCTGACCTCGGCGGTCTGGAAGCCGGCCACCATCGCGCTGATGCCGACGGAGTCGATGAAGGTGACGAGACGCATGTTCAGCTCGATGCGGGCGGGCCGCCCCTTGGTGAGCACCTCGGCGATGGCTTCACGCACCTCGTACGCGGTGTCGACGTCGATCTCACCGCGCGGGGCGATTTCGATGACACCACCGGAAAGAACCGACTTCACGATCGACAGGCTCACGCGAGCACCTCCACTCGCCCGTTGACGGGCGCCTCATCAGTACGCGGGCCGCGACCGAGAGTATTCCTCCGATGGCCTCGGTCGCCACCCCTCGGGATGAGCAATTCGTGGATCAGGGCAAAACACGCTGCCCTTATCCGGACTTTTCAGATCCTGTTTGCCGGACGACCGGCCCGGGGCCGGTGTCGCCGACCCAGGGTAGCGGTCTCCCCCGACCTTTGCGCGCACCCCGCACCCCGGGCGTGTGACCACCTTCCGTCACCGGCCGGACCCGCCGCCGTTGCCCGCCCCGCCTAGCATCGGCGGCATCCACACCCGTAGCACGGAAGGGACCACCCCCATGATCCGGAGACTGGCCGGCCTGGCCGGCGTCGGCGCGCTGCTCGCACTCATGCTGGCCTGCGGCTTCGGCGGCGCCGGGGACGACGACGATGACGATGACGACGACGACTTCGCCCGGGGCGCGGCGGTGGTGTCCGTACGCTGAGGGCACGGCCGACGCGCCGGGGTTTGCGGCGGCGTCGGGCGGGGCACTGCCCCGGTGGGCGGACCGCGCCGGGACAGTGCCCGGCGCGTCGGCCGCCCACCGGTCCCACGCCGCAGTCCGAAGTGGCCGCAAGCTTCGGCACCCGAGGAGGTAGCACGATGTTCGGAACCAACCTGCTGGAGCGCCGCAGCAAGCCGGAGCGGATCGCGGACCAGGCCTGGCAGCACCTGGCCTCCGCCGTCGTCTCCGCCGGGGACAGCGTGCGCGACACCGCCCGCTCCGCCCGGCGCAGCGGCTCGGGCCTCGCCGACGACGCGGGCGACCTGGTCGGCTCCGCGGCCGACGAGGCGCGCCGCCGGGCGGTGCGGGCCTTCGACGCGCTCGCCGGTCGCCGGCCCGCCCTGCCCTGGGCGCTGCTGGTCGGGGCCGCGCTGGCCGGGGCGGCGATCGGCTGGGCCGCCGGTTCGGCGGCGCGGGCCGCCGGGCGGCGGGGCGAGCGCGACGTCGAGGAGATCGAGTTCGTCGACGTCGACCGGCCCAACTCCCCGGTCGGCCTGGACGGCTGACCCCTGTCCGGCCGGGTCCTGGACGGCCGACCCCTGCCCGGCCGAGTCCCGGGCGGCTGGCCCCCGGCCGACCGTCGCCGCCGGTCCGCCGAGGAGCGCCCGAGGCCCGGCGAGCACGCGGGGCCGGCAACCGTCCGGGCCCCTTCGAGACACGAACCGGGCCGGCCTCCGTGCGGGGAGGCCGGCCCGGCGTGTCGGGACCGCGCGGGGCGGTCAGTGTGCGGTCAGTTGGCCGTGCAGGTCAGGATCGCCGGGGTCGAGTTGGCCCCGGTCCCGCTGGCGACGAAGCCGAAGGTGGTGCTGCCGCCGACCGGCAGCGCCCCGTTCCAGCCCGCGTCCCGCACCACGACCTGCGCCCCGGTCTGGGTGTAGGTGCCGCCCCAGAGCTGGGTGATCTGCTGGCCGCCGGGGAAGTTCCAGACCACTCCCCAGAAGCTCTTCGGCGAGCCGCTGTTGTTCTTCACGGTCACCTCCCCCTGGAAGCCGCCGGACCAGGAGGTCGTCACCTTGTACGTCGCCGAGCAGGCCCCGGCCGGAACGGGCGTGCCCGTCGGGGTCGCCGGAGGCGTCGTGACCGGAGGCGTGGTGGCCGGGGGCGTGGTGGCCGGCGGGGTCGTCGCGGGCGGGGTGGTCGCCGGCGGGGTCGTGACCGGGGGCGTCGTCGCCGGCGGGGTGGTCGCCCCGCCGAGCCGGTCGGCGACGATGATGCCCCGCCCGTTGGTGCCCAGGTAGGCCCGCCCGTAGACGCGCGGGTCGCCGGTCAGCGCCTCGCCCGCGTTGCCGTACTGGTGCTTGTCGTCGTTGATCCGGACCCAGGCCGCGCCGGTGTTGTCCGACCGGAACAGGCCGGCCTGCCCGTCGACGGTGCCGAAGACGAACAGCGCCGGGTACGTCTGCCCGGGGGCCGCCTTGCCGAAGCCCACGTTCACCGCCGACGACACGCCGGCCTGCTTGACGAAGGTGGCCCCGGAGTCGGTCGAGCGCCACAGCCCGCCCTCGCCGGCCAGCCAGATGTCGCCCTCCTTGCCGGGCACCGCCTTGAACTTCACGTTCCCGGTGCTCGGCAGCCCGGTGGCCGCCGACGCGGTGAAGCTCGCCCCGCCGTTGGTGCTGACGTAGAACCTGCCGCCGGAGAAGCCGTAGAACTTGTTCTTGTTGACCCGGTCGGACTCGACGACGGCGTTGGCCGGGATCCCGGTCGCCGCGGTCCACGAGTTGCCGAAGCCCACCGAGCGGACGACCTGCTGGCCGGCGTCGCCCGGCGACCAGACGAACTGGCTGCCGTCGGCGGACGCGGCGACGGTGCCGCCGTTGTTGATCCCGCCCGGCTCGCTGCCCTGGAACCAGTTGGCCCCGCCGTCGGTGGAGAACGCGACATGGCTGTCGTTGGGGCGGTCGGCGTCGGTGAAGTTGCCGGCCCGCACCATCGTCGCCGGGTTGGTCTCGGCGTAGTCGATGCTGGTGGTGCTGGTGAAGACCGGCTGGCTGAAGATCTTCGCCGGCACCGCGTCGAGGTCGGTGTGCCGGAAGCCGCCGAGGTCACCGAGCGCGCTGACCAGCGGGGCCCCGGTGGGCGGGCTGATCAGGTCGAGCACGGCGGTCTCCTCCAGGCCCTTGACCATCGGCTTGATGGTGAGCTGGCCGCCGGTGTCCCACTTGGTCAGGTCGGTGCTGCCGTAGATGGTCGCGCCGGTGCCGTACATGAACCGGTTGGAGTCGTGCGGGTCGATCTCGACCGACTCGTTCATCCAGCCCAGCTTCGGCGTCTCCTCCGGCGGGGCCGGGTTGGTGCCGAAGGTCAGCCACGGCACCGAGGAGATGTCCATGGTGTACTTCTTGCTGCGCTCCGGGTAGCTGGTGAACTCCCAGATCCGGGACCAGGTCGCGCCCCCGTCGGTGCTGCGCCAGAAGATCGCGTCCGGCCACCAGGAGATCTGGGTGGCCACCATCAGGGTGTTCGGCTTCTGCCGGTCGATGGTCAGGCCGGAGTAGCCGAAGTACGCGTCGGAGCTGGACGACGGGATCGGGCTGATCTGCGTCCACGCGCCGGTGGCCCGGTTGAACTTCCACACGTCGCCCTTGGCCCCGTCGTACGGGCCGCCGGTGTCGCTGGTGGCGATGTAGAGGTAGCCGCCCACCGGGTCCACGACGCCCTTGTGGGCGAGGTAGCCGGTCGGCTGGCCGGGGATCCGCTCCCAGGTGGCGCCGCCGTTGGTGCTGCGGTAGACCGGGTTGGCCTTGTCGGCCACGCCGACGTAGATCGTCTGGGTGGCGTTGCCGGCCGTGCCCGTGCTCTTGTCGAACGAGACCCAGGTCAGGCCCTGGTTCTGGCTCTGGTAGCCGGTGGTGTCGTTCGGGTCGGCCTTGTAGTTGCCGACGTTGGGGAAGTTGGCGACCTTGGCCCAGGTCGCGCCGTAGTCGGTGCTGCGCCACAGGCCGTTGCCGCCCTCGGCGCCGTAGTAGATCGTGCTGTTCTTGTTCGGGTCGACGGCGAGGCGCTCACCCATGCCCCGGCCGGGCATGTTGCCGCCGTTCTTGAACGGCAGCTCGGTGGCCTGCCAGGTCGCGCCCTTGTCCGACGAGCGCAGGATCGCGCCGTTGTTCGGGTCCCAGTCGTTGGTGTACATGCCGACGGCGGCGTACACCCGGTTGGTCTGCACCGGGTCGGTGGCGACGCTGACCACGCCGTTGTAGCCCCACTTGTCCGCGCCGACCCAGTCCAGCAGCGGCGTCCAGGACTGGCTGGCCTGCTCCCAGCGGTACAGGCCGCCGATGTCGGTGCGGGCGTAGATCAGGTTCTTCTCGGTGGGGTTGAAGACGACGCCGGGGACGAAGCCGCCACCGTCGATACGTACGTTCTTGAAGGAGTACGGCTCCGAGGCGGCCGCGACCGCCTCGGTGGACGGGGCGACGGTGAACTGAACGGCCACGACTGCCGTGGCGGCGGCCAGCACGGTGGTGACCGCGCCGACAAGACCTCTCCGCATCTGCGGTTTCCTCTCGGGGATGCCCGTGATGGTGGGACGAGCACGACGTCGGCGGTCGACGGACGACCGTGCCCAGGCCCGACGTCGGGGCGCGGGAAGCCTGCCCGGGCTTCCCACCGGCGCGCGCGGCTCCCGCTGCCGAGGAAGGCATTCACGGTAACCTCTACCGGGCCG
Source organism: Micromonospora carbonacea (assembly GCF_014205165.1). Classification (NCBI taxonomy): domain Bacteria; kingdom Bacillati; phylum Actinomycetota; class Actinomycetes; order Micromonosporales; family Micromonosporaceae; genus Micromonospora; species Micromonospora carbonacea. The sequence continues at coordinate 1,302,546 of NZ_JACHMZ010000001.1, read as the reverse complement.
AGTTAGGAAGCACTCCAAACAAACTCGCCCGGCCGGCGGGACGGCGACGGCCGATCAGTCGAGGTGGTAGACGTACCAGTCTCAGTCGAGGTGGTAGACGTACCCGTCGCCCACGGCCTCGCGCCGCACGCCCAGCCCGTCCACCGGCCGGGTCTCCGCGCCCTGCCACGGGGTGCCCGCCGTGTAGGCCGGCAGCACCACCACCGTGCGCACCCCGACGCCCCGCAGGTACGCCACCGACGCGGCGTCCGGGAAGCCCGCGCTCGCCGCCCGGATCTCCTGCTGCTTGGCCGGGACGAACGACGCCAGCCCGTTGACGATCTTCGGGAAGCCGTCGGTGGACCAGAGCATCACGTGGAACTCCCGGATGCCGTCGCTCGGCAGCACCAGCGCCGGGCCGCGCAGCCCGTGCATCGCCGCCGGCGCGACCGGGGCCGGCACGTGCGGCGTCCGGTTGACGCCCTCGGCGAGCACCAGCAGCACCGGCAGCACCAGCACCAGCCGCCCCCAGCGCCGCCACCCGCCGCCCGGCCGCCCCGCCTCCTCCGCGCCCGGCTCCGAATCGGTGTCGCCCACGGTCAGCGCCCCGGCGGCCAGCACGCCCAGCAGCAGCGTCGTCCACAGCACCAGCCGGCCCGGGGTGCGGACCCCGTCCCAGCCCGGCACGTGCTCCACCAGCGTGACGTACCCCGGGTCGCCGTCCCCGCCGAGCGTGGTGCCGGCGGCCAGCGCCACGGTCACCAGCGCCCCGACGGCCAGCGCCACCCGGTGCCGCACCCGCCAGGCCGACACGAACAGCCCGGCGGCGGCGAGCCCGATCAGCACCATCCCGGGCAGCAGCGTCATTTCCCCGGCGAAGGTCAGCGAGGCCCGCGCCGTCTCGTGCCGCTCCCCCCACAGCCACGACTCCGGCGGCGCGGTGAGGAAACCGCGCAGCGGCGGGGAGAACATCGCGATCTGCTCGACCGTGCGCCGGCCGTCCGGGTGCCGGGCCACCACCTCGAAGTAGGGCGCGGCCATCAGCAGGGTCACCCCGGCGAAGAACACGCCGCCGGCCAGGTCCGCCACCAGCAGCCGGCGGCCGAACGCCGGCCGCCGCCGACGCCGCCACCACAACCAGCCGTACCCGCCGGCCGCGCCGAGGCAGAGCAGCGCCAGCGCGTACGCGAAGGGCAGGCCGATGCCGAAGCCGAGGCTGACCTGCCAGGCGGCGACCGCCCAGCCGGCCACCGCCCAGCCGGGGCGCGCCCGCTCGGGGCGGTAGCCGTGCCGCAGCGACCAGCCGTGGCCCCGGGCCAGCATGGCCAGCGCCAGGGCGATCCCGCCGATGCTGAGCACGTGCAGGTGCCCGGCCTGGGCCAGCTTCCACGGCGCGTACGCGAAGGACGCCCCGGCCACCGCCGCGCCCGCCCGGCCCGCGCCGAGCTGCCGCGACAGCGCGTACGCGCCGACGAAGGCGAGCGCGTGCACCAGCACGTACAGCAGGTTGTAGCGGGCCACGGCGGCGACCGGCCCCTCGCCGAAGAAGCCGAACGGGGCGTAGCCGAGCAGCGTGTCCGAGTACGCGTACGTGTACGGCTCCGGCCAGAACGTGTTCGAGTGCCAGAGCTGCGTCGGGTTGGTGAGCACCGCGTGCCCGCCCCAGGCGACCTGCCACGCCTGCAACGTCGGGTCGCCGACGTCCTGCGGGATGGTGCCGGTCAGGTCGCGCGCCGTCGGCCAGGTCAGCACCACGGCCAGCAGCAGCGACCCGAGCACCGCGAGGGTCCACTCGTGCCGGGCGAACCGGGCGAGCCGTCCGGCCACCGCCCGCCCCCGACCGACGGCCGCCGGCGGCCCGGTGACGTCGACCGGTGCCGCCTCGCCAACCTCACCCATCGCCTGCTCCCCGCTCCCGACGGTCAACGCCGCCCCAGATCGTGCCGGACCGCCCGCCGTCTTGTCGACCATCATCACTGCAAGGCGGGGCCCCTTGTTAACGCTTTCTGCATAGGAAGGGCCCCTTCCTAACCGCGCGGCCCGGGGAGCGGCACGGGCGGGCCGTCAGATCAGGCGCAGCTCCCGGGCACGACGGACGGCCTCCCGGCGGCGGGTGGCGTCCAGCTTGCGGTAGATGTTGCGCACGTGCGTCTTGACGGTGTTCACCGACAGGGACAGCTCGGCGGCGATCTCCACGTTGGACAGGATGCTCTGCAGGTAGCGCAGGATGGTCAGCTCCCGCTCGGTGAGCGGCTCGTCGAGCGCCCGGTCCGACGCGGGACCCGGCGCGGGGCCCGGCCGCGCGGGCGGCTCCTGTGCCGCCCGGACCAGGTCGCTCACCGTCGGCCAGTGGGCCGTGCCGGAGTCGAGGTGCGCCGCGAGCAGGTCCCGCACCCCGGGCTCGGCCCGGGTGAACGGCCGGCGGAACCCCTCGTCGGCCGCCAGCTCCAGGACCCGCTCCAGCGTCCGCCCGGCCCGTCGGGCGTCCCCGGCCCGCGCGGCGAGCGCCGCGTCGAGCAGGCCGGCGTCGAGGCGCACCGGCAGCGGCCAGGCGGCGGCGTCCGGGCCGTCCCAGCGCGGCAGGGCGCGGGCGGCGGCGGCCGGGTCGCCGGCGCGCAGCTCGACCCGGGCCAGGGCCACGGCGGCCGCCCCGGCCGGGCCGTCCGGCCGGCCCGGCGCGCCGGCCAGCAGCTCCCGGGCGGCGTCGGCGTCGCCGTGGGCGGACCGCAGGTCCGCCTCGGCGGCCAGCAGCCAGGCCGCCAGCTCCCCCGCGCCACCGCCCCGCCCGGCCGACGCAGACGCGGACCGGCCGGCGACCCAAGCGGGCCCGGACCGGTCGACGACCAGCACGGACCCGGACCGGCCATCGGCGGGCGCGGGCCCGGACCGGTCGGCGGTGGGCGCGGGCGCGGGGCCGTCGCCGGTCGTCGGTGGGGCGAGGGCGTCCCGGGCCGCCGCCAGCAGGCGTCGGCCGGCGGCCGGGTCGCCCCGGTCGCGCAGCAGCGTCGCCCGGCACAGCGCGGCGAGCGCCGCCGCCGCCGGCTCGTCGGCGGCCGGGCCGGCCAGCGCCAGGTGCGCCTCCGCGTCGTCGGGCCGGTCCCGGTGCAGCGCGACGACGGCCAGCGCCAGGTGGGCGTACGCGCAGTCGGTGCGGCAGGACCAGCCCTGACCGGGCGGCATCGCCAGGGCCTCCCCGGCGGCCCGCTCGGCGGCCCGCAGCTCGCCGAGGGCCGCGTGCAGCAGGGCGGAGCGGCTCGCGCAGAGCAGCGCGGTGCGCGCCCGACCGGCCGCCCGCGCCGCCGCGAGCGCGGCGTCGAATTCGGCCGCCGCGCCCCGCAGGTCGCCGCCGGAGAGCGCCACCAGGCCGAGGGCCGCCCCGGCCGTCGCCCGCACGTCGGCGTCGTCGGCGGCGCCGGTGCGCGGGTCGCCCGCCGACCCCTCGGGGGTACGCGTGGCGAGCAGGCGCGCCGCCGCCCGGCGTACCTCGTCGTGGTCGCCGGCCAACCGGGCGAGGGTGACCTCCAGGGCGACGGCCAGCCGACGGAACCGGTCCCGGCGCGGCACGGGCAGCGACCGCGCGTGCCCGGCGGCCCGGCGCAGCTGCGCGGCGGCGGCGTCGGCGTCGCCCGCGTGGGCCCGCTCGGCGGCGGCGGCCAGCGCCAGCTCGGGGTCCCGCCGGACGGCGGCCTCCGGGGGCGCGGCGGGGACGGGCCCGCCCGCGCCCTCACGGTCGTACGGCACGAGGTCCGGCCAGCCGGTGACCAGCAGCTCGGTGGCCGCGTCCCAGCGCCCGGCGGCGAGGGCGTGCCGCAGCGCCTCGGCGGGGCGGGCGTGCCCGGCGTACCAGTCGGCCGCCCGCCGGTGCAGGTCCCGGCGCTCCTCGTCGGTCAGCTCGCCCAGCTCGGCGCGGAGCAGGTCGGCCAGCAGCGGATGGCAGCGGTACCAGGGCGGCCGGCTGTCGTCGCGGTCCACGAAGCCGCCGGCCGCGGCCAGCGCGGTCAGCGCCCGCCCGGCGTCGGAGCGGCCGGTCAACGCGTCGACCAGGTCGGCGCTGACGGCGTCGGCCACCGTGCTGCGGCGCAGCGCGTCCCGGGCCGCAGCGTCGAGCGGGTCGAGCACCTCCGCGCGCAGGTAGCCGGCCACGTCCGGCTCGTCGCCGCCGAACTGCTCCAGCCAGCGCACCGGGTCCGGCCGGTCCCGCGCGGCCAGCGCGGCCAGCCGCAGCCCGGCCGCCCAGCCGCCGGTACGCGCGCGCAGCCGGGGCACCGCCGCGGCCGGCAGGAGCACGCCGTGCGCGACGAGCAGGTCGGCCACCTCGTCGTCGGTGAAGGCCAGCTCGGCGGGGCCCACCGTGGTCAGCTCACCGGCGAGCCGCAGCCGGTGCAGCCCCGCCGGCGGGTCGGTGCGGGCCCCGGCCACCACCCGCAGCCGCCCCCCGGCGTGGCGGAGCAGGAACTCCAGGCCGGTCAGCGCCGCCGGGTCGGCGACCCGGTGCACGTCGTCGAGGACCAGCAGCACCGGGCGGTCCCGGGCGGCCAGCGCGGCGGCCAGCAGCTCCAGCCGGTCGGGCCGGGCCGGGTCACCGGCGGGCGCGTGCGGGTGCAGGGCGGCCGTCAGGTACGCCCACAGCCGCGCGCCCGGGTCGCCCGCCTCGACCGACACCCACGCCGGGGCGGGCTCGACGCTGCGGGCCCAGGACCCGAGCAGGGTGGTCTTGCCCCAGCCGGCGGGAGCGGTGACCAGGGTGAGCGCCCCGGCGACGCCCTCGTCCAGCCGGCGCAGCAGGCGGGGCCGGACCAGCACCGGCTCGGGCAGCGGGGCCGGCGTGAGCCGGGACGCCAGCAGCGGCCCCACCGGCCCGGGGTCGGCAGCCACGGTCGCGCCGTCCACCTCGTGCTGCGTCATGCGGCACCCCCACGCCACGCGTCCCTCCCCGGCTCGTGCGGCGGGCGGTTACCCGGCCCCGGCCGGTTCACCCCTTCGGGGGGATCCCGGTTCACCCGGCCGCCGCCGAGGCTGGGGGCACCGGCCGTCGGCCGCGCGGGTCCCGCCGTGCCGACGGCGGACCGGCGGGGCGAGCCCGTCGGCGGCCGCAGTGGAGAGGCGGGTGGGACGGATGGGACGGGGCAGGCGGGGCGGTCGGGCGCTGGCCCGTACCGCCGGGGTGGTGGCCGGTGCGGTCGCCGGGGTGACGGTGGCGCGGGTGCTGCGCGCGCCGTTTCGGGGCGGCCGCCCGCGCGAGGCCGGCCCGCGCGACGGCTGGCAGGTGGTCACGATCGACCGGCCGCCGGAGCGGGTGCTGCCCGGCGGCCGGTGGCCGGAGCCGCTGCGCCGGCTCGACGGCGCGGTGGAGGTGGCGCAGGGGCCCGCGCCCGGCGGGCGCGGCACCGAGCTGGCGGCCCGACCGGTGCGCGGCGTGCCGGTCACCGGGATGGCCGCCCACCTCGTCGGCGGCGACCCCGCGCCGCTGGTCCGCGAGGCGCTGCGCCAGGCCAAGCAGCTCGCCGAGACCGGTGAGCTGCTGCGCGCGGACCGTTCCCCGGTGGAGGGACCCCGACCGGTCGGCCCGGCGGGACCCGGCGGCGACCCGGCGGGGCCCGGATGAGGGCGCTGTGCTGGCTCGGCGCGGACGGCCTGGCGGTGCGCCAGGTGCCCGACCCCGAGCTGCGCAACTCCGCCGACGCCATCGTCCGGGTGCGGCGCAGCGCCACCTGCGGGGCGGACCTGCCGCTGCTCGCCGGGCGGGCGGCGGCGCTGTCCGTCGGCGACGTGCTCGGCCACGAGTTCCTCGGCGACGTGGTGGAGGTCGGCCCCGGGGTGCGGCGGCACCGCATCGGCGACCGGGTGGTGGTCTGCGCGGCCGTGGCCTGCGGCAACTGCTGGTACTGCCGGCAGGGCCTCTTCGCCTGCTGCGACAACGGCAGCACCGGGCCGGCGGCCGCCGAGGCGGCGTGGGGGCAGCCCACCGGCGGCTGCTTCGGCCAGCCCCGGTCGGCCGGGGGCTTCGCCGGCAGTCACGCCGAGTACGTCCGGGTGCCGTACGCCGACGTCGGGGCGTTCCCGGTGCCGGAGCCGGTGGACGACGACCGGGCGGTCTTCGCCTCGGACGCGGTGCCGGCCGGCTGGCTCGCCGCCGAGCTGGGCGAGGTGTCCTCGGGCGACGTGGTGGCGGTCTGGGGCGCGGGCGCGGTGGGCCAGATGGCCGCGCAGGCGGCGCTGCTGCGCGGCGCGGACCGGGTGGTGGTGATCGACCGCTACCCGCAGCGGCTGAGCCTGGCGCAGCGGCACGTCGGCGCGGAGACCCTCGACTACCTGAGCGTCGACGTCCCGGCCGAGCTGCGGGAACGCAGCGGCGGGCGGGGCCCCGACGTGTGCGTGGAGGCCGTCGGCATGGCGTGGGACGGCGTCGAGCCCCGGTCGCTGGCCGAGCGGTTCGCCGCCGCGTGGCCCGGCGCCGCCGCCGACCGGCCCATCGCGGTACGCGAGGCGGTGCACGCCTGCCGCAAGGGCGGCACGGTGGTGGTGCTCGGCACGTTCACCGGGTTCGTCGACACGTTCCCGCTCGGCGCGGTGATGCAGAAGGGGCTGACCGTGCGCGCCGCCCGGCAGCACGGGCAGCGCTGGATCCCGATGCTGCTGGACCGGATGGCGCGCGGCGAGATCCACACGGGGCACCTGGCCACCCACCACCTGCCCCTGGAGCAGGGCGCGCTCGGCTACGACCTGTTCCGCACCCGCGCCGACGGCTGCCTGCGCACGGTCTTCACGCCCTGAGCGCTCTGCGCGGCCTGCCGCTCTGCGCGCTCTGCGCGGCCTGACCGCTCTGCGCGGCCGTCGTCGTGCCGGGGGCTCGCCGACGGTGGCAGACTCGCGGGATGCGTGAGGATCGGGCGTACGACGTCGTGCTGTTCGGGGCGACCGGGTTCACCGGCGGGCTCACCGCCGAGTACCTCGCCCGGCACGCGCCGCCGGGGCTGCGCTGGGCGCTGGCCGGACGTAACCCGGCCAAGCTGTCGGCCGTCCGGGACCGGCTCGCCGGCATCGACCCGGCCCTGGCCGGGCTGCCGCTGCTCACCGCCGACGCCGGCGACCCGGAGTCGCTGCGCCGGGTCGCCGGGGACGCCCGCGTGGTGGCCAGCACCGTCGGGCCGTACGTGCGGCACGGGGAGCCGCTGGTCGCCGCGTGCGCGCGGGCCGGCACCGACTACGTCGACATCACCGGCGAGCCGGAGTTCGTCGACACCACGTACGTGCGGCACCACGCCGAGGCGGTCCGCACCGGGGCCCGCCTCGTGCACGCCTGCGGCTTCGACTCGGTCCCGCACGACCTGGGCGTCTGGTACACGGTCACGCAACTGCCGGCCGACGGGCCGGTCACCGTCGACGGGTTCGTCCGGGCGGGCGGCCGGTTCTCCGCCGGCACGTACCATTCGGCGCTCACCGCGTTCTCCCGGGCCGCCGAGGCGGGCCGGGCGGCGCGGGAGCGGCGGGCCGTCGAGCCGCGCCCGCCGGGCCGCCGGGTCCGGGCGGTGGCCGGCAGGGTCGGCCGGTCGGCGGAGCTGGGCATGTGGGCGGTGCCGCTGCCGACCATCGACCCGCAGGTGGTCCGCCGGTCGGCCGCGGCCCGGCCGGAGTACGGGCCGGACTTCCGCTACCGGCACTTCGCCGCCGTGCGGCGGCTGCCCACGATCGTCGTCGGCGCGGTCGGGCTCGCCGGGCTGACCGGGCTGGTGAAGGTGCCCCCGGCCCGGCGCTGGCTGCTCGGCCGGCTCGCCTCCGGGCAGGGGCCCAGCGCCGAGCAGCGGGCGAAGTCGTGGTTCCGCGTGCGCTTCGTCGGCTCCGCCGGGGACCGGCGGGTAGTGACCGAGGTGGCCGGCGGCGACCCCGGGTACGACGAGACGGCGAAGATGCTCGGCGAGTCCGCCCTCTGCCTGGCCCTCGACGACGGCCTGCCGCCGGTCGCGGGCCAGGTGACCCCGGTGACCGCGATGGGCGACGCGCTGCTGCGCCGCCTCACCGCCGCCGGCATCGCCTTCCGCACGCTGGAGGTGTAAGGAGGGGCCCCCTGTTAACGCTTTCGGTATAGGAAGGGTCCCCTGCAAACATCGCCGCCCGACGAGCGGCGTGGGCGCGGCTTGACCCTCGACCTGGTGGAGGGCACAGGATCCTCGGCGTGGAGAGCGAACTGCGCAGCATCGGCGAGCTGGCCCGCGCCAGCGGCCTGACCGTCAGCGCCCTGCGGTTCTACGACCGCTCCGGGGTGCTGGTGCCGGCGCTGGTCGACCCGGTGACCGGTTACCGCTGGTACGCCGACGAGCAGGTCGTGCCGGCCCGGCTGGTGGCCGGGCTGCGCCGGGTCGGGATGCCGCTGGCGGAGATCGCCGCCGCCGTACGGCACCGGGCCGAGCCGGCCGTGGTGGGCCGGCTGCTCGACGCGCACCTGCGCCGGCTGGAGGACGGCCTCACCGACGCCCGCCGCGAGCTCTCCCGGGTCCGAGCCCTGATCGACCACGAGGAGCAACCCATGACCACCCGTCTCGTCCTGTCCCGCGCCGACCTCGCCGCCGCGATCGACGCGGTCCGCTTCGCGGTCGGCACCGACCCGGAGCTGCCGGTGCTCTCCGGCGTCCTGTTCGACGTCGCCGCCGACGGCGTACGCCTGGTGGCCACCGACCGGCACCGGATGGCGGTGGCCCGGGTCCCCGGCACGGTCGACGGGCCCACCCGGCGGCTGCTCGCCCCGGTGGCCCTGGTCGACGCCGTCCGCGAGCTGCTGGGCGGCACCGGCGACGGGCGCGCGCCGCTGGGCGGCACCGGCGACGTGGGCGCACTGCCGGGCGGCACCGGCGACGGCGTCCGCGCACCGCTGGGCGGCGTCGGCGGGGGCGACGCCCACCTGCGGCTGGACGGCGACGGCCTCACCGTCACCGTCGCCGGCCGGGAGGTCGGCGGGGCCGCCCTGCCCGACGAGTTCCCCGACTACCAGCGGCTGCTGGGCACGCGCGTGCCCGCGTACCGGGTCACGGTGGACGTGCCGGCGCTGCGCGCGCAGGTCGCCGGCCGCCCGCCGGCGCGGGTGCTGCGGCACGAGGGCGTCGACGTGCCGGTGACCGTGCTGGGCCTGGACGACGCGGGCAGCCTGCGGGTCCTCGACGACGCCGCGCCGGCCGACGCCGCGCCGGACGCGGTGCGGCTCGGCGTCAACGGGCGCTACCTGCTCGACGCCCTCGACGCGGGCGACCGGGGGCAGCTCCTGCTGGAGCTGGACGGGCCGATCAGCCCGCTGGCGGTGCGCCGCCCGGACGACGCGGACGCGTACTCGATCCTGATGCCGATCCGGCTCTGAGCCGACGCCGCGCCCGCGCCGCGTCGGTGCCGCGCGGGGCCGCGCCGCGTCGGTGCCGGCGCGCCATGTCGGCGACATCGCGGCTTCCCACACCAGGGGACCCCGCGATGTCGCCGACATGGCGAGACCGCATCGCGGCGCGACGGCCCCGGCCGGTGGGCTCACGGCCGGGGCCGGGCGGGGGAGGCGACGACGGTAGCATCGGTGGGTTCCCACCTGAGATTCCCGGACGGAGGCGTACGGAGCGCATGCTCGACATGGAGTTGATCCGGAAGGATCGCGAGGCGGTGGCGACCGCGCTGGCGAAGCGACTGGATCCCGCCGAGGTCAACCGGGCGCTGGACGAGATCCAGCGGCTCGACCAGGAGCGCCGCGCCCTCATCACGGAGATCGACGCCGAGCGGCAGCGCCGCAAGGCGGAGGCGCGGGCGTACGCGGCGGCGAAGCGGGCCGGCACCGCGCCGGAGAGCGTCGCCCCGGAGGCCGAGCGCAAGCAGCTCGCCGAGTTGGAGTCCCAGCTCGACGAGGTGCAGTCCCGGCTGCGCGAGCGGATGAGCGAGCTGCCGAACCTGCCCGCCGACGACGTCGTCCCCGGCGGCAAGGAGGCCAACCGGGTCGTCCGCACGTTCGGCGAGCCGCCGGCGATCGAGAAGGTGCGGGACCACGTCGAGCTGAGCCGCCTGCTGGGCCTGGTCGACCACGAGCGGGGCGTCAAGCTCGGCGGCTCCGGCTTCTGGATGTACACGGGCGTGGGGGCCCGGCTGGAGTGGGCGCTGCTCAACTGGTTGATCGACCAGAACGTCGCGGCCGGCTACGACTTCCTGCTCCCGCCGCACCTGCTGCTGGACACCGCCGGCTTCGCCGCCGGCCAGTTCCCCAAGTTCTACGACGACGTCTACCACCTCGACCGGGAGTCCGCCCCGCGCGGGCAGTTCCTGCTGCCCACGGCGGAGACGGCGATCCTGGGGGCCTACCAGGACGAGATCCTGGACACGGCGACCCTGCCGCTGAAGCGGTTCGCGTACACCCCGTGCTACCGGCGGGAGGCGGCCGGTTCGCACTCCGACGAGCGCGGCACCGTGCGGGGCCACCAGTTCAACAAGGTGGAGATCTTCCAGTTCACGCTGCCCGAGCAGGCCGCCGCCGCGCTGGAGCAGATGGTCGCCCACGTGGAGGGCCTGGTCGCCCGGCTGGGCCTGCACCACCAGACCAGCCTGCTGTCGGCCGGCGACGCCAGCGCCTCGATGAGGAAGACCCTCGACATCGAGGTGTGGATGCCGAGCACCGGCAAGTACAAGGAGGTGTCGTCGGTGTCCTGGGCCGGCGACTACCAGGCCCGCCGGGCCGCGATCCGGTACCGGGAGGCGGGCGGCAAGCAGACCCGCTTCGTGCACACCCTCAACGGCTCGGCGCTGGCCACCAGCCGGCTGTTCCCGGCGATCCTGGAGCAGTTCCAGCAGGCCGACGGCTCGGTGCTGGTGCCGGAGGTGCTCCGCGACCGGGTGGGCACCGACCGGCTCACGCCGGGTCGCTGACCGTCACACCGTCGGCGGGGGTCGGGGTAACCCGGCCCCCGCCGCTTTCGTTACGCCCCCGTGCCCTGCCGGAGGCGTTAAGAAGGGGCCCCTGCTCTACAGAATGCGTTAACAGGGGGCCCTTCCTTACCCCGAGCGCAGCGAGGGCAACGAGGGCGGCGGCCAGCAGCCCGGGTCCGGCCGCGTCCAGCGCGCCGACGAGGGCCTGCTGGACGCGGGCCGCGGCGACCACCACCGGGTCGCCGAACGCGTCGTGCCGGCCCTCGGCGAGCCGCACCTCGTACCAGCCGTACCAGCCGACGTAGCCGCCGGCGGCCAGCAGCACCAGCCCGCTGAGCCGGGGCACCCACCGGCCGGTCCCGCGCAGCCGGGCGACCACCCGGTCGCGCAGCAGCGCCACGCCGAGGGCGGCCACGGCCACCACGAGGCCCATCCCGAGGGCGTACGCGACGAACAGCGCCAGCCCGCGCGGCGTCGAGCCGGCCTGGAGGCTGGTCGCCACGATCGCCAGGAACGGGGCGATGGAGCAGGTCAGCGACGCCAGCGCGTACGCCGCGCCGAACAGCACCGTCGACGGCAGCGTGCGGGTCAGCCGGGGCGCGCGGGTCAGCGGGCGCGGGGTGGGCAGCCGCCGGCCGGCGAGCAGCCATAAGCCGAGCAGCACCAGCCCCACGCCGAGGGTGACGGTGAGCCAGGGCAGCCGGGGGCGCAGCCAGCCGGCCAGCGGCGCGAAGGCCAGCCCGAACGCGCCGAAGACCAGCACGTAGCCGCAGGTGAGGCCGGCGGCGGCGGTGAGCGCCCGGCCGACGGCGCCGCGTCCGTCGCCGGGCCCGGCCACCAGGATCGACAGGTACGCGGGCAGCATCGCGAACCCGCACGGGTTGACCGCGCCGAGCATCCCGGCGGTCAGCGCCAGCAGCAGCGGGGCGTCCATCAGGCGGCCGGGGCGGTCAGCAGCGGGACGGCCAGGGCCGGGGCGGTCAGCAGCGGGACGGCCAGCGGCGGGACGGCCAGGCCGACCGGCGGCAGGAGCGGGGCGGCCATCAGCCGGCCTGGGCGGCCAGGGCGGCGACCCGGCGGGTGAGGTCCTCCCCGTCGAGGAAGCCCTGGTGGATCACCTTCCCGTCCCGGTCGATGATCAGGAACGTGCTCTGCTCGACGACCTCGAAGCGCCGCCACAGCGTGCCGGCCCGGTCGTCGAGCTGGAGGGTGCCGCCCAGCTCGAACTCGGTCACGAAGTCCCGCATCGCCGTGCGCTGGCCGAGGCCGGCGACGCCGACGATCGGCACCCGGTCACGGTACTGCGGGGCGATCTCGGCGACCGTCCACGCCTGGCTGGCGCAGGTGGCGCACCAGGGGGCCCAGAACCACAGCACCACCGGCCCGCCGGCCAGGTCGGCGGCGGCGAAGGGCTTGCCGTCGAGGGTGGTGCCGGTGAACCGGAGGCTCTCCGGCACCCGGGCCGGGGCGGCCGGCGTCGGCGGCGCGCCGGTGGACGTGCCGGTGGACGTGCCGGCCGGGGTCGCCGTGGGGTCGCCGGCGTCGGCGGGCGCGGCGGCGGCCGCGTCGACCGGCGGTCCCGGGGGGCCGACGGCGCAGGACGCCGCGCCCAGCAGGGCGGCGGACAGGGCGGCGACCAGCGCGGCGGCTGTGCCGGCCCGCCGTCGGCGGGGCGACCGTCCACCCGGGCCGGTCCGGCGGCGCGACGGCCGGCGGAACAATCGCATCCGCGTCTCCCTTCGGTAGCGGGCCGCGCGGGGCGGGGCACCACGGCGGCGCTCCGGTCTCCGCCGGTCCCGGGTGCGCTACTCGGCCTTGACCAGCCGCAGCGCGAGTTCGGGGCACACCTTGACGGCCTTCATGGCGCCCTCCCGCAGCCAGGTCGGCACGGGGGTGGTGGGGAAGGCGGGGTAGCCGTTGCCGTCGAGCCGGATGAAGTCGGGCACGACGTGGGCGCAGAGCCCGTGACCGTCGCACCGGGACCAGTCCAGGGTCAGCTTCCTCGGGTCGGCGTCGGGTGCGCCGGGCAGGCCCATGACGCCCTTGGTCCGCTTGCCGCACCCCTCGCCCGTGGTGTGCAGCTTCAGGTCGTCGGCGAAGACCTCCATGGCGGAGAGGGCGAACCGGGCGGTGCCGTCGGGGTGGCTGCACGCGCCGCGGCCCTTCACGTCCCCGGCGGCGGCGCGGACGATCTCGACGGGGGCGCTGCCGGAGACGGCCAGGTCGACGGCGCGGGCCAGGTCGGGCAGGCCCATCTTGCAGGGGCCGCACTGCCCGGCGGACTCGCCGGCCAGGTAGCGGACCACCTGGGCGGCCTCGCCGAGGGGGCAGGTGTCGCGGGCCAGCGGCACGATGATGCCCGCGCCGAGGGTGCCGCCGACGGCGGTGAGGCCCTTGCGGGACACCTCGGCCCGCTGCGCGGCCGCGGCGGTGATCCACTTGCCGTGGTACCCGCCCATGAGGATGCCCGGCCCGTCGGGCACCTCGCACAGTTCGAGGATGTCGCGCAGCGGGGTGCCGGCCGCGCACTCGACGACGGCGGGCCGCTTGGCCGAGCCGGTCACCGTGAGCAGCACGGTGCCGGGTTCGTCGTCGGTGCCGAGCGCCGCGTACTCGTACGGGCCGAGCCGGGCGGCGACGGCGAGCTGCGCGTACGTCTCGGCGTTGGACAGCAGGGTGGGCAGGCCGCCGACGCCGGAGTCGCTGGAGCGCTTCTTGGTGCCCGGCGGGATGTGCGGCAGCCCGTTGATGCCGTTGACCAGCGCGCCGCCCTCGCCGGAGATGAACCGGTGCGGCACGGTGACGATGCTGGTGGGCACCGGCATCCGGCGTTCCTGGAGCGCCTCGGTCAGCGACGGCCGGCCCACGTCGTCGTCGGCGACGCCGATGACGATCTCGTCGGCGTCCAGCGCGTACGCGACCAGGGCCGCGCCGTCGAGGATGAGGTGCGGGGCCCGGGTGAGCAGCACCTTGTCCTTCCAGCTCGCCGGCTCGCCCTCGGTGGCGTTGACCACGACGATGGCGGAGGCGTCCTGCCGCTCGCAGGACTCCAGCACGGCGCGCAGCTTGCGGGCGAACGGGAACCCCGCCCCGCCCTTGCCCTTGAGCTGGATGGCCTCGGCGAGCCGGAGCAGGTTCGCCGGCTCCATCGGCCCGATGGGGCCGTGCACCTCCTCGTGGGCCATCAGGTCGAGGCGGCCGAACTCGGCGAAGCCGGCGGTGAGCCGGGGCTCGCCGACGCACGCCACGGGGGGCACCGTCGTGCGCATCACTTCGCCTCACCCCGCAGCCCGGCCCAGTACGCGCCGTCGACGGCGTCGGCGTTGGCCCGGTCGCGGTCCCGGTCCCGCTTGCGGCGGCCGGGCCGGCCGTCCCCGGCGGCCCGCAGCGCCCGCCGGGAGGCCAGGTCGACCAGGGTCGGGGTGTCGTCCATGGGCGGCAGGTCCTCGGCGACGAACCGGGCCGGGGGCCGCCAGTAGTCGGGCTCCTCCGGGAGCTCGTCGTCGACACTGTGCCGGCCGGACCCGCTGCGCGGGGTCGCGGAGATCGGTTCGGCGGAGACGGGCGTCGAGGACTCCCAGCGGCGCGGGCTGTCCCACGGCTCCTCGGGCTCTTCGGCGCGCTGTGGCGGCGAGGAGTAGCGGGCGACGAGGTCGTCGTCGCGGCGCGAGCGCCGGCCGGGCGACACCGGGGCGACGTCCTCGTCGTAGCGGGAGCGCCGGCCGCCCGACACGGGGGCGACCTCGTCGTCGTAGCGCGCCCGGCGACCGCCCGACACCGGGGCCGCGTCCTCGTCGTAGCGGGAGCGCCGGCCACCGGACACGGGTGCGACGTCCTCGTCGTAGCGCGCCCGGCGACCGCCCGACACCGGGGCGACGTCCTCGTCGCGGCGGGAGCGGCGGGGACTGGAGACCGGGGCGACGTCCTCCTCCGAGCGCGAGCGGCGGGGGGCGGAGACGGGGGCGTCCGCGTCGCGCCGCCGCCGGCTCGACCGGTCGGGGGCCGGCTCGGCGGTACGTCGGGAGATGGGCTCCAGCTCGCGCTCGCCGCGCCGGGCCGGGGCGTCCAGTTCCTCGTCGCGGCGGCGGGTGGGCCGTACCGGCTCGCGCAGGGTGCCCGGCTCGGGCACCACCGGCACGGTGAACCGCTCGGGGTCGCGTCGCCCGCGGGCGGTGCCGGTCGGCATCGCCCAGGAGCCGGTGGTGGCGGTGGTCTCCGCCCAGCCGCCGGCGACGCGGGCGCGCCCGGCGCGGGTGTCGCGCTTCTCCTCGGCGTCGTCGCGCTTGCGGCCGATCTTGCTGAGCAGCAGCGTGGTCGTCTTGCCGTCGTCGGTGGACTTGCCGGCCATCGCCTTGTTCAGGGCGGCGGCCTGGTGCTGCTCGCGGCTGCGCTTGCCGAGGTGCACGGAGAGCCGGACCATCAGCGCCAGCACCACGAGCAGCACGCAGGCGAAGTAGCTCAGGGTCACCCAGGACGCCGCCGGCCGGCCCGCGTTCAGACCGTGGAACAGGGCGAACGGCCACGCCAGGTACGCCATCGAGTGCAGCCCCCGCCAGAACCACTTGGGGCCGACACCGACGAACCGGGCCCGGATGATGCCGGTCCACAGCACGCTGACCATGAGGAACGACGCCACCGTGCCGAGCCCGACGTAGAGCCCCCGCCCCCCGATGAACGGCACGAGGGCGTCGGTGGGCCCGGCCCGGCCGATAGCGATCTTGGTGATGACGTGGAACACCAGCCCGGCGACGCCGAGGATGCCGGTGGCCCGGTGCGCCGACTGGAGGAGCACCCGGTGCGGGATGCGCAGCACGAGCCGGTCGGTGGCGAGCAGGCCCATCATCACGGTGAGGCTGAGCGACACCAGGGCGACGACGCCGGCGAAGAACTCGGTGAAGAAGAAGCCGTAGGCGTACATCGCCGTGCCGGCGCCGGCCAGCTCGATGCCGGCCCAGACGATCGCGAGCGCCGACCCGGCCATCAGCGCGACGGAGGTCTTGGACCTGGTCCGCACCCCGCGGCTGCTGCTCGTGGTACGGACGGTCGTGGCCTTGGTGTTCTGCTGTGCCCGAGCCATCTGCTCCTCGATCGTGTAGCGGCGGCGCCCCCACCGGCCGACCCTGCTCCCCCATCGAGTACGGAGCACCGGGTTCAACGGATCAGCCGGGCCGTGAATTTTCCCGGGCTTTTTCCGTGGTGCCGTCGAACCGTTCCGCCGTGGGCTGCGTGTAGGGCGCCCCGCGCAGCGACGCCCGTCCATCCGTTGACACCCGCCGCAACGCGCTTGTAACCTTTCCGAAAATTTCAATCCTGACTGCAAGATGCCGGCAAGCAGCAGTCCAGACCGCCGCACCCTCCCCCCTCCCCCGACCCCCGTCAGGAGTCCCCGATGCATCGACGCCGATGCCGCTCGGCGGTCCTCGCCCTGGGCGTGATCGCCGGCCTGCTCGCACCGACCGCCGTGGCGGCGCCCCCGGCCGCCGCCGCCCCGTCCGGCACGAAGAAGGTCATCGCCAACCTGTTCGAGTGGAACTGGCCGTCGGTGGCCAACGAGTGCACGACCGTGCTCGGCCCGGCCGGCTACGGCTACGTGCAGGTCTCCCCGCCCCAGGAGCACGTCCGGGGCAACCAGTGGTGGCTGGCGTACCAGCCGGTCAGCTACCGCATCGAGTCCCGCAAGGGCACCCGGGCGCAGTTCCAGTCCATGGTGAACACCTGCCACGCCGCCGGTGTGAAGGTGATCGTCGACGCCGTCGTCAACCACATGTCCGGCCAGGACGCCGGGGGCACCGGCTGGGCCGGCTCCTCCTACGGTCACTACGACTACCCCGGCATCTACCAGACGCAGGATTTCCACCACTGCGGGCGTAACGGCGGCGACGACATCGCCAACTACAACGACCGGTACGAGGTGCAGAACTGCGAGCTGGTCAACCTGTCGGACCTCGCCACCGGGTCCGACTACGTCCGGTCGAGGATCGCCGGGTACCTCAACGACCTGCTCTCCCTCGGCGTCGACGGGTTCCGCCTCGACGCCAGCAAGCACATGCCGGCCGCCGACATCGCCGCCATCAAGGGCAAGCTGTCCCGCCCGGCGTACCTCGTGCAGGAGGTCATCTACGGCGCGGGCGAGCCGATCCAGCCGACCGAGTACACCGGCAACGGCGACGTGCACGAGTTCCGCTACGGCAAGGACCTCGCCCGGGTGTTCCGCAGCGAGAAGCTCGCGTACCTGAAGAACTTCGGCGAGGGGTGGGGCCACCTGCCCAGCGGCTCGGCGGCGGTCTTCGTCGACAACCACGACACCCAGCGCGACGTCGGCGGGGTGCTCACCTACCGCGACCGGGGCATCTACGCCCTGGCCAACGCCTTCATGCTGGCCTGGCCGTACGGCTCCCCCACGGTCATGTCCAGCTACACCTTCAGCGACCGGGACGCCGGCCCGCCCTCCGACGCCGACAACAAGACCCTGAACACCACCTGCTACGCGGGCTGGGAGTGCGAGCACCGCTGGCGGGTCGTCGCCAACATGGTCGGCTTCGCCAACGCCACCCAGGGCGCGGGCGTCGCCAACTGGTACGACAACGGCAACAACCACATCGCGTTCAGCCGCGCCGGCAAGGGCTACCTCACGATGAACGACGAGGACGCGGCGGTCACGGGGCGCTCGTACTACACGGGGCTGCCCGCCGGCCGGTACTGCGACGTGATCCACGGCGACTTCACGGGCGGCACGTGCAGCGGCCCGGTGATCACGGTGGACGCGAACGGCTGGTTCACGGCGAACGTCCCGGCCCACGACGCGATAGCCATCCACACCGCCGCCAAGCTGAGCTGAGCTGAGCGCGCCGCGCACGGCGCGCCGAGGTGCAAGGAAGGGCCCCTTCTTAACGCTTTCTGCATAGGAGGGGGCCCCTGCAATCACCCCCCGCCGCCGCCCACCAACGCCTACAGTACGTTTTGTGCTGTTTGACCGGATTGTGTCGCGGTGGGGGCTGGGCTGGCTGGCCGCCGCGCTCGGCGTACCCCTGCTTCTGGCGACCGGCCTGGTCACGGCCCGGGCGCTCACCCCGGAGCCGGCCCGGGTGTCCCCGCCGCCCGCCGCCCCCACCGCGCCCGTCACGGCGGCCGCGCCCACCGGCGAGCCGGTGCCCACCGCCGCGCCCGCGCCGGCCACCCTGCCGGTCGTGACCTACGACCCGGCGCCCGCCGGCTTCCCCGCCGACCCGAGCCCGTCCGACGCCACCCCGCTCACGGAAGGGCTGACGCCGACCCGCAAGGTCGCCGCCTACGACGCGCCCGGCGGCCGGCCGCTGGCCTTCCTCGCCCCCACCATCAACGGCGTCGAGGTGACCGTGCCGATCGTCGAGCGCCGCACCGGCTGGACGGCCGTGCTGCTGCCCTCGGCCACCCGGCGGATCGCCTGGCTGCCGCCCGACGGCGACTGGGCCACCGTGCCGCTGCGCGACCAGATCGTCGTGGAGCGCCGGCCGCACCGGCTCACCTGGTTCCGCGACGGACACGCCGTGCGATCGTGGCCGGTCAGCCTCGGCATGCGCGGCCAGGAGACCCCGCTGGGCCGCACCTTCGTGCTCGGCCGCACGCCGCCACCCGAGGCCGTGTACGGCGGCGTCGACGTCTTCGCCCTCGGCGCGATCCCCGACGACCCGGACGCCATCCCACCGGGCCTGGCCGGCGCGCACATCGGCCTGCACGCCTGGCAGGACGACGACACCCTCGGCGAGGACGTCACCAACGGCTGTATCCGGCTGACCCGCAGCGGCCAGCGCCAACTGCTCGCCGAGGTCCGGCCCGGCAGCGGCGTGCTGGTCGTGGACGCCCTGCCCACCCCACCTCCGACAGCCTGACCCGACGCCGCGCCGGCCTCCGGCCGCACGCTCACCGCCGCCTCGGCCGGCGGGAACACGCGCCCTCGTGGTCCGGCCGCAGCAGACACCGCCGGCCGCCGTCCATGATCCGGTCACAGAAGACCCAGTGTCGTACGTTCTGGTCGTCCTCCCGCGAGACGGTCGCGCCCCCGGGCTCGGTCTGCGGCAACACGTGCGTCCAGTGCGCCACCACCCGGGCCAACCGCTGGGCCGAAAGCAGGTCGTTGGCGACCACTGGCAGGTGGATGACGAACCGCTCGCTCACCGGCCCCACCCCCGCTCGTTGCGGGCGGGCGACGCCTCGGCGCGCAACCGGCACAGCGCAAGCTTGACCTGGCTGGTCTCCCGGCGGCTCTGCGCAAGCGCGTGGTGCGCGGCGGCCAACTCGACGGCGATCCGCTCCAGGAACTCCCGCACCTCCCGCGGGTCGAGCCCGCGCCGACCGAACCGGGCCGACCGGAACCGCCACTCGCGCACCTGCCAGGGCAGCAGCCGGCGACCCGCCGCCGGCTGACGCCCGGCCGCGCCGTGGGCCGGCGGCCGGCGACGCGGCCGGGCCCGGCGGAACAGGAAGACGCGCATGACAGACCTGCCTCTCGTCGAGATTGACCTGTGGAGGGACGGGTCCGCCGGCCCGCACCGCACCGGCGGATCCGCCCGGCACCTGCCACCGCAGCCTTCGATCAGCGAGTACGACAGCAGGGCACGCCATGGCCACTGAGCAGCGGAAATTCCACAGTGCCCGCAGAGGCAGTGAAGCACCGCGTCTGCTCAATTGCAATGTCTCAACGGAGCAGTCGGAGATGTGAATTCTCTATAGCTCAGCACTCGCTGTGACGTGTCTATTGCTAAAGGAGCAGGAGGCGGGTTCAATTGGACGCTCGGGTGTCGACGGATCGCGAGCAGCGGAGGCGAAGAGTGTCACAGGCGGTGACCGCATCGACCATGTTGCGGCGGCAGATCGGGCGCAAGTTCGAGGCGCTCCGCAAGGCGGCAGGGCTGACGATGGAACAGGCCGCCGAACGCCTGGATCGGGCACGGGCAACGCTGCACCGGATCGAGAACGGCGCGGAGCACGTCCGCTTCCGACAGGCCGACGTGCAACAGATGCTCGACCTCTACGGCGCGTCCGCCGAGGACAGCGAGCTGCTTCTCGCGATGACAGCGGCCACCCGGGAGAACAAGAACTGGTGGCACGACTACATCGGCTCCGGCCTGCCGCGATGGTTCCAGCTCTACATCGGACTGGAGGCCGGGGCTTCGCACATCCGGCAGTACGAGGCGGAGCTGGTCCCCGGGCTGCTCCAGACTCCCGCCTACGCGGAGCAGGTCTTCCGGATGCCCGGTGGCGCAATCGACGCGGAAGCCACCGAGGAGCAGCGGCGGGCCATCCAGCTCAGGACCGAGCGCCAGACCCTCCTCACCCGGTTCTCCCCGCCGCAACTGAGCGTGATAATCAACGAGGCCGTGTTACGCCGCCCGGTCGGCAACGCAACGATCATGGCCGAACAACTCCATCAGATCCTGAAGGCCACCCAGCTACCCAACGTGACCGTGCAGGTGCTTACTTTTTCTGCCGGATTGCATGCCGGGGCAATGTCGGGAGCTTTCTCGATCTTGGAGTTTCCACGGGACGAGCATGGCAAGGAGGTGGAACCACCGGTGGCCTACCTGGAAGCCGCAACCGGAGCGATCTATCTCGACAAGCCGCACGAGACAGCCGCCTACAACACCATCTGGGCCGACATGGCCAGCCGCGCCCTCAACGAGTCTCGATCCCAGAGCCTGATCCAGCAAGCCGCAGAGGAGTACTCCCGTGCCTGACCTGACCGGTGCCGTCTGGCGCAAGTCGACCCGAAGCAACAACGGCGGCAACTGCGTCGAGGTCGCCGACAACCTCCCGGGCGTCGTCGGGCTACGTGACAGCAAGGACGTGACCGGGCCGGTGCTGACCTTCACCCCGTCGTCCTGGGCCACCTTCATCGAGGACGTCAAGGCCCAGCCACCTGGCTGCTGAAACTGGCAGGAGGCTGCGCCACGGTTCCTCTCCTGCCCACCGAAAACGCCGGTCAACTCGTAGGCTGTTCACCACCTAGCCTGGACGCCCAGCCACCACTCAGGATGTGATCTTGGCCAGCAAAGTGAATGAAATCCGCGCAGTTGATCTATGGCGCCCCAGGTCAGGAAGCCTGTGCCCCGCGCACGCGGGGGTGATCCTCCGCACGATGTCCGGGTAGCCGAACCCCGGTACTGTGCCCCGCGCACGCGGGGGTGATCCCAGCTCCGCGACGGCCTCGTCATCGCCGTTGGCCTGTGCCCCGCGCACGCGGGGGTGATCCATAGGGAAGTGTAGAAACTGGGGTCACTTCGTCCTGTGCCCCGCGCACGCGGGGGTGATCCCGTCAACTCGACGACGCAGGTCGCCGCCGCGCTCTGTGCCCCGCGCACGCGGGGGTGATCCTCGAGCCGATCGGCCCGCCGACCGATCACGAACCTGTGCCCCGCGCACGCGGGGGTGATCCCGCCACCGACGCCGCCGTCGGCGCACCACCCTCCTGTGCCCCGCGCACGCGGGGGTGATCCGCACGCTGTCGGCTTGACCGCCGTGGACGCGAACTGTGCCCCGCGCACGCGGGGGTGATCCCGTGCTGTCGACCACCGAGGCTTGGCCCGCACGCTGCTCCCCGCGCACGCGGGGGTGATCCTCCCGGCCCGTTGTGCGGGTCCAGCTCCACGACCTGCTCCGCGCGCATGCGGGGTGCCCCGTGTGTCCTGTAGGTGTGAAGCTGCCGCACAACGGCAGTCGGGGCGATGGCGCGCTGCGACTGTCAGCGACTACTATCGATCGGCGCAGTCGCGCACCGGTCGTGATGTTGCAGTGACCTGGAGTCATGGTGCCTCGTCCCGAACGCCAGATTGACCCTGAAGCGGGCCCCATCCAGTCGTTTGCCGCAGAGCTTCGACAGCTCCGCGAAGCAGCAGGCTCGCCGAAGTACCTCCAGATGTCGCGCGCGTCGGGCCGGTCCAGAACCGCCCTGGCCGAAGCTGCCGGCGGCGATCATCTGCCCACCTGGGAGACGGTCGAGGCGTTCGTCAGGGCATGCGGCGGCGATGTCCGTCAGTGGCGGGTGAGGTGGGAGACGGCGCAGGAGGCGATACGGCCGGCAGAGTCGCCGTCACGCAGTGGCGCGGCAGCTACCGTCGCCGATCTCCCTGACGATGCGTCGCCCCTGGTCGCCGGACAGCCGGCGATCCGCCGTCGGCTCCGCTGGGCCCTCCTTGCCGTGGTCCCGCTGGGCGTACTCCTGCTGTCAGTGCCGCTGGCCCTCGGGTCCCGCAGCTCCGAGGGAGGGGGCAACCAGGCACCGGCCGCGCCGTCGGCCGGCGCTCCTGCCGCGCTCGTCGTACAGAACAAGGTGGCGATCGGGCCATCCGGCCTCGCCGAGGACACCACGCCGGCCTACCTGTCCGGCAGGCCGGCGCCGTTCTGCGCCAAGCGGGGTTGCAAGGTGCCCGGCACCGAGGTCTGGAGCGGCGCGGTCCTGGTGGCGCGCTGCCAGGTCGTCGGCGACAAGATCACCAACCGGGATCTCACCAGCGAGGGCATCGAGACGAACCCGAATGGGGTGTCCTCCAACATCTGGTACGAGGTCGTCCTGCACGACGGGCGGACGGGATACCTGTCGGAGGTGTACGTCGAAGCACGGTACCGGGGCGGCATGGGACTGCCGACCTGCACGCCCCGCTGACCTCGCTGCTCTCGCCGGGACGGATGCACGCGGTGCCCCGGCCTGCCGGCGTCGCCGCCGATAGACCGTCGCCGGCCCTGGTAGTCCGTCGCCGGGCCCGAACAACGCTGCGGCGTGCGGAGATGGCATCACCGGGGCACCCGCCGCGGTCGATGATCTCCGGAGGACAGCATGTTGAACCCCAAGCGCGGGCCCGTCCGCGTCGCCACAGCCGCCTTCGCGGGCCTGCTGACGGGGGCGCTCGCTCTCGCCGCGCCCGCCTTGGCGGTCGATCCGACCAAGTGCACCAAGGGCTACAACAACGCGAACACCGCGTGGGGAACCTGCACCGGGCGGGGAGAGTGGCGGGTCGTCACCTGGTGCTACTACGCCGGTTCGACCAACTCGGGCTGGTACGGCTGGTCCGACGGCGGCACCCACACCGCCTACTCGTCCTGCAAGAGCCCGAGCCACGTGACCGACATCTTCATCGAGGCCCGCTGACCGACGCCTCCGCGCGGGGCCCTGCTCGGGCAGGGCCCCGCGCGGAGGCAGTTCCGGAGGCCGGGCGGGTCCGCCCCGGCCACCGCAGCACCTGATCGATCACCGTTACGAATCGCCATCCGAGAAGGGGCTTTCCGTTCGCCTGAAAACAACAATTGAACAATGGTGTTAATAATCGGCAAGCGCATATCCAGCAAATCAGAGCAAAGCCCCCGGACGCTGACTGTCTGATAATGGACTTGAAATGAATACGCCTCCCCCTGTGGCATACTTCTAACTCCGCCACCCAGGATGCGCCGCCGGCGCCGGCCGCCCCAGCGAAAGGACGTCGGATGACCCAATACCAGGCACTCTCTGGCTACGTGGGCCAATTGCAGCAGAAGACCAACTGGTGCTGGAATGCGACCACCGCCAGCGTCGCCCATCACTACAACAAGATGACCGACTGGACTCAGTGCGGCCTGGCCACGGCGGTGCTCAACGACAAGTACAGTGAGTGGTTCAGGCAGAACCCCGGCCAGCCGAAGTTCGACTGCTGCGGACCCAACGGGGGCCCCTGGAACTGCAACGAGGGCTGGTGGCCCGACGAAGGGCCACTCCAGAAGGTCGGGCACAAGGCCGCCGGCCCGAGACTCGGAGTGCTGTCGAAGCAGGAGATCACGCAGGAGGTGGCGAACAACCGGCCAATTCTCCTGAATATCGCGTGGGCAGGCGGCGGCGGCCACATAGTGAACATCTTCGGGTACAGCCAACTCGAAGACGGCACCGTGACGGACGTCTGGGTTCACGACCCCTGGGACGGCACGTACATCATTCCGTACGAGGAATTGCGGGACAAATACAAGACGAATGGCACCTGGACCGCTTCCATGAAGTCCCAGCCCTGAGGAGCTTCGCAATGCCGTTGAATATGCCTGAGCCGCCGGGGCGGATGCGGGAGGAGACACGCGCCAAGCTCGGCCGCGTCGCCGGAGTTCGGGGCATGGGCCTGCCCGCGCTGGGCGCCGCCGCCCCCGAGGACGTGCAGGTGTCCACCCCACACCAGGTGTTCACCATGGGCCTCGACGACGTCGAGGCCGGCGGCGGCCTGGATCGGGCACGCCCGGGAGGCTGGCGCTTCCTGCTCGAATCCGGTGGCGAGGTGATCGCCAGCGCCGAGAGTACGGAGACACCGGACGGCAGTCGTCCGCCATCGTTCAACGAAGGCCCGTACGTCAGAGCCACCGCGACCGCCGTACGGGCCGCGCGGGCGCTGCCCCAACTCGCGACGGCCGGTTTCGAACTACGGCTGCTGCGGATTCCCGCGCTGTACCTGATGGCCCTGTGGCTGCACTCACCCAACACCGACCTGCTCATCCCGCTCGCGCCCTCACCGATCGGAAACGAGGGCAGGGTCGTGCTGCCACCGGTGTTCTTCCGGGAACTCTCCGGCCACGCCCGCGACCGGAGGACCGGTGAACCCGGCCAGGGAGCGGACCAGCCGCAGCCCAACGGGTAGCCGGCGCACCTCCGCGACAGCGGGCGGTCCCCGAAAACGCAGCGACAGGGTAGGCAGAATGCCGCAACCAGCCATGGCCGTCTGCGGGGGAGACGGGCGGCGGCGTGTCGTCTCCGGAAGCGACGGACGACCGTACCCGAGCCGTCCGTGGCCCGGTGAGGGACACGCCGGCCGCCGAAGCCCCTCCCCCGCCCTCCCCCTCCCCGCGCCGATCTTGCACTTGCGGCCCCAGCAAAAGGGGTGAAACGCCCATCTGGGGGGCCCAAAGTGCAAGATCGGCGCAGGGCGGCGCGGGGCGGGGCAGGGCGGGGCAGGGCAGGGCCGCAGCGAAGCCGCGCACCGGGCAGGGCGCCGCAGGGCGCTACGCCCGCTGCGCCTACTGCGTCTGCTGCGCCGGTTCGGCCAGGTGGTGCCAGAGGAACTCCAGGGTCAGGGCCCACACGAACGCCCGTTGCGCGTTGTTCGCCGCCGCGCCGTGCCCGCCCTCCACGTTCTCGTAGTACGCCACCTCGTGCCCGCGCTCGCGCAGCCGGGCGGCCATCTTGCGGGCGTGCCCCGGGTGCACCCGGTCGTCGCGGGTGGAGGTGACCAGCAGCGTCGGCGGATACGCCCGATCTTCGTCGACGTTGTGGTACGGCGAGTATTCGCGCAGGAAGGCCCAGTCGGCGGGGTCGTCGGGGTCGCCGTACTCGGCCATCCAGGACGCCCCGGCGAGCAGCTTGTGGTAGCGGCGCATGTCCAGCAGCGGCACGTGCGCGACGACCGCGCCGAACAGCTCGGGATAGCGGGTCAGCATCACGCCCGCCAGCAGGCCGCCGTTGCTGCCGCCCTCCATGCCGAGGCGCGCCGGGGTGGTGATGCCCCGGGCCACCAGGTCGGCGGCGACGGCGGCGAAGTCCTCGTACGCCCTGGGTCGGTTCTCCCGCAGCGCGGCCCGGTGCCACGCGGGGCCGTATTCGCCGCCGCCCCGGATGTTCGCCACCACGTAGCTGCCGCCCCGGGCCAGCCAGCCCCGGCCGACGATGCCGCTGTAGTGCGGCAGCTCGGGGACCTCGAAGCCGCCGTACCCGGTGAGCAGGGTCGGCCCGCCGGCCGCGTCGGGGTCACCGACCAGGAAGTACGGGACCCGGGTGCCGTCGGCGGAGGTGGCGAAGTGCTGGCGTTCGGTGAGGCCGGCGGCGTCGAAGAACGCCGGTGCCCGCTTGAGCGTCTCGACGGGGCCGCCGACCTGCCCGAGCCGCAGCGTCGCCGGCTGCCGGAACCCCTCGGAGGCCAGCAGGTACGCGTCGCCGACGTCCGGGTCGGTGTCCACGAGCCGGGTGTGCTCGAACTCCGGCACGCCGGCGAGCGGCTCCCGCCGCCAGCCCTCCGCCGGGCCGGAAGCGCCGGGAACGCCGGGGGTGAGCACCTCTAGTCTGCTGCGCACGTCGGCGAGGGTGGCCAGGATCAGGCGGTCGCGGGTCCACGCGTGGTAGCTCAGCGCGGTGCGCTCGTCCGGCGTGAACAGCGTCGTCAGCTCCCGCCCGCCGGCGAGGAACGCGTCGAACCGGGCCGCCAGCAGCGCGCCCGCGGGATGGGTCACCCCGTCGACCGTCCACGGCGAGCGCAGCCCGATCAGCAGCCACTCCCGGTGCGCGTCCCAGTGGGCGTCGGCCGGCACGTCGATGCGCACCCGCTCCCCGGCGGGCGTCAGCAGGTAGGGCTCCGAGCGGAAGAAGTCGAGGCGGCGGCCCACGAAGGTGCGCTCGAAGCCGGGCGTGTGGTCGTGCGAGGCGTACGCGGAGACGTCGTCGGCCTGGCCGGCGAAGACGACCTCGGCGGACGGCAGTGGCGTGCCCCGCCGCCACCGGCGGACCGTGCGGGGGTAGCCGGAGGTGGTGAGCGAGCCGGGGCCGAAGTCGGTGGCGACGAGTATGTGGTCGGCGTCGACCCAGGTGACGTCGCTCTTGGCCTCGGCGAGGGTGAAGCCGTCGGCGACGAAGGCCCGGCGGACCAGGTCGAACTCGCGCACGACGGTGGCGTCGGAGCCGCCCCGGGAGAGGCTGACCAGGCACCGGTCGTGCCCGGGGCGCAGCACCGTCACCCCCTGCCAGGTCCAGTTCTCGCCCTCCTGCGCGGCGAGCGCGTCGACGTCGAGCAGGACGTCCCACCGCGGCTCGGGCCGGCGGTACTCGTCGCCGGTGGTGCGCCGCCAGATCCCCCGGGGGTGGGCCGCGTCGATCCAGTAGTTGTAGTAGAGGTGGTCGCCGCGCCAGCTCGGGTAGGGGATGCGGTCGTCGGCGTCGAGCACCTCGCGGATCTCGGCCCGCAGGGCGGCGAACCGGTCGCCGCCGGTGAGGGCGGCCATGGTCTCGGCGTTGCGGTCGTGCACCCAGCCGGCGGCGTCCGGGCCGTGCAGGTCCTCCAGCCAGCGGTACGGGTCGTCGTCGGTGTCCGTCAGCCTCGTCACGTTTGCCACTATTCCCGGCCGGGTCAACCCTGGCGCCGCCCCGCCGGCATTCGGACAAGGGGGCCGTCGGCCCTGGCATGGGCGGTGTCTCGCGGGGTATGACGGGCAGATGAGGGCGAGTTTCCGGATCGGCCGGATCGCGGGCGTACCCGTCGGGGTCAACTGGAGCGTCCTGGTCATCTTCGGGCTGATCGCCTGGGGGCTGGCGGGCAGCCAGTTCCCCCGGTCATACCCGGACAGGCCGACCTGGGCGTACGTGCTCGCGGGGCTGAGCGCGGCGGTGGTGTTCTTCCTCGGGCTGCTCGCCCACGAGGTGTCGCACGCCGTGGTCGCCAAGCGCAACGGGCTGGAGGTCTCCGGGATCACCCTGTGGCTGTTCGGCGGGGTCGCCGAGCTGCGCGGGGAGGCCCGCGACCCGGGGGCGGAGCTGCGCATCGCCGGCGTCGGGCCGCTGGTCAGCCTGATCGTCGGCGTGTTCTTCGGCGGCGTCGCCGCGCTGCTGGCCCTGGCCGGGGTGCACGGGCTACTGCTCGGCGCGCTGGCCTGGCTGGCCGGCATCAACGTCCTGCTGGCGGTCTTCAACGTGCTGCCGGCCGCCCCGCTGGACGGGGGCCGGCTGCTGCGGGCCGCCGTGTGGAAGGCCACCGGCGACCGGACGCGGGCGTCGGTGGTGGCGGCCCGCGCGGGCTGGGTCCTCGGCGCGCTGCTGATCGGGCTGGGCCTGTGGCAGTTCCTGCGCGGGGCCGGGGTCGGCGGGCTGTGGCTGGCGCTGATCGGCTGGTTCCTGATCGGGGCCGCCGGGATGGAGGAACGGCAGGCCCGGCTGGGCAGCGCGCTGCGCGGGGTGCGGGTCGCCGACGTGATGACCCCGCAGCCGCAGACCGCGTCGGGCGACATGACCGTGGCCGACTTCGTCGACCACTACCTCTTCGCGTACCGGCACTCGGCGCTGCCGCTGACCGACGACGGGCGGCCGGTCGGCCTGGTCACCCTCGACCGGGTACGCGGCATCCCGGCCGAGGCCCGGTCGGCGACCAGGCTGGCCGAGGTGGCCTGCCGGGCCGACCAGCTCGTGCTGGCCGACCCGGACGAGCAGCTCACCGACCTGCTGCCCCGGCTCAGCGAGTGCGCCGACGGCCGGGCGCTGGTGGTGGCCGGCGGGCGGCTGGTCGGCATCGTCTCGCCCAGCGACATCAGCCGGGCGGTGCAGCGCGGCAACCTCCGCGACCAGGCGACGCGGGCGGGCGCCTGAGCGGGCGGGCGCCTGAGCGGGCGGGCGCCTGAGCGGGCGGGTGCTGAGCGGGCGGGTCAGGAGTGCGGGCAGGTGTCGCGGTACTCCTCGATGGTGGCGTCACTCGGGGCGGGGCAGAGGAACTGCTCGTAACGGGTGTCGTCGTCGACGAAGCGCTTCAGCCACGAGATGCCGTACTTCGCGATGGTCACGTTCGGCGCGGTCGGGGTGGCGTGGGTCGCGCCGTCCAGCTCCAGGTACGCCTTGTCCAGGGTCGCCGGCAGGGTGGAGTAGAACAGCTCGGAGTGCAGGGCGACGGGGGCCACCTCGTCGTCCTCCGCGCCCACGATGAACGTCGGCACGCGTACGCCGGGCCAGTTCTTGGTGGTGTGCCAGCCGGTCAGCGAGATCGCCGCCTGGAGCGTGGGCCGGGTGTTCGCCGCCGACAGGCTGCCGCCGCCGCCCAGGGAGTGGCCCATGACGGCGAGCCGGTTGTGGTCGATGCGGTTGCGGACGACGCTCGCGCCGACGAGGTAGTCGAGCGCCGCGAGGAGTTGGGTGCCCCGGCTGTCCGGCGGGTCGTCGGGCGTGAGGGTGTCGATGGTGAGGACGACGAAACCCTGGGAGGCCAGGCGGGGGCCAAGCCAGGCGATGGTGGCCTTGCCCGCCTTGTAGCCGGGCGCGATCGCGACCGCGCCGAACGTGCCCTCGGCCGTGCTCGTCGGATACCACATGGTCCCGCCGCCGAAGCCGGTGACGGCGGACGGCGCGACGGCGGCATCGGCGACGGCGAACGGCCCACGGGGCGCCTCGATGCTGGCGACGGTCGGGGCGGGGCCGCGCTCGTAGGGGTTGTCGGCGGCGCGGGCCGGGGCGGCGTGGCCGACCGTGAGGGCGAGCAGCGCCGTGAGGGCGACCGGGCGCCAGCGGCGACGCGGTCCGGGCCGGGGGCGGGACGGACGGCGGGAGGACGGGCGGGACGGCAGCGGCATGGCCGGGCTCCTGCGGGTGCGGGGCGGGCGGCCCGGCGCGTGAGACCGCCCCGGGCCGGTCGACGAGACACATCGATCGATATCATCGTCGTCGCGCCGACCCGGGCGGGCAATCCCCTGCCCGGACCGCCTGTGCGGCAGGTGCCGGGAAGGGGTCAGCGGGGCAGGTAGCGGTCCAGCAGGTCGGTGCGGAACTTGCCCGCCGGGTCCAGCTCGCGCGCCAGCGCCGCGAAGTCGGCGAACCGGGGGTACGCGGCGGCGACCGCCGCCGGGTCGACCGTGAACACCTTGCCCCAGTGCGGCCGGGGCGTGAACGGGGCGAGCGCCCGTTCCACCTCGGCGAGCACGGGGGCCACCGCGTCGCCGTCGCCGATCCAGGTGAAGTGCACGGCAAGGCTGTCGCGCCCGTGCTGCGGGCTCAGCCACAGCTCGTCGGCGGCGACCGTACGCAGCTCGCAGATCTGGAGCACGGCGGCGATCCGGTCCGCCAGCGGGTCCAACGCGGCCAGCGCCCCGGCCGCCGCCGCCCGCGGCAGGTGGTATTCCGACTGGAGCTCGTCGCCGCTGCTCGGGGTGAAGCCGAGCTGGAAGTGCGGCAGCCGCTCGTGCCACGGCCCCGGCTCGCCGAGCTGGGCGGTGCAGTTGCGCGCCGGCATGCCCGGCACCGGGTGCACGGGCCCGGCCGCCGCCGTGGTGCCGAGCCAGTCGGCCGGCGGCGGTGGGGCGTCGGCGAGCTGCTTGCGCCACACCTGGCCGATCCGGCCGTCGGCCCCGCCGCGCCAGTCGGTGAAGAGGCTGACGCTGTACGCCGACGCGAACGCCTCGTCCAGCGCCGCCCTCGGCAGGCCGAGCCGGACGTACTGGCGCACCTCGAAGGCGGGCACGACGTCCAGGGTGAGCCGGGTGACCACGCCCAGCGCGCCGAGCGCCACCACCATCCCGGCGAACCGGTCGCCGCCTTCGTCCCGGCGTACGGTCAGCAGGTCGCCGTCGGCCGTGACCAGCTCCAGCGCCGAGACGGCGGTGGCCAGGTTGCCGATCCCGTCGCCCGAGCCGTGGGTGGCGGTGGCCACCGCGCCGGCCACCGAGATGTGCGGCAGCGACGCCATCGTCGGCAGGGCGAAACCGGCGGCGTGCAGCCGGGTGGCCAGGTCGCCGTAGCGCATGGCGGCGGCGACGGTGACCGTCGCCCGCTCCCGGTCGACCTCGACCGTCTGCGGCAGCCCGGCCAACGACACCAGGTCACCGGCGGTGTCGCCGAGCCGGTTGAACGAGTGGCCCGAGCCGACCGCCCGGATCCGGTCGCTGCCGGCGACCAGCCGGCGCAGCTCGTCCAGCCCGGCCGGGCGGTGCCGCCGCGCCGCCGCGTAGCGGACGTTGCCGGCCCAGTTGCGCTCCGGCACGCCGGCGTCGTCCGGCCCGCCGCCGCCCGGCTTCCCGTCGCTCGCGTCCACGTGGCCTCTCCCGTCACTCGGCGTCGTCGGGTCGACACCCGGGCGGCACCGGCGGGCCGGGCACTGGTTGCCCGGGGCGTCGTCGGGGAACCATACGCCCATGAGCAGCTACCCGGATCCCGCCCTGCGCGGCGACGTGTACCCGTCCGAGGAGGAGATCGACCCGACCGGCGTCGGCCCGGACCCGCAGACCGACGCGCCGCTCGGGGCGTATCCGCAGGCCGGCCCGGCCGTCGGGGCGTACCCCGCGCCGTCGCCCAGCCCCGCGCCGCCGCCGAGGCCGGCACCCGGGCCGGTGCCGGTGCCGGTGCCCGCGCCGTCGCCGGGGCCGGCCCCGCGCCCGCCGGTCGAGTCGCACTCGATCGTCACCCACCACCTCGACGGCTCGACCGAGGTGGTCACCGACCTCGACGGCGACGGCATCGCCGACGTGGTGCAGTTCGACCTCGACGGCGACGGTGTCCCGGACATCACCTACCTCGACAGCGACCGCGACGGCCGCCTCGACACCGTCGTCCGGGACCCGCGCCCGACGGGCTGAGGGGCAGCGCCACCGCCGCCCTCGCCGCCCGAAGCCGGGGCGTTGCCGGGCGTCCCTACCCTCGCGGTCATGGCCGACGAGGCGAACATGTCCACCCGGGGATTCGAGATCGCGCTCTTCGTCGTCGCCGCGCTGGTCTGCTGCGGCACGCCGATCAGCGGCTTCTATCTCCAGCGCAAGGACAAGGCGGACGAGCCGGGCATGCGCGCCGCCGGCGAGGCGTACCTCGACGCCGCCGTGCGGGGCGACAACGGCGCGGCGTACGACCTGCTCTGCGCGGCCGACCGGCGCGGGCGGTCCCGGGCGGGCTGGGACGCCACCGCCGGCGTGATCGTCGACCCGACCGGGTTCCGCATCACCGACCTCGCCGTCCGGCGGAGCAGCGACGCCCCCACGCAGTACGTCGTGACCGCCGAGGTCACCTACCCGGGCCACCCGAGCAGGGAGGTGCAGTTCCACCTCAGGAAGCAGGACGGCGGCTGGAAGGTGTGCGGCCCGCCGCCGCTGTGACCCGCGCGGGCCCCCACCGGCCGGGCCCGACCCGGCGCTCCTGTCGGTCACCGGCCGGGCAGGCAGACCCGCCCGGACGCCCCCGCCGGTCACCGGCCCGGCACGCAGACCCGGCCGGTGAACGCCGGATCCGGCTCCCGGACGTCCGCCCACGCCGGATTGGCCGAGATGTCCAGCGGCGGCGCCTGCCAGCCGGCGGTGAGCCGCTGGATCAGCGTGTACTCGGGCCGGGTCCGCTGCACCGGCGCGCCCGCGAGGAAGGCGACCAGGTTGTCCCGGACCTGCGTCCGGTCGAGCAGGCCGCCGTGCACGCCCACGGTCTGGAAGACCGGGATGCCGGTGTAGTCGCCCGGCGGCGCCTCGGCGGCCGTCGTGTACGGCAGGAAGGCGACCATCCGCACGCCGGGCACCGGGCACATGAACCGGTTGCGGTAGAACGGCGCGTCGTCGAGCAGCGACCGGATGAACGGCTCGTCCGGCCCCTTGCCGGGCCCGCCGGTGAGGCGGACGGGTTCGAAGAGGGCCCGCAGGTACCAGCCGGTGACCAGGCCCCACCCCCGGCGCGCGCCCGGCGGCGGATAGTAGGCCCGACCGGCCCCGACCAGCGGGCTGAACATGACCAGCGCGTCGACCGCCGGATGGGGCCGCCGGGCGAGGTAGGTGCGGGCCACGAGCGCCCCCTCGCTCTCCCCGACCAGGGCCACCTTCCGTCCGGTACGCCGGTGCAGCCGCTCCACCTGCGCGGCGAGCAGCTCCACGCTCTCGGCCATCGAGATCGTGGTGTCCGTCGGCCCGTAGGGCAGGGGCTCACCGTCGGGGCCCAGCCCCCGGTAGGAGAACCACTCCACCCTCGGGTCGTCCGGCCGCACGCCCCCGTACGCGGAGCCGTAGCCGGCCAGCACCACCACCGCCTGGGTGATCTCCGGTGGCAGCGGCCGGTCGAGCAGCACCCGCTCGGCCCGCAGGCTGGCCGGCACCGCGTCCACCGCCAGCGGGATCAGCACCGGCACGGTGAACGCGACCAGCACCACGAACGGCGTCACGGGCACCCGGGCCCACCTCGGCGGCGGCGCGAGCAGGGCCACCCGGAGGATCCGGATCCACAGCAGCCCGTTCACCACGCCCGCCACGGCGGCCACCAGCACCGTCCACCAGCTCGGCACGCTCCACGCCACCGCGCCGGCCACCGTGAGCGCCACCAGGTTCAGCAGCGACCAGCCGACCAGCCGGACCGACGGCAGCCCGCCCCACCACACCCGGACCATGGCGGCCCGCTGCATGAACGGGGCGATCAGGAACATCGGCAGCAGGGACGCGAGCAGCACCCAGGACAACGCCACCACCGACGCGGCCACCGAGATCACCGCCCACGGCGCGACGACGACCGTGACCACCACGACGAGGACGAAGCCCCGCCGGAGCATCCAGGGCACCGACGGCATCGGCATCCCGTCCGGCCACGCCAGCCGCACCATGAGGACGTGGTAACCGGTGCGGGCCAGCACCACCAGCCAGAACGTCGTCAGGAACTCCGGCCACGACTGGTGGTAGACGAACATCCACCGCAGGTCGTGGTAGGTGTCGTACGGCCAGACCGCGCCGGTCTGCGGCGCGAGCCCCTCGGCGGCCACGAAGCCCATCGCCACGAGCACGACGGCCTCGACGGTGGGGAACAGGCCGGTGAGGACGAGCAGCCAGACCTGCCTGCGGCCCACGCGCCCCCACCTCCGCCCGAAGCTCCCCTCGCAGGTTCCATCAGCGGGGCCCCGGTGTCAGCGGATCCGGCGAACTCGCGCCGACGGCCGGGTCCCCCGCCGGGGGCCGGGTCCCCGCCGGGTGGCCGCTAGAGCTGGGGCATCACCTCGGCGGCCACCAGCTCGACGTGGTCCAGGTCGGCCAGGTCGAGAACCTGGAGGTAGATCCGGCCGCTGCCGATCTCGGCAAACCGGCCGATCGTGTCGACGACCTCGGCGGGGGTGCCAGCGAGGCCGTTCTCGCGCAGCTCGGCCGGCTCCCGCCCGATCCGCTCGGCCCGCCGCCGCACCTCCGCCTCGTCCCGCCCGCAGCACAGCACCAGGGCGTTGGACCAGTTCATCCCGGCCGGGTCCCGGCCGATCTCCGCGCACGCGGCCCGGACCCGCTCGAACTGCGCGGCCGTCTCCTCAACCGAGACGAACGGCAGGTTGAACTCGTCGGCGTACCGGGCCGCGAGGCGCGGCGTGCGCTTCGGCCCCTTCCCGCCGAGCAGGATCGGCGGGCGCGGCTGCTGCACCGGCTTCGGCAGGGCCGGCGAACCCTGCACCGGGTAGTAGCGCCCGGCGAAGTCGAAGGTCTCACCGGCCGGGGTCTCCCAGAGCCCGGTGATGACGGCGAGCTGCTCCTCCAGCCGGTCGAACCGCTCCCCCAACGGCGGGAACGGGATGCCGTACGCGCTGTGCTCCTCGGCGAACCAGCCGGCGCCGATGCCCAGCTCCACCCGCCCGCCGCTCATCTGGTCGACCTGCGCGACGGTGATCGCGAGGGGCCCGGGGAACCGGAAGGTGGCGGCCGTCATCAGCGTGCCCAGCCGGATCCGGGAGGTGTCCCGGGCCAGGCCGGCGAGGGTGGTCCAGGCGTCGGTGGGGCCGGGGTCGCCGCTGACCGAGCCCATCTTCAGGTAGTGGTCGGACCGGAAGAACGCGCCGTAGCCGGCGTCCTCGGCGCAGCGGGCCACGGCGAGGAGCTGGTCGTAGGTGGCGCCCTGCTGGGGTTCGGTGAAGATCCGCAGTTCCATCCCCCGAGCATAGGGAGTCGCAAGGAAGGGCCCCTTGTTAACGCCTCCGGTAGAGAAGGGGACCCCTCTCACGCCCCGGACCTGCCCCGGGGCCACCCGGGGGCCGCCCGGGGCCGCCCGGGGTCCGCCCCGCGACGCCCGCGCCGGGTGGATGACAGACCACCCGCCCGGCAGGTGGCACCCGCCGCAGGGGAGACGCCCGTGGGGCGGGCGGGTCAGGGCTGGCCGAGGCCGGCCTCGCGGGCCCGCCGGATGGCCTGGCTGCGGTCGGCGACCTGGAGCTTGCCGAGCACGTTGGACAGGTGGTTGCGGACGGTCTTCGGGCTCAGGGTCAGGCGGCGGGCGACGACGAGGTTGCTCAGCCCCTGGGCGACCAGGTCGAGCACCTCGCGCTCCCGGTCGGTCAGCCCGGGGAAGGGCGTCGGGCCGCTCGCCCGGCCCCCGGCCAGGAAGCCGATCGCCCGGCTCGCCACCACCGGCCCGAGCAGCACCTCCCCGTTGGCCACCGCCCGGACGGCGCGGTCCACCTCGCCCGGCGCGGCGCCCTTGAGCAGGTAGCCCCGCGCCCCGGCGCGCAGCGCGGCGAAGACGGAGTCGTCGTCGTCCAGCATCGTCACCACCAGCACCCCGGTCCCCGGGTGCCGGCCGACGATCTCGCGGGTGGCCTCCACGCCGGACCGGCCGCCGCCGAGATGGAGATCCATGATGATCACCTCCGGGCGGGTGAGGTCGGCGACCTGGAGGGCCTCGTCGGCGTCCGCGGCCTCGCCGACGACCTCCAGCCCCGGCGTCGACGCCAGCAGCGCCGTCATGCCGAGCCGGAACACGGGATGGTCGTCGACGACCACCACCCGGATCGCCCCCTCGTCACCGCCCACGAACGGTCACCCCCGACCCGCCCGACGCGGCCCCCACCGGCCGCGCACCATCCACCGCGGCGTCCACCGGCAGCCGACCGCCCTCCAGGCGCGGAGCGTCCACCGGCGGCGCACCGCCCACCGCGGCGTCCACCGGCGGCGCACCGCCCACCGGCCGCACACCGCCGGCCGGGAGCCCGACCAGGGGCGGTGGGGGCGGCGGGAGCCGGTCGGCGGGCACGTGCACGCTGACGACCGTCCCGCCGTCCGGACCCGGGCCGACCGCGCACACCCCGCCGATCCCCTCGGCCCGCTCCCGCATCGAGAGCATGCCGACCCCGGCCGCAATGCCCGCCCCGATGCCCCGCCCGGCGTCGGCGACCCGCACGGCGAGCCCGTCGGCGTCGCGCTCGACCAGCACCGTGCAGACCGACGCACCCGAATGCCGTTGGGCGTTGCGGACGGCCTCGGCGACGATGCCGTACACGGCGGTGGCCACCGGCTCGGGCAGCGGCAGCGGCGGGGCGTCCACCTGCACGGCCAGCCCCGAGCCGTCGTACCGCCCGGCCAGCTCGTGCAGGGCGGGGGCCAGCCCGCGCTCGCCGAGGACCGGCGGCAGCAGGCCGCGGGCCAGGTCACGGACCTGCTCGACGCCCTGGTCCGTCTCGTCGCGCAGCCGGTCCAGCAGCCGACCGGCGGCGGCCGGGTCGACCCCGAGCAGGTTGCGGGCCGCCTGGAGGCCGAGCGCCACCCCGGCGAGGGTGGGGCCGAGGCCGTCGTGCAGGTCCCGGCGCAGCTTGCGGCGTTCCGAGTCGCGGGCCTCGGCCAGCCGGGACCGCGAGGCCACCAGCGCCCGGCTGGTGGCGGCCAGGCTGGCCGCCGAGGCGACCACGGGCGCCAGGTCGACCAGCGCCGATCGGGTACGCCCGTCGAGCCGCTCGCCGGCCCGCGCCCACGCGGTGAGCCGCCCGACCTCCCGTTCGCCCCGCCGCAGCGGCAGCACCAGCGGCTCACCAACCGGCCCGGTCGAGGCGCAGTGGGCGGTGCAGGGCTCCGGGCCGTCCACCTCGATGCCGCATGCGCCCAGCCGCAGCGAGTCGGTGAGGCTCCGCGCCACCCCGGTCAGCACGTCGGCCGGGTCCTCGCTGGCGCTGATCCGGTCCCCCACGCCCCGGACCACCCCGAGCGGCTCGGCGGCGGCACCGTGGATGAGCCGGTCCACCCGCCGCTGCACCCACCAGCGGCCCGGCTGCACGGCGGCGGCGACGAGGGCCGTGACCAGCACCCCGGGCACCGCCCGGCTGGCCGGGAGCAGGGCGTCCAGGGTGGTCACCCCGACGACGTACGCGGCGACCAGCAGGAACGTCAGCAGGAACCAGACCAGCGTACGGCGGACGGCGATCTCGATCCCCCACAGCCGCTGCCGCAGCACGACGGCCAGCACGGCGGCCGGGAAGAACGCCTGGGCGGCCAGCATGCCCGTCGGCGGCAGCCAGGGCGGCACCAGGTGCGCCCGGTCGGGGGGCAGCGCCACCGGGGCGAAGCTGACCGCGAGCAGCGCCGTGCCCACGGCGAGCCAGCCCAGCCCGACCCGTTCGGTGGTCGACGCGACCCGTCGCCGCCACAGCAGCCCACCGGCGGCGACCAGCCCGAGCACCGGCACCAGGGCGGCGAGCACGGGCAGTGCCAGCTCGACCAGCGTCGCCCAGGCGGCGCTGCGGATCGGCAGCGGCGACGTGGAGCCGGTGGCACCCGGGCCGGGCCAGGTGAGCTGGCCCAGTTCGAAGGCGGCCACGACCACCGCGCCCGTCGTCACCGCCGCCCGCGCCGGCGCCGGCAGCCGCCCCTCCCGCACCAGCCACGGCAGCACCACGATCAGCGACAGCATGCCCGGCGCCCAGCCCCAGTGCCGGGCCGAGGTGAGCCAGGTGAGCTCGGGCAGCTCGGGGTGCACCCGGAGCAGGTCGGCGTACTGGGCGCCCAGGGCGGAGACCCCGCCGCCGATCCCGGTCACGGCCAGCAGCCAGGCGACCGGGTGCCCCCGGCGCAGCAGGACCAGCCAGGCCACCGCCCCGTAGACGGCGCAGTCGGTGAAGTCGACGAGGAAGTAGAGCTGGGCCAGCCCCCACGGGCGGTGGGCCAGCGCCCAGCACAGCGCGGTGCCGGTGAACAGCAGCGCGCAGACGACGGCGACGGCCCGGGCGGCGACCGGGCGGCGGTGGTCGTCGCCGGCGCCCGGGACGGGGCGGGCACGCGGCGGCGGGTCGGCCAGCATGACGTGATCCTGTCAGCCGGATCGTCGGTTGCCGATGGCCCGTTGCTCCAGGGCGGCTGTCGGTCCCGCGACAGTCGTCCACCGGCGGGCGGGGACGGGGTGGCCGCTGACGGGCACGGGAACCTCCGGGATCTGGCGGCTGGCGGGCGGACCGGCGGAGCGCGCTGCCGGCGACGGCCCGAGCCCGTTCGAGCATGCCGGTCCCGGTGTCCCGGGCGCCTGGTGCGTGCCGTCCCGGCCGGTCGGGAACTTCCGCAGCGCGCCGCGGGCCCGGACCGCCGGTACCGCTGTCCCTTCCCGCCGGGACGTCGGGCGACGGACCGTCTGTGCCGAGGGCGTCGACGTCGGCGTCGCGGACCGTGGCGTCGCAGGGGCGTCGCGGGTCAGGGGTGAGCAGGAGGCCACAGTGGACGACCAGGACCGGATTCGCCTGACCGGGGCCGTGCGGGAGCTGGCCCCGGAGCTGGCCCGGCGGGCGGAGGAGATCGAGGCGGCCCGGGAGCTGCCCGTCGACCTGCTCGACCGGCTGCGGGCCGCCGGCTGCTTCCGGATGTTCGTGCCGCGCAGCCACGGCGGGTACGACGCCGACCCGCACACCGGGCTGACGGTGCTGGAGGCGCTGGCCCGCGCGGACGGGTCGACGGGCTGGACGGTGATGATCGGCGCGGAGACCCCGCACCTGTTGGCGATGCTGTCCCGGGACCAGTTCGACAAGCTGTACGCCCACGGCCCCGACGTCGTGGTGGCCGGCGGCTTCGCCCCGCAGGGGCGGGCGGAGCTGGCCGACGGCGGGTTCCAGGTGACGGGGCGGTGGGCGTTCGCCAGCGGATCCCGGCACGCCGACTGGATCTTCGGTAACTGCGTGCTCACCGGCGACGGTCAGCCGCTGCCCGGCCCGGCCGGCCAGCCGGTGGAGGTCCGCTCGATGCTGTTGCCGGCCGGGCAGGTGACGGTGGCGGACACCTGGCACGCCCTCGGGCTGCGCGGCACCGGCAGTCACGACGTGCGGGCCGACTGGGTCTACTGCCCGGTCGAGCGGAGCTTCGACCTGTTCGCCGGCGTGCCGTGCGTGCCGGGGCCGGGCTTCGTCGCGCCGCTGGCCCAGTTCGTCCTGCACCTGGGCGCGGTGGCCGTCGGGATCGCCCAGGGCGCCCTGGACGACACGGTCGCCCTGCTCGACGGCGACCGACGGCGGCTCTACGCCCGGCAGCCGCTGGCCGACTCGCCGGCCTTCCGGGAGCGGCTGGGCCGGGCCGACCTGCACGTCCGGGCGACCCGGGCGCTGCTGCGGTCGCTGGCCGACGACCTGTTCCGGGCGGCGCACGACGGTGGTCCGGTCGCGCTCGCTGGGTTGCAGCCGCGCATCTCGGCCAGCCTGCCCTGGGTCACCGAGATCGCCACCGCCGCCGTGGACGCCTGTTACCGGGCGGCCGGGGGCGGCGCGGCACGGGACTCCTCGCCCGTGCAGCGCCGGTTCCGGGACATCCACACGTTCTCGCAGCACGCGGCGGCGGCCGAGGGCTGGCTGGGCAACAACGGCAGCCAGCTGCTCGGCCGCCCGGTCGAGCTCGCCTACTGACACGCCGGGCCCACGACGGCGGCCCGGCGCGGGCCCGACCAGGCGTGCCCCGGCCAGGCGCGGCCAGGCCCACGACGGGCCCGACCAGGCACGCCCCGGCCAAGCCCGACCAGGCGCGGCCAGGCACGCCCCGGCGCGGACCAGGCCAGGCCCGACCGGTCCCGACCAGGCGCGGGCCGGCCGGGACCGGTGGGGTCAGTCGCCGGCGCCCAGGGCGGCCACCGGGCTCACCCGGGCCGCCCGGCGCGCCGGCAGCAGCCCGGCGAGCGCCGTCGCCACCGCGAGGGCCAGCACCACCCCGGCGAGCTGCCCCGCCGGGAACTCGACGGGCGCGTCCTGGCCCAGCGCCGCGACGGTCAGCCACGAGTAGGGCAACGCCAGCAGCAGTCCGAGGGCCGCGCCGAGGACGCCGTACAGGCCCGCCTCGACCGTCAGCATCGCCCCGAGCCGGCGACGCGACATCCCGACGGCCCGCAGCAGGCCGGACTCCCGGGTGCGTTCCACCACGGACAGCGCCGTGGTGGTGCCGACGCCGACCACGGCGACGACCACGGTCAGGCCCAGCACCCCCAGCAGCACCCCCAGCAGCGCGCCGAGCTGGCCGTCCAGCTCGTCGCGGTCGTCGGCGGTCACGACGATGCCCACCTGCTGACCGCCGGCGGCGCGCAGGGCCCGCACCGCCGCCGTGCGGGCCTGCTCGTCGTCGCCCGCCACGTCGGCCAGCAGTCCGGTCGGGCCGGCCGGCACACCGAGGCGGTCCAGGTCCGCCGGGTCGACCAGCAGCCCCGCGCCGACCGGGGTGTTCGCCATGGTCGCGGCCACCCGCAGCCGCACCGACCGGTCGCCCCGGGTGACGGTCACCTCGTCGCCCGGCCGCGCGCCCGCCTCTTCGGCGAGGAACCGCAGCAGCACCACCCGCCCGGGGCCGGCGTCGGTGAGCCGGCCGGCGCTCGCGCCGAAGTCCGCCCAGGTGGCCAACGCGCGCAGGTCCAGGTCGGTGGCGGTGAGCCCGTCGACCTCCGCGCCGGCGACGCGCACGTCGGGGCTGCTGCGGTACGGCACCACCCGGTCCAGCTCGCCGATGCCCCGGACCCGCTGCACGAGCCCGGCCGGCAGCGGCCCGTCGCCCCGGGCGGTCACGGCGACGTCGGCCGGCGCCATGCCGGCGAGTTCCCGCTTGAGCAGCGCCCCGAGCGAGGCGCTGCCGACGAGCGCGCCCGCGACCAGGGTGACCCCGAGCGCGACGACGACGCTGACGGCCGACGCCCGGCGGGGCGCCCCGCCGACCCCGCCGACGGCCAGCCGGCCGAGCGGGCCGAGGCGGCGCAGCGGCCAGCCGACGACGGCCAGCACCGGGCGCACCAGCAGCGGGCCGAGGGCCACCAGCGCGGCGTACGCGAGCGCGCCGGACGCCACGATCGCCAGCAGCGG
Source organism: Micromonospora carbonacea (assembly GCF_014205165.1). Lineage (NCBI taxonomy): Bacteria > Bacillati > Actinomycetota > Actinomycetes > Micromonosporales > Micromonosporaceae > Micromonospora > Micromonospora carbonacea. The sequence goes on along the minus strand of NZ_JACHMZ010000001.1, from coordinate 1,261,975 downwards.
CCCCACCGGGTCGTAGTTCTCCGTGTCGGGGCCGGGCAGCCGGCTCGCCACCAGCAGGGCGGCCAGCACCGCGCCGGCCGCGAGCAGGACGCCGGCTCCGGCGCGCGCCCAGCCGATGCCGCGCCGGCCGGCCGTGGTGCTGGCGGTGCGCAGCGCCTCCAGCGGGGCGACCCGGGCGGCGGTGACCGCCGGGGCGAGCACCGCCAGCGCCGTGACCAGGGCCGCGCCGAGCGCCACGGCGACCGCCGCCGCGATCGGGTGGCCGGGCGAGGCCACGGCGAGGCCGAACGCCCGCAGCACCGGCGGCAGCCCGTGCCCGACGCCGTACGCGGCCAGCACGCCGGCCAGGCCCGCGACGATGCCGGTGCCCGCCCCCTCGACGACCAGCGCCCCGAACAGGCCGGCGCGGGGCGCCCCGACGGCGCGCAGCAGGGCGAGCTGCCGCATCCGCTGGGCGAAGACGATCCGGAACGTAGAGGTGGCGACCAGCACCGCCGCCACGACGGCGATCGCCACGAACATCGTGACGAGGGCGAAGAGGTCCTGGACACGCCCGCTGACCTCGTCGGCCTCCGCGCGGCGGGCCTCCGCCCCGGTGCGGACGACGACGCCGTCACCGGCGCGGTCGGACGGGCCTGCCGACGCACCGGGAGCCGACGCACCGGAGGCCGACGCGGCGCGGGTCAGCGCGGCGGACACGGCGTCGGGGTCGGCGCCGGGAGCGAGCCGCACCTCGACCTGCCGGAGCTGGTCGGAGCCGCCGAGCCGGGCAGCGAACGCGTCCGTGGTGTAGGCGGCCTCCCCCGAGTCGTCCGGCGCGTCCACCACGCCGACGACGGTCAGCCCGACCGGCCGGTCCGGCGCGACGCCCGCGAGCCGCACGGTGCCGCCGACGGCCAGCCCGAGCCGGTCGACGGTGCGCCGGGTGACGGCCAGCTCGCCCGCCGTGGCCGGGTACCGCCCCTGCACGACGCGGGCCGTGGCGAGCGGGCCGGCACCGGGGTCGGCGTACACGGACAGGCCCGCGCCCCGGTCGTCGGCGAACTCGTGGAAGGCGTCCGTGCGGCCGACCGCCTCGGCGACGCCGGGCAGCCGGCGGGCCGCGTCCAGCGTCCGCAGGGAGACGCCGTCGCCGCCGGTGACGACCAGGTCGGCCGCCGCCGGGGTCCCGCTGAAGCCGGCGAGCACGGTCCGCTCGGTGACCTGGTAGGCCAGCACGGTGCCGAACACGACGAACGCCGCGACGATCACGGCCAGGCCCGTCAGCAGCGTCCGGGCGGGGCGGCGGGCCGCCTCGACGAGCTGCGCGCGCAGCAGCACGGCACGCCGGCTCACCGGGCCGCCAGGCCGTGCAGGGCGGCGGTGACCGCGCCCCGGTCGGGCTCGGCCAGGTCGCCGGCGACCCGGCCGTCCGCGAGCAGCACCACCCGGTCGGCGTACGCGGCGGCGACCGGATCGTGGGTCACCATGACGACGGTCTGCCCGAGGGTACGCACGCAGTCGCGCAGCAGGCCGAGCACCTCGGCGCCGGCGCGGGAGTCGAGGTTGCCCGTCGGCTCGTCGGCGAAGACGACCTCGGGGCGGGACACCAGGGCCCGGGCGAGGGCGACCCGCTGCTGCTGGCCCCCGGACAGCTCGCTGGGGCGGTGCGCCAGCCGGTCGCCGATGCCGAGCGCGTCCACCACGTGGTCGAGGAACTCCCGGTCGACGCCGCGCCCGGCGAGGTCGAGCGGCAGGGTGACGTTCTGCGCGGCGGTGAGCTGGGGCAGCAGGTTGAACGACTGGAAGACGAACCCGATGCGCTCCCGGCGGACCCGGGTCAGCACCCGGTCGGACTGCCGGCCGAGGTCGGTGCCGCCGAGCAGCACCTGCCCGGAGGTGGCCGGGTCGAGGCCCGCCAGGCAGTGCATGAGGGTGGACTTGCCGGAGCCGGACGGGCCCATGATCGCCGTGAACGCGGCGCGGCGGAAGCCCACCGTCACGCCGTCGAGGGCGCGTACCGCCGTGGCTCCCCTGCCGTACACCTTGACCAGGTCGACCGCCGCGACGGCCGCCGTGGGGTCGGGATGGTGCGTCGTCATGTCTCCTCCACCTCCGGTGCCGGTCACCGGGACGCCGCCGAGCCTCCCGGCACGGGGGCCGGCGGCGCATCCGTCCGGAGTCGGGTCCGCGCCCGCCGGCTCCGACTTTCGGCAGATCCACCGGCCCGGCCGGGTGGCTACGGTGGGATGCGATGACCGGAACCCTCAGCGGCGGGTGGCGGCGGGCCGGGCAGGCCGCCGCCCTGGCCGGCATGGCCCTGCTCGGCCTGGTCGACGTCGTCGGCGGCCGGATCTTCCCCGTCGACGGCGCGCTGGCCGTGCCGGTCGCGCTGGCGCAGGTCGCGCTGGCCGTCGCCACCGCGGCGGTGTGGCTGCCCGCCCACCGGCAGGGCTCCCGCCGGCTGGCGGCGGCCGGCGGCGCGGTGGCGGCCTGGTCGCTGGCGACGACGATCGCGTGCGCCACCCTGCGCGGCACCTACGGCCTGGACGGCCGCGTGCCGGTGCGGGAATCGGCCCACCTGTGGGGGCTGGCCGAGTCGGCCGGGCTGCTCGGGGTGGTCTTCGTGCTGGCCCGGCGGGCCGCCCCGCTGCCCGCCCTGGCCGCCGTGGCCGCGACCGGCCTCGCCGCCGCCGCGCTGCCGCTGCGCGCCGAGGTCGACGCCGACCACCTGATCATCGGCATGGCCTACGCGTTGCTCGCGGCCGGGGCCGCCGCCGCCGGCATGTACCTGCGGCTCACGGAGACCGCCCGGGAGCGCCAGCTCGCGACGGTACGCGCCGAGCAGCGCGCCGAGTTCGCCCGGGACCTGCACGACTTCGTCGCCCACCACGTCACCGGGATCGTGGTGCAGGCCCAGGGCGCGCGCTACGTCGCCGAGCGGGACCCGCAGCGGGCCGTCGCCGCGCTGGAGCAGATCGAGCGGGCCGGCGCGGAGGCCATGACGGCGATGCGCCGCATGATCGGGATGCTGCGCGGCCAGGGCGGGCCGGCAGACGTCCCGGTGACGCCCCTGGCCGGGGCGGCCGACCTCGCGGAGCTGGTGACGGCGTTCACCGCGGCCGGCCCGGTCCCGGCCCACCTGCACGCCGACGGGCCGCTCGGCGACCTGCCGGTCGAGGTGACCACGTCGGCCTACCGGGTGGTGATGGAGGCGCTGACGAACGTCCGGCGGCACGCCACCGGGGCACGGCGGGTGGACGTGCTGGTCAGCCGTACGCCGCAGTGGTTGTCGGTGCGGGTGGCCGACGACGGGCGGGGGCAGCGCGGCGGCCGGCCGGGGTTCGGGCTGACCGGGCTGACCGAGCGGGTGGGCGCGCTCGGTGGCCGGCTGCGGGCCGGTCCCGGCGTCGACGGCGGATGGCTGGTCGACGCGACGCTGCCGCTGGGCGGCGGGTCGCCTGCCGGGCGGGGCCTTTCCGGCCCGGCGGCTCGGGGGCCCGCGGGCGGGGAGGGCGGCCGGTGATCCGGGTGCTGGTGGCCGACGACCAGGCGATGGTGCGCACCGGGTTCGGGATGATCATCGACGCGCAGCCGGACATGGAGCTGGCCGGCGAGGCGGCCGACGGCGTCGAGGCGGTCGAGCTGGCCCGCCGGCTGCGCCCCGACGTCGTGCTGCTGGACATCCGCATGCCGAGGCTGAACGGGCTGGACGCCCTGCGCCGGCTCGCCGGCCCCGGCGTCGTCGACCCGGTGCGGGTGGTCGTGGTGACCACCTTCGACCTGGACGAGTACGTGCACGCGGCGCTGCGCAGCGGCGCGTGCGGGTTCCTGCTGAAGGACTCCGGCCCCGCCCTGCTGGTGGAGGCGGTCCGGGCCGCCGTCTCCGGCGAGGCCCTGATCAGCCCGTCGATCACCGTACGACTGCTGCGGCAGCTCAGTCCGCCGGAGCCGGCGCGCCCCGACCCGGCGGGGCTGTCACCGCGGGAGCTGGACGTGGTGCGGCTGGTGGCGCGGGGCGCGACCAACGCGGAGATCGCCGCGAAGCTGTTCATCTCCGTCGGCACGGTCAAGACGCACCTCGGCAGCGTGCAGGCGAAGCTGGACGCCCGCAACCGGGTGGAGATCGCCGCCTGGGCCTGGGAACGCCGCCTCGTGGGCTGACGGCGAGCGGGTCACCGGCTGGCCCGGGGCGCCGGTCACCCGGGCCGGCGGCCGGGCGGTGGACGGGCCGCCCGGCCGCCGGACCCTCCGGCTACAGGTAGGGGCGGGTGATCAGCTCGATGGCGTGGCCCGCCGGGTCCTTGAAGTAGACGCCCCGGCCGCCGTGCTCGGTGTTGGTCTCGCCGGGGCGGCGCATCTGCGGATCGGCCCAGTGCTCGATGCCCTGCTCGCACAGCCGTGCGTACGCCCGGTCGAACAGGTCGTCGTCGACCAGGAACGCGTAGTGCTGCATCTGGATCTCCACCGGCGGCTCGGCGAACTGGAGCAGCACGCCGTCGGTGAGCTGGATGTTGGTGAACACGCCCCAGGACGGCGCTGCCGGCAGCTCCAACAACTGGCGGAAGAAGCGGGCCGACTCCTCGCGGTCCCTGGCGGCGATGATGGTGTGGTTGAACGTGACGGTCATTCGGTTGGCCTCGCGGTGCTCGACGCGGACGGGGGACCTGCGGTGCGCAGGCCGCCGGGAGGTCCACGTGCCGAGCCTCGGGGGTGCCCTGCCGGCACCCGCCGTGCGGTCAGCCCTCCACCGGATCGCCGATCCGTGCGTGGCGAGATGCCGGTCCGGTGTTCACGATCGGTGACGCTACCGGGGGCGGATTGCGCAGACAACACCGGCCGCCGAGTCGGAGGTCAGGTTAGGCTAACCTTTGCAGGCATGTCGACCTTCCGCAACTCGCCCAACGTGCTGTTCGAGACGACCGTGACGGCGACCCGGCGACTGTCGCCCGGGTTCGTCCGCGTCACGCTCGGCGACGAACGACTGCGGGAGCTGGCCCCGCACCAGCGCGACCAGCGCATCAAGATCATGCTGCCGGTCGGCGGCGACTACCCGGCCGGGCTGCGGGCGGGGCTGCCCGAGCAGGGGTGGCGGCGCGAGTGGCGGTCCACGCCCGACCGCGAACGGCCACTGCTGCGCAGCTACACCGCATACCGGACCCGGCCGGCAGCGGGCGAGCTGGACCTGGACTTCTACCTGCACCAGCCGCACGGCCCGGCGAGCACATGGGCGGCGGGGGCCCGGCCGGGCGACCGGCTGATCCTGTCGGGTCCGCACGTCCGGGCCGGTCAGCCCGGCTACGGCGTGCAGTGGGAGCCGGGGCCGGCGACGCGGGTGCTGATCGCGGCGGACGAGACGGCGTACCCGGCGGTGCGGGGCATCCTGCCCAGCCTCGGGCCGGGGGTGCGGGCGACCGTCCTGCTGGAGGCCGGCACGGCGGCGGACGCCGCCGCCCTCGACGACGTGACCGCCGGCCACTCGGTCGAGGTCGGGCTGCGCGACGGGGCCCGGGGCGGGACGGCGCTGGCCGCCATGGTGGGCGACTGGCTGGCCGAGCACGGCGCGGCGGCGGCCGGGGCGGGCAGCCGCTTCTACGCCTGGGCAGCTACGGAGAGTAGCAGGATCGCGCACCTGCGCCGGCTCTTCACGGAGGCGCACATCGCCCCCGAGCGGGTCCACACGCAGGGGTACTGGCACGACCGCCCCACCCGTGAGGAGATCGCAGATTAGGTTACGCTAACCTAATCCTACCACCCTGACATCACCGTAAGTCACCAGACGGGAACCTGCACCATGCGCTCGACACCCCCTCGAACAGCCCGCCGACGTCTCCTCGCCCTCACGGTCGCCTCGGCGACGGCGCTCGTCGTGGCCGCCTGCGGCTCCGCCGACTCCGACCCGGCGAGCAGCGTCGGCGACACCAGAAGCGTCGAGCACGCGCGCGGCAAGACCGACGTGCCGGCCACGCCGACCCGGGTCGTCGTCCTCGAACCGGTGCAGCTCGACACCGCCATCGCCCTGGAGATCACCCCGGTCGGCGCGGCCGTGCTCAACGAGGCCGCCGGGGTGCCCAAGTACCTCGGGGACAAGGCCGCCGGCATCACCACCGTCGGCACCGTCCAGGAACCCAACGTGCAGAAGATCGCGGCCCTCAAGCCCGACCTGATCATCGGCACCGAGTCCCGCCACTCCGCCCTCTACGACCAGCTCACCGACGTCGCCCCGACCGTCTTCATGGCGTCCCAGGCCGACCCGTGGCAGGACAACGTGACGTTCACCGCCACCGCGCTCGGTGGCGCGGACTCCGCCGGCAAGCTGCTCACCGGCTACCAGCAGCGGTGCGCGGAGATCGCCAAGAAGTTCGGCACCGCCGGCAAGACCGCGCAGCTCATCCGCCCCCGCGACGGCGTCCTCACGTTGTACGGGCCCACCTCGTTCGCCGGCAGCACGCTGGAGTGCGTCGGCTTCACCACCCCGAAGCGCGACTGGGAGAACTCCATCTCGGTCGACGTCTCCCCCGAGCGGGTGCTGGAGGCCAGGGCCGACCACGTCTTCGTCACCACCGTCGACGTCAACGACCGCAGCACCATCCCGGCCTCGGTCAGCGCCAACGCCGCCGCCTTCCCCCGCCTGCACCTGGTCGACCAGTCCTTCTGGATCACCGGGGTCGGCACGGTCGGCGGGCAGGCCGTCCTCGACGACCTCGAACGCATCCTCGCCGCGTCGAGTTGACCACCACCGCATCCGCCCGCGCGGCACGGCCGGTCCACGGCCGTGCCGCGCGTCGCCGTACCACCCGGCGGTGGCTGGCCGGCGCGGTCGCCGTACTCCTCGGGTCGTTGGTGTTGTCGATCTTCGTGGGCGCGAACCCGGTGCCCCCGTCGGACGTCTGGGCGGCGCTGCGGGGCGCCGGCACCGACGCCGCGCAGTACGTCGTCTGGGGGCAGCGCCTGCCGCGCACCCTGGCCGGGCTGCTGGTCGGCGCCGCGCTCGGGCTCGCGGGCGCCCTGATGCAGGCGTTCACCCGCAACGCGCTCGCCGAACCGGGCATCCTCGGCGTCAACGCCGGAGCCGCGGCGTTCGTCGCCGTGGGCATCGCCTTCTTCGGGATCACCTCGCCGGCCGGCTACATGTGGCTCGCCCTGCTGGGCGCGCTCCTGGTCGCCCTCGCCGTGTACGCCGTCGGCGGCGCCGCCGACCTGCGGGCCACCCCCACCCGGCTGCTGGTGACCGGCGTGGCGGCGGGCGCGGTGCTGTCCGGGCTGACCACCGCGGTCACCCTCACCCACCCCGACACCTTCGACCGGATGCGCGGCTGGAACGCCGGCAGCCTGCTCGAACGCGACACCGCCGTGGTGCTGCCGGTGCTGCCGCTGATCGTGGCCGGGCTGGTCGCGGCGCTGGTCGCGGCGCGCAGCCTCAACGCGCTCGCGCTCGGCCCCGACCTCGCCGCCGCGCAGGGCGTCAGCCTCGTCCGGACCCGGCTGCTCGTGCTGGGCGCGGTGACCCTGCTCGCCGGTGGGGCGAGCGCCGTCGCCGGCCCCATCTCGTTCGTCGGGCTCGTGGTGCCGCACCTGGTGCGCTGGGGCGTCGGCACCGACCAGCGCCGGATCCTCGCCGGCTCCGTGCTGGCCGGCGGGATCCTGGTGCTGCTCGCCGACGTGCTCGGCCGGATCGCCGTCCTGCCCAGCGAGATGCCGGTCGGCATCGTCACCGCGTTCGTGGGCGCGCCGGTGCTGATCGCGCTGGCCCGGCGGCGACGGGCCACCGCGCTGTGAGCGCCGGGAGCCGGCCGGTCCGCCGCGCCGCCGGCCGTCGCCGGCTGGTGCTCGGCACCGACCGCGCCCACGTGGCCGTCGGCGTACGCGAGGCCGCCGTCTGCGCCGTCGCCGCGCTCGTCGTCGCCGCGCTGGCGGTGGTCGGCCTCTGGCTGGGCGACTTCCCGCTCCGCTTCGACGAGGTCCTCGGCGTGCTCGGCGGCCGGACCGGCGGGCTGACCCGCACCGTCGTGCTGGAGTGGCGGCTGCCCCGCGTCGCCGCCGCCATCGCCTTCGGCGCGGCGCTCGGCGTCGCCGGTGCGATCTTCCAGACCATCACCCGCAACCCGTTGGCCAGCCCGGACATCATCGGCCTGGCCAACGGCTCGTTCTGCGGCATGCTGATCGCCCTGCTGCTGCTCGGCGGCGGCTGGCACCTGCTGATGCTCGGCTCGCTCGCCGGTGGCCTGCTGGCCGCCCTGGCGATCTACCTGCTCGCCTACCGGGACGGCCTCTCCGGGTTCCGGTTCATCGTCGTCGGGGTCGGGGTCTCCTCGATGCTCGCCGCCACCAACACCTGGCTGCTGCTCCGCGCCGACCTGGAGACGGCGCTCTTCGCCGCCGCCTGGGGCGCCGGCTCCCTCAACACCGCCACCGCCGAGGTGGTCTGGCCCGCCGCCGGGGTGGTCCTGGCGCTGCTGGCGGTCACCCCCCTGTGGGCGGCGGCCCTGGCCCAGCTCGAGCTGGGCGACGACGTCGCCGCCGCCAGCGGGGTCGCGGTCGACCGGGACCGCGCCGCCCTCGTCCTGGTCGCGGTCGTCCTGGTCAGCGCCGTCACCACCGTCGCCGGCCCGATCTCCTTCGTGGCCCTGGCCGCCCCGCAGATCGCCCGCCGGCTCGTCCGGGCACCGGGCCTGCCGCTCGCCGCCACCGCCGGGGTGGGGGCGGCGCTGCTGCTCGGCGCAGACCTGGTCGCCCAGCACGTGATCCCGCTGACCGTGCCGGTGGGGGTCGTCACGGTCACCCTCGGCGGCGGGTACCTGCTCTGGCTGCTCGTCCACGAGTTCAGGAGGAACCGATGGTCGACCAACTGAACGCCCGGCTCCGCGCGGAACGCGTCACCCTCCGCTACGACCAGCGGATCGTCAGCGAGGAGCTGTCGTTCGCGGTGCCGGACGGCTCGTTCACCGTGCTCATCGGCCCGAACGCGTGCGGCAAGTCGACGCTCCTGCGGGCGCTGTCCGGGCTGCTCCGCCCCGCCGCGGGCCGGGTCCTGCTGGACGGCTCGGACCTGGTCGCCCTGCCGGCGAAGGAACGCGCCCGCCGGCTCGCGCTGCTGCCGCAGACCATGACCGCGCCCGAGGGGATCACCGTCCGGGAGCTGGTCGGCCGGGGCCGCTACGCCCACCAGCGGGTGCTCCGCCGCTTCTCCCGGGCCGACGAGGCGGCCGTCGAAGCGGCCCTGGACTCGACCGGCACGACCGACCTGGCCGACCGCCGGGCCGACGAGCTCTCCGGCGGGCAGCGGCAACGCGCCTGGATCGCCATGGTGCTGGCCCAGGAGACGCCGCTCGTGCTGCTCGACGAGCCCACCACCTACCTGGACGTCGCCCACCAGATCGACGTGCTCAACGTGCTGCACCGCCTGGTCACCCAGGGTCGCACCGTCGTGGCCGTGCTGCACGACCTCAACCACGCCGCCCGGTACGCCACCCACCTCGTGGCGATGCGCGACGGACGGATCGTGGCCGAGGGCCCGCCCGCCACGACGGTCGGCAGCGGACTCGTCACCGAGGTCTTCGGGATGCCGAACCAGGTCGTCCCCGACCCGGTCACCGGCGCGCCGCTGGTCGTGCCGGCCGACACCCGGGAACCGGGGCTCACCGGCCGGGCACCCGCTACTTCGCGAGGAGTTCGAGAAGCGGTCCGTCCGCCTGGGCAAGGGTCGGTGGGCCAGCCGACCGGCTGACCAGGACACGTCGGCAGTGGTCGAGTTCCACGTACAGCTCGCCGCCCGTGCCGTCGCTGGCCCGCAGCACGGCGAACCTGTCGGCAGCGCCCGCGCACCGCGCGGCCGGGGGTAGCGCGGCCAGCGAACGCAGCAGCGCTTCCCGTGCCGAGGGCGGGACCGGACGCCCGTACGCGAACGAGCCGGCGGGCTTACTCGCGCCCTGCTGGTCTGCCGGCACGCGGAACACACAAAGCCGCAGCGGCGCGGCCGGCGGGAAGGGCGGCACGGTGCGACCGGCACGCGGCCGGCTGCCCTGTTGGCCGGTCTCGGTGGCGACCATGTCCGACCAGGACTGGCCACAGCCCGAGGCGGCCGCCCCCGCCGACTCGACCTCCCGCACGACGGCCCGAAACGTGCTGCTCAGTCGTAGGCCCCGGACCGCCTGCAAGACCTCGGGGAGGGGTTTGCCACAGCCGTCGACCGGCAGCCCCGGTCGGATCCACCGGCCTGACGCGTCGAACAGCAGCAGGTTCGGCACCAGCGGGAGTTCCAGGGTGCAGGCGTCGGCGATGGTCCGGCCGTCAGGCAGACGCAGGGCCGCGAGCAGGGCCGTCAGCTCGGTGGACCGGCCCTCGGTGAGGACCAGGTCGGTGCCGCCGTCAGGGCGTCGGGTCCGCTCCTGTCGGCAGATGACCGCCGCCGTGGCCGCGAAGCCGACGCCGAGGCGGGGCAGGGTGAGGGCCCCGGTCGATGGGCCAGCCTCCGCTTCGGGCGCATCGACCGCGCAGGACGTCCAGCCTGACTCGACAGCCGGCGTTCCGGTTGCCCGGGTCAGCGCTGGAGCCGGTCGTGAGCCGGCTGGCGGCTCGGCGACCGCGCCGCACGCTGCAAGCACGGCCACGGCCACGGCCGCCACGCCGAAGACCTTCCGAACGACAGCGCCCACGTCGTTCTCTAACGATCCGCCGCGCCGAGCCGTTGCGCGGAGTTGGACGACGCGCGACCCGCCGGATGTGGTCTCCGTCGCTGCGGTCGCCACGCCAACGCCCCGGCCAGAACCGACCCAGGAGCAACCCCACCACGATCGCGGCGACCCGCTACCGACGAGTTTGCGCAGCCCATCTGGTGCACCGGGTGACGCCATCGGGTCGAGTCGACTAAGTTGTTAGCTAAACGAGGAGGTCGAATGATGTCGGCTGACGCCGTGCACTACAACATGCATGACGCCAAGACCCACCTGTCACGCATCATCGAACGGGTGGAACGCGGCGAAGAGATCATCATCGACCGGGCCGGCACCCCGGTGGCGAAGGTGGTGCCGCTCGTACGACGGGCCAACCGCACCGCGGTCGGCTCCCTCGCCGGACAGGTGGACCTCTCCGGCGACTGGGACTCCCCCCAGACCAACGCCGAGATCGCCGCCGACTTCGGCATCGGCGCATGACCCTGCTGCTGGACACGCACGTCGCGCTCTGGGCCATCACCGGTGATGCGACCCTCGGCGTCGATTTCCTCGACCAGCTTCGCCACGACCCAGACATCCTTCTCTCCCCCGTCACCTTGTGGGAGATCACCATCAAGCAGGGCGCGGGAAAGCTCGTCGGGCCGCCTGACCTCGCCGAGCGGGTAAGGGAGATGGGCTTCCGTGAGCTCCCGGTGACCCATGCCCACGCCATCGCCGCCAGCCGCCTGCCGCCCCACCACCGCGACCCCTTCGACCGCATGCTGGTGGCGCAGGCGATCACCGAGGGTCTGACGCTGGCCACCCGCGACGCATCGATAGCGCTGTACGACGTGGACGTCCTCAAGGTGTGATGGACGAGCTCGTCCCGGCACGCCCGAACGAGACAACCCTGATGACGCCAGGAGCTGGAAAGGTAGAACATCTCGTTCTACACTTTGCCCATGGAGCGCATCGGTGTCCGGGAGCTGAACCAGAACACGAGCCAGGTGCTGGCCCGGGTGAGCGGCGGCGAGACCGTCGAGATCACCGACCGCGGGCATCCGATCGCCCGGCTTGTTCCAGTTGGTGACGACCGGTCGATGCTAGCCAGGCTGGTGGCTGCGGGGCGGGCCGTCGCCCCGACCGGCGGCGGTCCTGTTCCGCTTCCACCGCAACTCGGTGACGAGGATGTGGACGTAGCCGCCACGCTCGCCGCGATGCGGGACGAGGAGCGCTGGTGATCTACCTCGATTCCGCCGCCGTCGTCAAGTTGGTCCGGCAGGAGGCGTGCAGTGCCGACCTTGTCTCCTGGCTCAACGCTCACGACGACGTGCCGCTGGTCTCCTCCGCACTCGTCGAGGTGGAAGTGCCCAGAGCGTTACGCCGGTCGGCGCCGCAAGCCTTGATCGGCGTGCCGGCGGCAGTCGGACGGCTCTTCCGACTGGAGATCGACAGCACGATCCGCGCAACCGCAGCCGCGTTCGATGAGCCGAACCTGCGTAGCCTCGACGCCATCCACCTGGCCACCGCCCAGCTTCTGACCAACGAGTCCGGAACGGCACTCATCGCCTTCGTCACCTACGACCGACGACTGCTCGAATGCGCCAAGGAAGCAGGACTGCCCGTAGCGAGCCCCGGCCAGAACTGACCCACGCGTCCACCACTGCGGATACGCAGTCGGCGGCAGGGCCACGGCATCGGCCGTGGCCTGCGGCGTCGGGCAGTTCAGCCGGACAGCGACGACAGGGCTGCCGTTACACGGCGACCAGGACCTTGCCCCGGTTTCCTCCCCGGTCGTGGTAGAGGCTGTGGTAGGCGTTGGGTATCTCGTCGAAGCCGTGGTGGACGGTCTGCTGGTAGCTCAGCTCCCCGCGACGGATCATGCCGCCGAGTTCGTCGCGCATCCTCGACAGGTTCTCCTCGGTGAACCACTCGTGGGCGAAGATGCCGCGGATGGTCGTCCGGGGATACATGATCATCGGCAGCAGGCGCAGCCCGGTCTGCTCGCGGCCCACCTGGGTGGACCACTGCCAGCAGACCGCCACCTGGCTGTGCACGTTCAGCATCGTGAAGACCATGTCGGTGATCGTGCCGCCGAGATTGTCGAAGTACTTGTCGACGCCGTCCGGGGCTGCTTCGACCAGCTTCTCCCGCACCCGTCCCGGCTCGTCACCGTGCCGGTACTCGACCACGGCGTCGAAGCCGAGTTCGGTGAGGAACGGGACCTTCTCCACGGACGCGGTGCTGCCCACCACGCGGGCGCCGAGCCGCTTGGCGAGCTGCCCGACCAGCGTCCCGATGGCGCCCGAGGCACCGCTGATCACCACCGTGTCACCCGGGCGGACCGTCATGAAGTGAGCCAGCGTGCCCCACGCGGTCACGCCCGGCCCTCCCATGATCCCCAGCGCCGTCGTCACCGGCAGCGCATCGTCGTAGTGCTGCGGATTCAGCTTGCGGTAGGCGGGAAACACCATCGGGAACGTCTCCCCCTGCCACAGCACCTCGCCGCCGGTGCCGACGACGTGGCTGCGCCAGCCGCCGTAGCCCTGGACCAGGTCGCCCACCTGGAAACGGGCGTCCGGCCCGGCCTCGACCACCTCCATGATCGAGTCGCCGACCATGTGCTGCCCGACCGGCGTCTCCAGGGCGAGCCCGTGCAGGTACGGGTCGACCGAGACGTACCGGGTCTGGAACAGCATCTCGTCGTCGCCCAGCGCGACCGGCGCCTCCTCGATCACCTTCTCGTAGATCCGGCCGGCGTCCGGGACGCCGTCGACATGCTCGCGCACGACCCACTTCTCGAACTTCAACTCAGGCTCCTTGCCGGGTGAGGACGGACGGGTGCCCCTGGGCCGTGGAGGTCGGCGAGGGCTTGGCGGGCACGGGCACCACCACCTGCGTGGGCGGCGGCGCCACGTCGTCGATGTCGGCCGTGAAGGGCCGACCGTCGTCGCGGCAGATGAACTGCACGACATGCCGGCCGCTGGCGGCGGCCCGGATGAGGCCGCCGATCGTGGTCCAGACGCCGGCCAGGTAGAAGTTGGCCAACCCGGGCAGCACCGGGCCGTGCTTCTCCAGTTCCTTCTCCATCGTCTCGCCGCCGTCGACGAACGGCTGCCAGCCGGCGATCGAGCCGGCGTAGTTGGCGGTGTAGCGGATCTGGGTCAGCGGCGTCGCGATGTCGTGGGCGACGACCGCGTCGGCGAATCCGGGGTAGCGCTGGTCCAGCAGGCCGAGCAGGGCGTTGCGCACCTGTCGCTTCGCGGCGTAGTACGCCCGGCCCCGCCGCACCCGCAGGGTGTGCAGCAGTTCGCCCTTGCGCACCCGGCTGGCCTGTTCCGGTCCTTCCACCAGTTGCCGCCAGGCGTCGGTGTCGGAGAAGAAGGTGACGAACACGACCGAGGTCTGCGCCGGGGAGAGCTCGGGATAGTGCCGGCTGCGGAACTGCACGTTGATGCTGGGGTGTTCGCCGACGCCGACCAGGTCCGTCGCCTCCTGCGGGGTCAGCAGGTGGGTGGTGCACGGGTCGGCGTCCGGATAGGGCCGGTTGAGGCCGAAGAACGCGCTGACGTACCCGGGGTAGACCTGGCCGGGCTCGTCGATGGTCTCGGTGTAGAGACGCCGGTAGGTCTCGTTGAGGTAGCGGCCGTCGAGGAGCCTGGTGACCGTCGTGTGACCGTCGCAGGCGGAGACGACGATGTCGGCGCGGTGCTCACTGCCGTCGCTGAGCCGGACGCCGACGGCGCGGTCGTCCTCGACCAGCACCTCGTCGACCTTCGCGTTGTACGTGATCTCGCCGCCGAGGCGCAGGTAGCGCTGCTCGATCGAGCGGGCCAACCCCAGCGAACCCCCCTGCGGCACGCCGGCGGTGCGCCCGGCGTGCGCCGCGAGCTGGAAGTAGAACGGCAGCACCGGGAAGCTGGCATGCCGCTCGTACAGGATGAAGTTGAACGCCTCCCGCAACAGCGGATCCTTGAACCTGGCGGAGTAGTCGGTCATCAACGTCGTGATCGACTTCCGGATGGTGTTGAAGTGCGGCAGGAAGGCGGCGAGCATCCGCCACCGTTCCCACGGCCGCATCAGGCCGACCGGCTTGAGGAACGGGTAGGCGTTGAGCAGCCTCTTGAAGGTACGGATTCCGGCGCAGAAGTCGCGGATGAGGCGCGCGTCGGCGGGCGAGTGCCACAGCAGGTGCTCCTGCAACCGGTCGGGATCGGAATAGAAGTAGACGGTCCGCCCGTCCCGGCCGCGCACGATGTTGAACGTCTCGAAGTCGCGCATCTCCTTCCCCTGGAGCGCGCCGAGTTCGAGCCAGATCTGGTGCATGTCGTTGCCCGGTCCGCTGCCGAGCAGCCAGCTCACGCACCAGTCGAAGGTGAACTCGCCCTGGTCCCAGGCGGTGCAGCAGCCGCCCGGCAGCTCGTGCATCTCGAACGTCCGCGTGCGGTAGCCGTTCATCTGGGCATAGCAGCCGGTGGAGAGACCACCCAGACCACCACCGATGATGATCATCGTTTCCCTGGCGGTGCTCGGTTCTGGCATAGTCGACGTCTCCTCCATGGTCAGTCCACCGGGGCGAGCGATGGGTTGCGGGTCGCGGCGTGGTCGGCGCCGGCGAGGACGTCACGGACCAGGCCGGCGTTGCGGGAGACGTACTCCTGGTCGAACATCTCGGCGTGCGTGCCGAACCCGGCGAGCAGCCCGTCCTGGCTGCGCGACGCGCCGGACCAGCTGCCGTGCGCACCCGCCGCGTAGAACTCCACCCGGTGCTGGTCGCTGATCACCGTCACCGGCGCCGCGACGGTGCCCAGGTTCGGGGTACGGGCGCAGAACCCGATGTACTCGCGGGCCTGTTCCCGGGTTTCCCGGGCGACGATCTCCGAGCCGGTGTGCCGGCGCAGGTGCTCGGCGAGTTCCCGCTCGAACGCCGCGAACTGCTCCGGGCCGAACTCGAACTCCGCGCCGATGCGGTAGGAGTCGACGATGACCACGTGCCGCACCGTCCGGCCCCGGCGTTCGAGCTCCTTCGCCACCTCGAAGGCGACGTTCCCGCCGAGCGAGTAGCCGAGCAGCCGGCAGGCCCCGTCCGGCTGTAGTTCGTCGACCAGGTCCGCGTACCGGACGACCTTGTCGTCGCCGGGAACGTGGTTGAACCCCACGACGTGGTACTCCGGCAGGTGCATGACGAACTGCCGGTAGACCAGGCCGTGCCCACCGGCCGGCGGGAAGCAGAACAGCGTCGGTCGGTCCGCCGGGTTGAACGTCAGGTACGGCCGCCCGCCGGCGAGCCGGCCGGTGACGATGAGCTCCAGCGTCTTCGACATGCCGTGCAGGGTGGTGATCTGGAAGAGGCGGCTGACCGGGATCTCGATGTTGAACTCGACCTGGAGGCCGTAGATCAGCTCGACGAGCTTGATGGAGCTCCCCCCGACCGCGAAGAAGTCCTGCTGGAGCCCGACCTCGTCGAGGCCGAGCAGCGCCCGCCAGTGTTCGGCCATCCGGGTCTCGTACAGCGTCACCGGCGGGTCGTACCGCCCCTGCTCGGGGTCGGGCCCGGGCGGCGGGAGCGCCGCCTGGTCGACCTTGCCGTTGGGGGTCAGCGGCAGCGCCGTCAGTTGGTCCAGGTGTGCCGGGATCATGAACGTGGGCAGGTGGTCGGCGAGGTGGCCGCGCAGCTCCCGCCGGTCCAGCACCGCGCCGTCGGCCGGCACGCAGTACGCGCAGAGGACGGGCTCGCCCGCGGCGTCCGGGCGGACCACCACCACCGCCTCCGCCACGCTGGGCAGCGCCTTCAGGCGCGACTCGACCTCACCGGTCTCGACCCGGTGTCCGCGTACCTTGACCTGGGTGTCGGCCCGGCCGAGCAGGTGCAGGACGCCGCCGGCGCCCCAGCGGGCCAGGTCCCCGGTGCGGTAGAGGCGCACCGGGGCGGCACCCGGCCGGCGGCTCAGCGTCCGGGTGACGAAGCGCTGCCCGGTCTGCTCGGCGTCGCCGACATAGCCGGTCGCCACGCCGTGGCCACCGACCCACAGCTCGCCGGGCACGCCGGGCGGCACCGGTTCGCCCTGCTCGTCGAGCAGGTAGACGGCGCTGTTCGGGAACGGCCGCCCGATCGGCACGACGTGGCCGGGGTCGAGGGTGTCCAGCGGGCCCTCGAAGTAGGTGCTGTCGATGGTCGCCTCGCTCAGGCCGTAGGAGTTGATCACGCGGGTGTGCGGGCCGCCGAGTGCGCCCAGGCGCTGGTACTCCTCGACCGTCCAGACGTCGGAGCCGACGATCAACAGGCGCATGAACTCCAGCCGGCGCCCCTCCCGCTCGCAGTAGCTGAGCAGCCCCCGGGCGACGGCGGGGACGAACTCGCCGCAGTCGACGCGTTCGCCGACCATCGTGCGGTACAGCCGGTCGGTGTTGAACAACAGGTCACGGGTGACCAGGACCAGGGTGCCACCGGAGCAGAGGGCGCGGACGAGATCGCCGGCGAACACGTCGAACGCGAAGCTGGCCATCTGCAGGTGCACCCGCACCTCGTCGAGGCGGTACTCCTGCCGCCAGCCGCCGTACACCGCGGCCAGGTTGCGGTGGGTGACCTGGACGGCCTTCGGCAGACCGGTCGAACCGGAGGTGTAGATGACGTAGGCGGGGTCGTCCGGGCCGACGCGCACGTCGGGGGCGGCGGCGGGCTCGTTCTCGGCCTCCCGCAGCAACGCGTGCAGGTCGAGCACCCGGGCAGCCGTTCCGGACGCCTCGGTGAGGCTGTCGCGGGCCGCGCCGTCGGCGAGCACCAGGGCGGCCCCGGCGTTGCGCAGCATGTACGCCAGCCGCTCCTGCGGATAGTCGGCGTCGAGCGGCAGGTAGGCGCCGCCGGCCCGGAGCACCGCGAGCACCGCGACGACCAGCTCCGGGGACTTGTCCAGGCAGAGCGCGACCACCGCGCCGTCGCGCACACCGAGGTGGCGCAGCCGGTGGGCGAGCTGCTGCGAGCGCCGTTCCAGGGTGGCGTAGTCGAGCCGGCGGGTGGCGGCCGCGCCGCCGGAGCCGGCCGGCGCCACGACGGCGACGGCGTCCGGCCGCTGCGCGGCGATCCTGGAGACCAGCTCGTGGACCGGGGTGTCGCACGGGGCCTGCCGCCGTGCGCCGCTCCAGTCGTCGAGCAGGAGTTCGCGCTCGTCCGTGCCGAGCAGTTCCAGCCGGCGGACCGGCTGCTCGGCCGCCGACCGGGTCATCGTGTCGAGCAGTTGGACGTAGTGCCGCGCGATCCGTCGCACCGTCTCCGGCAGGAACAGGTCGGTGTTGTACTTGAGGACGCAGTGGAACTGATGGTCGGCCTCGTCCTCGTAGACCGACAGGGTCAGGTCGAACTGCCCCTCCTCCTCCGGCAGTTCGATGTACTCCAGCCGGTAGCCGTACTTCTCGGTCGCCACCTTGTGGGTGAGCAGGATGAACATCACCTGGAAGACCGCCGAGCGGCTCGGGTCGTGTTGCAGGCCCAGCTGCTCCACCAGCAGCACGAACGGGTACTCCTGGTTGTCCAGCCCGTTGAGCACCGTGGTGCGCACCTGGGCCAGCAGATCGGCGATCGAGGGGTCGCCGGACAGGTCCGCGCGGAGCGGCAACGGGTTGACGAAGTACCCGTAGGTCGAGGCGAACTCCTCCTCGGTCCGCCCGGTCACCGGGCTGCCCACGATGACGTCGTCCTGCCCGCAGTAGCGGTGCAGCAGGACGTAGTAGGCGCACAGCAGCACCATGAACACGGTCGCGTTGTGGTCGCGGGCCATCGCGTGCACGCGTGCGGTCAGGCCCGGGTCCAGGGTGAAGAACTCCGACGCGCCGTTGTTGGTCTGCACCACCGGACGTGGCTTGTCGGTGGGCAGGTTGAGGATCGGCACCTCAGCCGGCAGGTGCGCCCGCCAGTAGTCGAGCGACCTGCGGGCCTGCGGGCTGCCGAGGAACCGGTTCTGCCAGTTGAGGAAGTCCAGGTAGCGGGCGGACACCGGGGGGAGCTGCGCGGGTCTGCCCTGCCGCAGCCCCTCGTAGACGGCGAGCAGTTCCTCGATGAAGGTGAAGGTGGAGATGGCGTCCGAGACGATGTGGTGGACGGCCTTCATGATGACCCACCGCTGCGGGCCGAGCCGGAACAGCCGGAAGCGCACCAACGGGTCGCGTTCGAGGTCGTACGGGCGTCGGTACTCCTGGATGATCGTCTGGTAGGTGTCGGCCCACGCCTGGTCGCGCACGTCGAACAGGGCGACGTCCGCCCGGCCCTGCGGGTGGATCCGCTGCACCGGCCGGCCCTGTTCGAGCAGGAAGTTCGCCCGCAGGCTGGGATGACGCGCGACGAGGACCCGGACGGCCTCGAACATCAACTCCGGGTCCAGTTCGACCCGCACCTCGACCGCGCCACCGATGTTGTAGGCGAAGCCGTCGGGGTTGAGCTGCTTGAGGAACCACAGCGCCTGCTGGTTCTGGGTCAACGGATAGCACTGTTCGTCGGTGTGGACCTCCACGTCGGCGCCGCCCGTGGCGGTGTCCGCGGCGAGCAGGTCGACCAGTCCCTCGTACGCCTGCTCGACCAGGTCGGCCAGCGGCGCGCCGCTGAGCAGTGCCACCACCGGCAGCGACACGTGCATCTCGGCGGCGACGCGGGCGCGCAGCTCCATGGCGAGCAGCGAGTCCAGGCCCAGGGCGGTGACGTTGGCCGCCGGGGCCACCCGCTCCGGGGGCACCCTGAGCACGGCCGCCACCACCGCGGTGAACCGCTCTCCGAGCAGCAGCCGCCGCTGGTCGGCGTCGGCGGCGCGGAACGCGTCCAGGAAGCTGTCGCGGTCGGCGTCCGGCGGCTGCGCCGCCGTCACGGCGAGGTCGGCCACCAGCGGCGGCACGGAGGGGTACCAGGCCAGGAAGGTCGGCCAGTCCACGATGGTGGCCACCAGCAACTGCGCCCGGTCCTGCCCGATCACCCGTTCGAGCACCGCCATCCCCGCCTCCGGCGACAGCGAGCTCATGCCGCGGCTGTGCCGGTAGTGGTGGACCAGGCCGAGTTCGGTGATCATGCCGGTGGCCCACGGCCCCCAGTCCAGGCTCAGCGCCGGCAGCCCGCTGGCGCGGCGGTGCTGCGCCAGCGCGTCCAGGAAGGCGTTGCCGGCGGCGTAGTTGCTCTGCCCGGCGGTGGTGAGCAGCGAGGCGATCGAGGCGAACAGCACGAAGTGCTCCAGCGGCTCGTCGCTCAGGTGGCGGTGCAGCAGGTAGGCGCCGAGCACCTTCGGCCCGTACGCGGTGTCGAACGCCGCCCGGTCGGTGTCGGCGAGCAGCGTGTCGCGGACCTGGCCGGCGAGGTGGAACACGCCCCGGATCGGCGGTGCCTGGCTGGCGCGGTAGTCGGCCAGCCAGCCGGTGATCGCGGTCTCGTCGGTGACGTCGAGCCGGGCCAGGACCGGTTGGCAGCCGAGCATCTCCAACTCCATGAGGAAGGCGATGCGGTCGCGGGTCGCGTCGTCCCAGCCCGGCTCGCCCCACCGCTGCCGGGGCGGGACCGGGCTGCGCCCGAGGAGGACGAGCCGGCGGGCCCCCCGGCGCACGAGGGTGCGGCACAGCAGCCGACCCAGCGCGCCGAACGCGCCGGTCACCAGGTAGGCGCCGTCGGCGCGCAGGCGCAGCGGCAGCGGGCGGGTCAGTTCGTCGGCCGGGCGCAACCGGCTGGTGAACCGGCCGTCGCCGCGCAGGGCGATCTCGTCCTCGTCGGCGACGACCAGTTCCCGGAGCAGGGCCGCCGCCTCCGCCCGTCGGGCGGTCCGGTCCCGGCCGCCGGCCGGGTCGAGGTCGACCAGCTTGCCCGGGTGGTTGAGCAGTTCCTGGTGGCGCAGCACCCGGCAGACGCCCCAGGCGGGCGCGCCCAGCGGCCGCACCCGGTCCGTCTCCTGCACCGCCTGCGTGCCCCTGGCGACGACGTGCAGCCGGCCGTCGGTCCCCTGGGCCTGTAGCGCCTGGGCGAGCGCCACCAGGGAGTAGACGCCGATGCTGGTGTGCTCGGCGACCTCGCCGGCGGCGACGTGGTCCAGCGGCGGCAGGTCCAGGCCCCACAGGTGCACGACGTCGTGCGACGGTCCGGAGCCGGCCGCGCGCAACTCGGTGAGGAGGCGGTGCATGTCGTCGGCGTGGCCCGGCCGCACGGTCGAGCCCGCACCGTCGCGGTCGAGGTGGTAGCCGGGTCCCGGCCGGACCAGGTGGCAGTGACCACCGCGGGCCGCCACCAGATCGGCCAGTTCCTCGGCCAGACCGTCCCGGTCGGCGAGGACCAGCCACCGGTCGCCGGCCAGGTCGGTGCTCCCGGGTCGCGTCTCGGGGTCGGCCAGCGGCTCCCGCCGCACCCACCGGAGTTCGGCGAGCCAGCTGTCGATCGTGCCGACGCCGACGGCGGCGGTGGCCTTCTCCACGTCCGCGGCGCGGAAGCCTCCGACGTGGCCCAGCGGGGTGCCGTCGTCGGCGTAGACCGCGATGTCGCCGACCAGCTCGTCGGCGTCGCGCCGCACGATCGTCGCGTGTGCCCACAGCGCCTGGTCGCCGACCGGGTCGAGGCGGACCTCCGCGATCGACAGCGGCAGCCGGATGCCGGTGTGCCCGTCGTCCGGATCTTCGGCGTCGAGCAGTTGCGGGGTCAGCAGGGTCTGGAAGCAGGCGTCGAGCAGCACCGGGTGGACGTGGTGGCCGGCGGCGGAGCCGTCGAGCACGGCCGGGGGTCGGATCCGCGCCAGAGCCTCGCCCGGGCCGATCCACACCTGCTCGATCCCCCGGAAGGCCGGGCCGTAGTGGTAGCCGAGGGCGGCGAGGTCCGCGTAACACCGCGCGCCGTCGAGGTGGTGCGCCAGGCGTTGCGTCACCGCGTCGACGGCCAGCCGGGAGACGCGCCGGCCGGGTTGGCCGGCGAGCAGGGCGCCGGTGGCGTGCACGGCAGGCTCGGACGAGTCGGCGACGATCGAGGCCACGGTGAACTCGCCGGAGTTGGCGGCCACCGACAGCTGCACGGTCCGGGACTCGCTGGCGGACAGGAACAGGGCCTTGCGCAGTTCGATGCCGGCCAGCGTCGCCGCGCCGCCGTCGGTGAGCGCGCGGACCGCCTGCGCCGCCATCTCGAGGTAGCCGGCGGCCGGGAACACCGCGTTTCCCTGGATGCGATGGTCGTCGAGGTACGGCAGGTCCTCGGTGTCGAGCCGCACCTCCCAGGTGGGTTCGGCGCTGGCCAACCGCCGGCCGAGCAGCGGATGGTCCCGCTGCCCGAGCCTGACCTGCGCGACGGGGCGCGGCTCCGCCCAGTATCGGTCGCGCCGGAAGGGGTAGCGGGGCAGCGGCACCGGCGTTCCGGCCGGGTGCAGGACGTCCCAGGCGATCTCCACGCCGAGGTTGTGCAGGGCGGCGAGGGACAGGAGCATGCGCGCCGACTCGTCTTCCCCGCGCCGGATCGACGGCAGGGTGCGACCTTGCAGGCCCCTGCCGGCGAGGCACTCCTGGATGGAGTAGCCGAGGACCGGATGCGGGCCGATCTCGAGAAAGAGGCGGTACCCGTCGTCGGCGAGCCGGTCGACCGCGCCACGGAACCGCACGCTGTCGCGGACGTTGCGCCACCAGTAGTCGGCGTCGAGTTCGGGGCCGCGGGCCACCCCGTCCTGCCCGGTGAGGTAGACGGGTACCCGGGTCGGGCGCGGGGCGAGGCCGTGCAGCGAGGTGAGCAGCTCGTCCTTGATCATGTCCATGGCGGCGCTGTGGTACGGCACGCGCACCGCGACGAACTTGGCGAACGTCTGTTCCGCGGCGAGCTCGGCGGCCAGCTCGGCGAGGGCGCTCTCGTCACCGGCGAGGGTCACCGCGCCGGGGCTGTTGACCGCGGCCACGGAGACCCGGCCGCCGTAGCGCCGGCTCCGCTGCCCGGCCTCGGCCTCGGTCAGCCCGACCGCGAGCATGGTGCCGGTGCCGACGAGCTTCTGCTGCAACCGGCTGCGGTGCACGACGATCCTGACCGCCTCTTCGAGGGAGTAGACGCCGGCCTCGTAGAAGGCGGCGACCTCACCGGTGCTGTGCCCCACGATCGCGTCGGGACGTACGCCGTAGCTGCGCCACAGGGCCGCCAGGCCGACCTGGACCGCGAAGTTGGCCGGCTGCGCGAGCCAGGTCTCGGCCATGCGCGAGTCGGCCTCGTCGGCGTTCAGCTCGTCGAGCAACGACCAGCCGGTGATCCGCCGGATCTCCCGGTCGCAGCGGTCGACCGCCTCCCGGTACACCGGCTCGTCGGCGTAGAGCTGGCGGCCCATCGCCCACCACTGTGGGCCCATGCCGGTGAACACCCAGACCAGCCCGCGCTCGGCCGCGTCGTGCCGGTGGCCGGTGAGCACGTGTGGGTGCGGCTCGCCGCGCAGGTAGGCGCCCAGCGCCTCGTCCACCGAGGCCCGGTTCGCGTCCGCCGTGGGATACACGACGGACAGGCGATGCTCGTGGTGCTGGCGGCGGCGGGCCAGCGTGTAGCCGAGATCGGCCAGCGCGACGGCGTCGGGTCCGCCGGCCCCGGCCAGCTCCTCGCGGATGCCCGCGGCGAGCTCCGGGAGGGCGGCGGGGTCGCGCGCGGTCAGGGGAAGGATCGTGTACGCCGGTGCGCCGGCCGGGGGCGCGGCCGGGGCCGGCCGTTGTGGTGCCTCCTCGATCAGCACGTGCGCGTTGGTGCCGCCGAAGCCGAAGGAGTTGACCCCGGCGCGGGCCGGCCCCCGGTGCTGCGGCCACGGTGTGGGCGCGGTGGGGATCTCGAACGGCAGGGAGGCCAGGTCGATCTCGGAGTTGACCTGATCGAGATTGATGTGCGGGGCGATGACGCGGTGCTTGACGGACATCGCGGTCTTGATCAGGCCCGCGACGCCGGCGGCTGACTCGGTGTGCCCGATGTTCGTCTTCACCGACCCGACGTAGCAGGTCTCCCCGGGCCGGCGGCCGATCGCCAGCGCCCGGCCCAGCGCGTTGGCCTCGATGGGGTCGCCCACCGGGGTGGAGGTGCCGTGCGCCTCCACGTACTGGAGGCTGCCGGGGGCGATCCCGGCCTCGGCACACACCCGCTCGATGAGGGTGACCTGGGCGTCGGCGCTCGGCACGGTGATGCCGTTGGTGCGGCCGTCCTGGTTGACGCCGCTGCCGATAATCACCGCGTGGATCGGATCGCCGTCCCGTAGCGCGTCCGACAGCCGCTTCAACGCGACCGCCCCGACGCCCTCGGCCCGGACGTAGCCGTCGGCCGACGCGTCGAAGGTGCGCGAGCGGCCCTGCGGGGACAGGAATCCGCCTTTCGTCTCGGCGATGGTGTACTGCGGGGTCAGGTGCAGCAGTGTCCCGCCGGCGAGCGCAAGGTCGATCTCGCCGCGCAACAGGCTCTGCCGGGCCAGGTGCACGGCGACCAGGGAGGAACTGCACGCGGTGTCGATCGACATGCTCGGGCCCCGGAAGTCGAAGCAGTACGAGATGCGGTTCGACACCATGGTCATCATGGTTCCGGTCGCCGTGTGCGCCGCCAGGGTCTCGAAGCTCAGGTCCGAGAACTGGAGGATCTTGTAGTCCAGGGTGAACGCGCCGACGAACACCCCGACGTTCCGTCCGGCCAGCTCCGCCGGCTTCTGCCCACCGTCCTCCAGCGCCTCCCAGCTGACCTCCAACAGCTTGCGCTGCTGCGGATCCATGTGTTCGGCCTCGCGTGGGCTGATGCCGAAGAAGGCCGGGTCGAATTCGGCAATTCCGTCGATGTAGCCGCCCCGACCGCCGACCAGCCGCCCCGGCTTGGCCCGGTCCCGACTACCGAGCGTGGCGATATCGTAGCGATCCACGGGCGTCTCGGTAATGCAGTCCTTGCCGGCGAGGACGTTCTGCCAGAAGGTCCGATAGTCCGATGCGCCACCGGGCATACGACACCCGATACCGATGATGGCGATCTTTTCCGAGTCGCCGGCGCCCGACGAGTTCTGCTCTTGCGCACCGGCAGCACGGGAATACGTCATTGTCGAGTCCTTCTGGGTCGCGGACGGGACGAACGGAAGACACGCATGCGGGGTGTCAGCCACGCGCACCTCGGGCAGCGGCTCGGGAGCGCCACGGGTGCACCAGGCTGGCGACGATTTCACCGGTCGGTGGGAACGATTTCGGATTGTGCAGCCCGACCGCGGCCGGACGGCGGCCCGAACGCCACGTGAAGGTGCCGAAGAGCTGATCCCAGATGGAAAGATCGGAGCCGAAATTGCCGGCCTCGGCGAGGTCCGTGCTGTGATGGAGACGGTGCTGCTCAGGGCTGCTGAAAACATGGTTCAGCCAACCGATGCGCACATCGATGTTGGCGTGGATGAAGTAACCCTGGACGATGACGAACAAGCCGATGGCGAAGACGGCCGGCTCGGAGAATCCGGCGAAGGCGAGCGCCAACTGCACCGCGCCCTGGGCGAGCACGATGTCGAAGATATGGTTGACGCCGTTGTTGCCGACGTTGACCTTGTCCGGCACGTGGTGCACCCCGTGGAGTCGCCACAGCCACGCGTTGGTGTGCCCGAGCCGGTGCATGACATAGCTGGCCAGCGAGCCGAGCAGCACCGCGAACGGCACCTCCACCCACAGCGGGAGCCACCCCTGGGGCACGGCGACCACCCCGACGAGCGCCATGATCGGCAACTGGGCCAGCCCGCCGCCGAGCACCGTGAGCAGAAAGTAGATCCCGTACCAGCGCCATTCACGCAGACTCGGATGCCAGGCCGGTTCGTACGGGATCAGGCGCTCAAGGACGGCGAAATAGGTGAGCGAACCGACCAGAAAGGCGAAGTTGACGGCCCCGAGGTTCCACCCGTACCGCAGCGCGGCCACGCCGACCACGACCATGGCGACGACCAGTGTCGGGTAGGCCGCGATCCGCCCGACGGCGCGCGCGGCCGAGCTGGCACGGGCCCTCGGCGCGGGCGACGCCAGAGCGGTGTCGCAGTCATAGGAAATGTCCACGCTCTCTCCATCGCAGGTCTTGTCGGCCGCTCAACCCAAGCGGGCTGGCGATTACGTCTTGGCACACCGTGAGGCGCGGTGGAGACGGGCTGTCTCAGCGCACGGAACAGCCGGTTCGACACGACATGACGACAGCACGGGACGGGGTACGGCCGTCTTTCGGGGACACGCTTGCATCAACAACGAAATGGCATTGGCGAGCCTGGGATTCTTACGCGGCCCAGGTTTGGTGCGGCATCGGCCCGACATCGACCATGCGGGCATCTTCCGTGAGCGCCGAGCGTGGGCGCGAGTGGCACAAGACCCCTCTCCCCCTTTGCACTGCCGTGCTCACAGACAGTAAAACGATTGGCGTCGAGATCGGTAGCCGCCTATCACCATCTGAACGCTGCAAACCTGACACCCGGAGCGGACCGGGTTACTGTTTGTCACGAAATTACAGTCTTTGGTGGATCAGAATTGCCGACCTGGCGCGCAGGATCGGATGCGTGCGCGCCGGTCCTGCGGGACACCCACCTGGGAATGGGCGCACCGCTGTCGGCCTTGGCGCGACTAGTCGGCTCGCGCCCCACCCGGATGCTCGACAAGCGGATGGCCTCGAACGATTGGCGCGCTGGCGGCAACACCGGTCGCGGCGGAACGTCGCGGCGGCCGAACGGCATCAACAGCCGCCGGTCGGCGAGGGACCGGGGTATCTGTTTCGGGTGGGGCGGACGGGACTCGAACCCGTGACCGAGGGATTATGAGTCCCCTGCTCTAACCCGCTGAGCTACCGCCCCGCAACCGCGCCGGATCGTAACCCGCCCGGCGAACACCGGCCAGCACGAAACGGCCCCACCCGTCGGCGGCGGATCGATGATCCAGCACGATGGGCAACGCGAGGATAACAGCACGCAGCGGTCCGCGACGGCCTCAGCCCGGCGCGCGCAGCTCGGCCAACACCGCCCCAGCGGCCCGCCAGCCGCTGGCCAGCGCGCCCTGGATGGACGGGCTGTCGCGGTGGTCCCCGGCGACGAAGAGGCCGCCGCCGAGCGCCACCGGTTTGCGCAGCCGCCCCTGCGGCGGCGGCGCGGCGGGCAGCGCGGCGGGGACGTCGACGGTGGTCAGGTGCTCCCAGTCCGCCGTGGGGCGGCCGTAGAGGCGGGCCAGCTCGGCGCGGACGATCGGCTCGGGCGGGGCGGACGGGCCGACGACGGAGGTGGCGACGAGGTGCCGCCCGGCGGGCGCGTACGTGGGCGCGGCGTGGCTCAGCACGACGGTGTTGGCGACGAGTTCCCGGCGGTCGCCGTCGACGAGCAGGATCGGCTCGTCCAGGGGCGGGGTGTCGGTGGCGTGGTAGTAGGTGGTGTAGGCGTGCATGCGTACCCGGTCGAGGGCCGGCAGCAGCGTGCCGGCGGTGGGCGGGTCGACGGCGACGAGCACGGCGCGGCAGCGCAGCTCGCCGGCCTGGGTGCGTACCCGGTGGGGGTCGACCCCGGTGACGGGCGCGCGCAGCTCGACCAGGTCGGCGGGCAGCGGCGCGGCGATGGCCCGGGGCAGCGCCCCCATCCCCTGCGCCGGCACGCCGACGCGCCCCCGGGCGAACGAGCGCAGCACCATCGCGAGCACGTGGCCGGAGGTCTCCAGCGCCCGGCCGACGAGCACGCCGGACAGGAAGGGCCGCAGCAGTTCCTCGATGATCGCGCTGGAGAGGCCGGCGCGGCGCAACGCCGCCTCGGCGGTGGTCTCGGGGGCGTCGAGCAGCCGGCCGGGCGGCAGGGTGGCGCAGCCGGCGGCGAGCGCCGCGAACCGGAGCCGGTCGCGCAGCGAGCCGACGCCGGCCCGCGCGGTGCCCGCCGCCCCGGCCGGCTCGCGCAGCGGGTTGACCAGCCGGGCGACGGTCGCGCCGCGCCGGACCAGCACCCCGGGGGTGAACCAGCCCAGGTCGAGGGTGGCCAGGTCGAGCAGCGTGCCGAGCCGGGGGTACGCGGTGTTGAGCACCTGGAAGCCCCGGTCGATCAGGTACCCGTCGACCGTGTCGGTGGCGACCCGGCCGCCGAGCCGGTCGCCGGCCTCCAGCAGCCGCCAGGACACGCCGGCGCGGTGCAGCCGGCGGGCGGCGGCGAGCCCGGCGAGGCCGCCGCCGACGATGACGACGTCGTGCTCAGCGGGCATGGCGCGCCTTCCGGTCCGTGCGGCCGAGCCGGCCGGGCCACCAGATCCGGGCCCCGATGTCGTACGACAGGGCGGGCACCAGCAGCGACCGGACGACGATGGTGTCGAGCAGGACCCCGACGGCGACGGCGACGCCCAGCTCGACGAGGACGACCAGCGGCAGCACGGCGAGCGCGGAGAACGTCGCGGCGAGCACGATGCCGGCGGAGGTGATGACGCCGCCGGTGACGGCGAGGCCGGCGAGGACGCCGGGGCGGGTGCCCCGGTGCACCGACTCCTCGCGGACGCGGCTCATCAGGAAGATGTTGTAGTCGATGCCGAGGGCGACGAGGAAGACGAACGCGAACAGCGGGAACGACTGGTCGACGCCCGGGTAGTCGAGCAGGTGGCGGAAGATCAGCGCGCACAGCCCGAGGGTGGCGAGGAACGACAGCACCACGGTCGCGATGAGCAGCAGCGGGGCGAGCAGGGCGCGCAGCAGCAGGGCCAGGATGACGGCGATCACCAGGAGCACCACGGGGATGATCACGTTGCGGTCGCGGGCGGACGCGTCGGAGGTGTCCACGTTGATCGCGGTGAACCCGCCGACGACGGAGTCCGAGCCGGGCACGCCGTGCACCGCCTCGCGCAGGTCGCGGATGGTCCGCTCCGCGCCGTCGCTGTCGGGCGGGTCGGCGAGGGTGGCCTCGAACTCGACGCGGCCGTCGACCACCTTCGGCGGGGCGTTCGGCTCGGGCGGGCCGGCCTGGCTGCCCTGGGTGACGGGGCGGACGGCGGCGACGCCGGGCACCCGCTGGGCCACCTCGGCGACCTGGCCGGCGGTCTCCTGCCGGGTGAAGATGGTGGCCGGGCTGCCGGTGCCGGCCGGGTAGTGGGCGGCGATCACGTCCTGGCCGGCGACGGAGTCGGTGCGCTGGGTGAACATGGCGCTCTGGCCGAGGGTGGTGACGCCGAGCTGGGTGAGGCCGATGGTGAGCAGGGCCAGCACGGCGGCGGTGGTGAGCCAGACGACCCGGGCGCGGCGGGCGACGAAGCCGGCGATGCGGCTCCAGAGGCCGTGCTCGGTCTGCGGGTCGGCCTGGTCGACGGCGGGGCGGCGCGGCCAGAACGCCCAGCGCCCGCCGAGCACGAGCAGGGCGGGCAGGAAGGTCAGCATGACCAGCAGGGTGGCGGCGATGCCGATGGCGGCGATCGGGCCGAGCGCCCGGTTGGAGTTGAGGCTGGACAGCAGCAGGCAGAGCAGGCTGAGGATGACGGTGCCGCCGGAGGCGATGATCGCCGGGGCGGCGCCGCGCCAGGCGGCCCGCATGGCGGCCCAGGGGCGTTCGTGCCGGTGCAGTTCCTCCCGGTAGCGGGCGATGAGCAGCAGCGCGTAGTCGGTGCCCGCGCCGAAGACGAGGACGGTGAGGATGCCCTGCGCCTGCCCGTTGAGCTTGACCACGTCGTGGTCGGCGAGGAGATAGACGAAGACCGCCGCGAGGGCGTACGAGGTGCCGGCGGCGAGGAGCGGGAAGACCCACAGCACCGGGCTGCGGTAGACGACCAGCAGGATGACCAGCACCACGCTGAGGGTGACCAGCAGCAGCGGCCCGTCGATGGCGCCGAAGACCTCGATGAGGTCGGCGAGCAGCCCGGCGGGCCCGGCGACGTCCACGGTGAGGCCGTCCCGGTCGGCGCCGGCGATGGCGCGCAGCTCGTTGACGACCTGCCCGATCCGCTCCCCTTCGGCCTCGTCGATGGGCACGACCACCTGGAGGGCCTGGCCGTCCTGGCTGGGCACGGG
This sequence comes from Micromonospora carbonacea, assembly GCF_014205165.1. NCBI lineage: Bacteria > Bacillati > Actinomycetota > Actinomycetes > Micromonosporales > Micromonosporaceae > Micromonospora > Micromonospora carbonacea. The sequence continues at coordinate 1,232,407 of NZ_JACHMZ010000001.1, read as the reverse complement.
TGGCGGGATCGGTGTGACGACGCCGGGGACCCGGGCGAACCGGGCGGCGTCGGCGGCGGCCCGCTGCCGGTCGGCGTCGGTGATGCCGGTGGTCCGCGCGTAGACGACGAGCGCCGGGGTGGTCTGCTGGTCGGCGAACTGGGCGGTCAGGTCCTGCGCCCGGGTGGCCTCGGCGTCGGCGGGCAGGAAGGAGGCGTTGTCGTTGGTGGAGACGTCCCCCAGCTTCCCGGCGTACGGCCCGGCGACCCCGCCGACGACCAGCCAGCCGATGACGACCAGCGCAGCGACAAGCGTGGCGGTGCCGCCCCGTCTTCCGGCCATCCCACCCACCCACCTCTTGAATCGACGCAGCGATCGACGCAGCGGGAGTCTAAGTCGACATCGACCATCCTGCCGGCCGGGTGCGCCCAGGCGGGCCGAAACGGCCCCGATACCCCCGCCCGGCCGGCCCTGACTCGGCGCGCGGGCTCCGCGCCCGCCTGCCGGGTCCACGGGGTGAGCGGGGAACCCCGCTCTACCGCAGGCGTTAAGAGGGGGCCCTTCCTTGCGTCAAGCGCATGCGAGGAGGCCCGCCGGCTGGGCCGGCGGGCCTCCTCGCTGTCTGCTCCCCCGTTTGGACTCGAACCAAAAACCTGCCGGTTAACAGCCGGCTGCTCTGCCAATTGAGCTACGGGGGATCGCTCGTCGCCCGGATCGGATCTCTCCGGCACCCCCGGCGACGGCACAAGAGTACAGGATTCACCCGGGGTTTGGTCCAGGGGGTTCCGACGCGGGGCGCGCCGGCGGTGGGGGCGTCCGACGCTCCCGGCAGGCGGACAATTCGTCATCCGGGCACAACCAGGCATGAGCGCGGTGGAGGATGGGTAGTTAGCTGCCGACAGAGGACTAGGCGCGAAATGCTCGTCGCCAGCGGGGTCCGCCCCGGGGAGGCGACGGCGCGTCAGGCACGGAAGGAGCCGCCATGCGCGGAAAGATCATGTTTCTTGGCGGGCTGGCTGCGGGATTCGTCCTGGGCGCCCGCGCCGGCCGGGAGAAGTACGAGGAGCTGGTCGTCCGGGGCCGCAAGGTGCTCGACCACCCGACCGTCCAGGAGGCGGCCGGCGTCGCGCAGGCCCAGGCCAACCGGCTCTACAGCGAGGGCAGGGACAAGCTCAGCCAGTCGCGGCTCGGCGAGAAGCTGAGCGGCAGCAGCAACGGCAGCGGCGACAGCGGCAAGCACGAGCTGACCGCCGCCGACAAGCCGTTCGCGGGCACCCCGGCGACGGTCGGCGCGAAGGCGGGCGGCGCGTCGGGCACCGGCGCGTCCGGGTCGGCCACGGGCGGCTCGGCCCGGCCGACGAAGCCGTCCGGCACGGGCACCAACGGCAGCACCGTCTGACTCACGGCTCACGGCGGGCCGGTCACCTCCGGGTGGCCGGCCCGCCGCTTGCCGTCGCCGGCCGCAGGCGGGGGGCGTCGGCCCGGCTCAGCCGACGACCCCCGCAGGTCACTCCAGTACGCCGGGACCAGCCACCGGCACAGGTCGGGCCTGCGCGGCTGAGCCGATCCGACCCGAGAGGGCTGCGCCCGGGACGACCGGGTGCGGCCCCGCCCCGCGTCCGGGGTGACCTGGCACTCGTTGTCGCCCTCGACGGGCGCGGCCGGGGGACGACGAGGGAGGATTCCGGACGGAGGTGGTCACGACATGACGTACGACGGCCCGGACAACGCCGACCAGGCCCGGCTGCTGCGGTTGCTCCGCGACGACGGCCCGCGTTCCCGGGTCGAGCTCGGCGACGCCGCGGGGCTCACCCGGGCCCGGCTCGTCGCGGAGGTCGACCGCCTGGTCGCCCTGGGCCTGGTGGAGACCGCCGGCCCGGCCGCGTCCCGGGGCGGCCGCCGCTCGTCGCTGCTGCGCGTCGCCGGCACGGTCCGCTTCGCCGGGGTCACGATCGGTCCCCGGCAGATCGACGTCGCGGTCACCGACGGCGAGCTGTCCGTCCTGGCCCGACGCCGCGAGCCCGTCGACGTCCGCCTCGGCCCGGAGGCGACCATCGCCCGTACGCTCGAACTGCTCGGCAAGGTCCGCGCGAACCTCGGCCTGGGCGGGCTGACCGGGGTGGGGGTGGCCCTGCCCGCCCCGGTCGCGTTCCGCGAGGGGTCCCCGGTCTCCCCGCCGGCCCTGCCCGGCTGGCACGGGTACGGCGTCCGTGACGCGCTCGCCGCCGAGCTGGGCTGCCCGGTGCTGGTCGACAACGACGCCAACGTGATGGCGCTCGGCGAGCAGCACGCCGGCACCGGCCGCGCCTTCGACGACTTCCTCTACGTCAAGCTGGGCACCGCCATCGGCTGCGGCCTGGTGCTCGGCGGCGCGCTGCACCGGGGGGCCACCAGCGGCGCGGGCGGCATCGCGCACCTGCGGCAGGGCGACGACGGCCCGACCTGCGCGTGCGGCGAGACGGGTTGCCTGGAGGCGTACTGCTCGGACGCGGCCCTGGTCCGGGAGGCGCGCGCGGCGGTAGAGGACGGCCGGTCGCCGGCGCTCGCCGCCCGGCTCGCCGAGGCCGGCACGCTCACCGTCGCGGACGTGGGCCGGGCGACGGTGGCCGGCGACCCCGCCGCGCAGGCGCTGGTCCGCGACGCGGCCCGGCGGCTCGGCCGCGTCCTGGTCGGCCTGGTCAACTTCGTCAACCCCGGCATCGTGATCATCGGCGGGACGGCCGTGGGCCTCGGGCCGACCATGCTCGCCGAGATCCGGTCGGTGGTCTACCGGCGGTCGCCGCCGCTGGCCACCGGCAACCTGCCGATCGTGCTGTCCGACCTGGACGACACCGCCGGGGTGGTGGGCGCGGCCCGCCTGGCCAGCGACGACGTCTTCGGCGTGGCGTGACCGGCGCGGCCGGCCGGACCCGGACGGGTCCGGCCGGCGTGGTCCCTGCGGCCGGGCGAGCGTCAGCGCCCGCGGCCGTCGCGCGTCAGCCCCTGCGGCCGGGCGAGCGTCAGTCCTTGCTGCTGAACGCGGCGTCGAAGGCCGCCGACGGGGCGTCGAAGGCGAGCCGCCGGACGAACTGCAACGCCTCGGGCGCGCCCACCAGGCGGTCCATCCCGGCGTCCTCCCACTCGATGGAGATGGGGCCGGAGTAGCCGATCGCGTTCAGCGCCCGGAAGGAGTCCTCCCACGGCACGTCGCCGTGCCCGGTGGAGACGAAGTCCCAGCCCCGGCGCAGGTCGGCCCAGGGCAGGTGGGACGCCAGCCGGCCGCGCCGGCCGTCGCCGGTGCGGACCTTCGCGTCCTTGCAGTCGACGTGGTAGATCCGGTCCGCGAAGTCGAAGATGAAGTTCACCGGGTCCAGCTCCTGCCACACGAAGTGCGACGGGTCCCAGTTCAGCCCGAACGCGGGCCGGTGACCGATCGCCTCCAGCGTCCGCTTGGTGGTGTAGTAGTCGTAGGCGATCTCGCTGGGGTGGACCTCGTGGGCGAAGCGCACCCCCACCTCGTCGAAGACGTCGAGGATCGGGTTCCACCGGTCGGCGAAGTCCTGGTAGCCGCGCTCGATCATCTCCGGCGGCACCGGCGGGAACATCGCCAGGGTGTGCCAGACCGACGAGCCGGTGAACCCGACGACGGTGTCCACGCCCAGCTTCGCCGCCGCCCGCGCGGTGTCCTTGATCTCCTCGGCGGCCCGCTGGCGTACCCCTTCGGGCTCGCCGTCGCCCCAGATCCGGGCGGGCAGGATGCCCTGGTGCCGCTCGTCGATCGGGTGGTCGCAGACGGCCTGACCGACCAGGTGGTTGGAGATCGTGAAGACCTTCAGGTTGTGCTTCGCCAGGGTCGCGAGCTTCCGTTCGACGTACGAGTCGTCGGCGAGGGCCTTGTCGACCTCGAAGTGGTCGCCCCAGCAGGCGATCTCCAGCCCGTCGTAGCCCCACTCGGAGGCGAGCCGGCAGACCTCGTCGAACGGAAGATCGGCCCACTGGCCGGTGAAGAGCGTGATGGGTCGCGCCATGAGTCCTACTCCCCTGTGGTGATGATGGGGGATTCCGTGTGCGTGACCGGGCGAGGGTGACCGGGCGGGGCCGGGCTGGTGCGTGGCGGCCGATGGCCGGTGCCGGTGGGCGCGAAGGGGCGCCTGGGCCCAGCGGGTTGCGCCTCCCGCCGGGTCACCGGCAACCGCGTACGGTCGCCGCCGCTCACTCTATGACCGCCTGCGGCGGTTAGGAAGGGCCCCCTGTGCAACAGAATGCGTTAACAAGGGGCCCTTCCTTACCGGCACCGCCTAGCTGGGCAGGGTCCACTTCTGGTTGGCCCCGCCGTGGCAGGACCACTGGTGCACGACCGCGCCGTCGGCCGAGTTGTTGCCGGAGACGTCCAGGCACTTGCCCGACTGCGTGTTGCGCAGGCTCCCGTCGGACTGCGCCGCCCACCGCTGGGCACCGCCGCCGTTGCACGACCAGAGCTGCACCTTCGCCCCGTCGGCCGAGGAGCCGCCGTTGACGTCCAGGCACTTGCCCAGCGACCGCAGCGTGCTGTCCGTGCCCACCGTCCACTGCTGGCCGGCGGCGCCGTTGCAGGTGAACAGCTGGATCTGGGTGCCGTCGGCCGACGAGCCGTTGCGCACGTCCAGGCACTTGCCGGCCAGCCCGACGATCCGCCCGGTGCGGGTCGTCGGCGGGTTCGTGCCGCCCAGCTCCTTGATCCGGATGTTGCGGAACGACACGTCGTCACCGGTGCCGTGGTTCTGGACGCCGACGTAGCCGGCGAGCGAGCGGGCCGGGTCGGTGTTGGTGAAGTCGTTGATCTTCACGCCGTTGAGCAGGACCTGGAGCCGCTCCCCCTCGACCAGCAGCTCGTAGGTGTTCCACTCCCCCGGCGGGTTGAGCGCGGCGTCGCGGGCGGCCAGGTCGGCGGACTTGACCCCGTAGATCGAGCCGGTGGTGCGGTCGTCGGAGTCGGTGGCGTCGATCTGCACCTCGTACCCGTTGGTCATCGCCGAGTTCGGGTCGGTGGAGGCGGGGAAGCCGACGAAGACCCCGGAGTTGTCGTCCCCGGGGATCCGCCAGTCCAGCTTGAGCGAGTAGTTGGTGAACTGCTTCGCGCTGTACCAGTACAGGCCGAGGCCGCCGGAGGAGCTGAGGGTGGCGTCGGTGTTGGTGAAGCCGCCCGGCCCCGCCTGGCTCCAGCCGGTCGTGGAGCCGTTGTAGAGGGCGGTGTAGCCGGTCTCGGGCCGGCAGTCGGCCTTCGTGCGCCCGGCCGCGTACCGGATGCCGCCGAGCAGGTGGGCGCGGAACGCCGCCTCGGAGTACGACGACTGGCTGTGGCCGCCGCCGGTGTAGAAGGACCGGCCGCCGTTGTAGGTCTTGCACCAGGCGTGCGGGTGGTCGCCGCCCATCGCCCCGCCGGAGTACGACGACTCGTCGAGGCTGGCCAGCACGTGCGCGGTGGAGCGGGCGTTGGTGCGGAAGTCGTACCACTCGTCGGTGCGGGTCCAGGTCTGGCCGAGGTGGGCGGTGGCGGCGTGCGCCCGGTCCTCCACCTTCACCCGGGCCTGCTGGATGGCCGGGTGGGAGGCGAACCACGCGCCGACGAGGTTGCCGTAGAACGGCCAGTTGTACTCGGTGTCGGCGGCGGCGTGCACGCCGACGTAGCCACCGCCGGCCCCGATGTACGACTCGAACGCCGCCTGCTGGCTGTCGTTGAGCACGTCGCCGGTGGTGTTGAGGAAGATCACCGCCTCGAAGCGGGCCAGGTTGGCGGTGGTGAACTGGGCGGCGTCCTCGGTGGCGGTGACGGTGAAGCTGTTGGCCGCGCCGAGGTCACGGATGGCCTGGGTGCCCACGGCGATGGAGTCGTGCCGGAAGCCGGCGGTCTTGGAGAAGACCAGCACGTCGTACGGGGCGTCGGCGGCCGACGCCGGGGTGGCCGGGGTGGTGCAGGCGAGCACGGCCAGGGCGGCGGTGGCCGCGCCGAGGAGGGGACGGAGGAGTCTTCGCATGTCGTTCTCCTGGGTGTGGTGGCGGTGCGGTCCCCCGCCCGGGGCGGGGGACCGCAGGGAGACCGCAGAGGTGCCTTAGGGCAGGGTCCACTTCTGGTTGGCCCCGCCGTTGCAGGTCCACAGGTGCACGACCGTGCCGTCGGCGGAGTTGTTGCCGGAGACGTCCAGGCACTTGCCCGTCGGGGTGTTGCGCAGCGAGCCGTCGGACTGCGCCGCCCACCGCTGGGCGTTGCCGCCGTTGCACGACCAGAGCTGGACCTTCGTCCCGTCGGCCGAGGCGCCGCCGTTGACGTCGAGGCACTTGCCCAACGACCGGATCGTGGCGTCGCTGCCCACCGTCCACTGCTGGCCGGCGGCGCCGTTGCAGGTGAACAACTGCACCTGCGTGCCGTCGGTCGAGGAGCCGTTGCGCACGTCCAGGCACTTGCCGGCCAACCCGACGATCCGCCCGGTGCCGGTCGGCGGCGTCACGGTGCCGGTGTTCAGGGTGAACGCGTCGACGTCGTACAGCGTCCCGGAGCCACCGGCGAAGGTGAGGTAGAGCGTGGTGGTGCCGGTCGGCGGGTTGGAGATCGACCCGGTGACGGTGGTGAAGGTCTCCCACGACCCGGTCACCGGGACGGTCACCGAGCCGAGCACCGTGCCGGTCGCCGAGCCGGTGCGGACCTGGAGGGTGCCGCCCGCGCCGGCCGAGGAGACCCGGGCGGTGAAGGAGGTGACGTTGCCGATCCGGTACGGCTCGAAGGCGATCCACTCCCCGTTCTGGATGTCGCCCACGGTCTTGCCGCCCTCGGCGGTGGTCTTGTCGTAGGTGCTGATGCCGGACGAGGTCTTGAAGTGCTCGGCCTGCCGGTGCCGGGGCTGGAGGATGTGCTGGGTGTGGGTGGTCAGGCCGCCGGCGTCGGTGTACTCGGCGTCGAAGACGGCGAAGATGTTCGCCGCGTCGTCGTGCTCGCCGTCGACGGGGATGGTGATGTTGCCGGAGCAGCCGTTCTGCGAGGCGATCTGGTGGCCGTGCTGGTCGTGGCCGAGCACGTAGGTCATCTTGACCTTGGTGCAGTCGATGTTGCCGTCCTCGGGGTCGGTGACGGTGATGCTGAACGGCACGGTGTCACCGAAGGAGAACAGGCTGCCGTTGGCCGGCCCGGTGATGGTGACCGTCGGGGCGGTGTTGCCGACGTTGACAGTGACGCTGCTGGAGCCGGTCGCGCCCTGCGGGTCGCGCACGGTCAGCGTCGCGGTGTACGACCCGTCCGTGGTGTACGTCTTCGTCGGGTTGGCCGCCGTGGAGGTGGTGCCGTCGCCGAACGCCCACGAGTAGGTCAGCGCCCCGCCCTCCGGGTCGGCGGACCCGGCGGAGGAGAAGTTCACGGTCAGCGGGGCCGGCCCGGAGGTCCGGTCCGCGCCGGCGCGGGCGACCGGCGCCCGGTTGCCGACGCCGACGTAGTCGAAGCGGTACAGCGCCGAGTTGGCGTCGCCGTTGTAGTAGCCGGTGCCGTAGTCGAGCACGTAGTACGCCCCGTCGGGGCCGAACGCGGAGTCCATCACCTGCTTGCCGACCCACGGGAAGCTGTCGATGGTGCCGGGCGACCCGTCGGTGTTGAGGTGGATCGGCTTGATCCAGCCCCGGCCGAACTCGGTGGCGAAGAACTGCCCGTCGAAGGACTGCGGGAACTTCGTCGCCGAGGGGTTGTTGGCGTCGAACCGGTAGACCGGGCCGGCCGCCGGCGACTCGGAGCCGCTGCCGAACGCGGGCGGGCTGCCGGAGTCGCCGCCGTACTTGATCCAGGAGGGCTTGGCCGGCGGGAGGGTGGTCAGGCCGGTGTTGCGGAACGAGTTGTTCGTGGGTCCGCCGGTGCAGTTGAACTTGGGGCCGGTGGAGTTGCTGGCGAAGTCCCACTCGTTGTAGGTCTCGGCGGTGGTGTTGGTGCCGGTGCAGTACGGCCAGCCGTAGTTGCCGGGGCCGGTGACCCGGTTGAACTCGACCTGGCCGGCGGGGCCCCGGTTGGAGTTGGTGCTGCCGGCGTCCGGCCCGTAGTCGCCGACGTAGACGACGCCGGTGGCCTTGTCGACGCTGATCCGGAACGGGTTGCGGAAGCCCATCGCGTAGATCTCGGGGCGGGTCTTCGCGGTGCCGGGGGCGAAGAGGTTGCCGGCCGGGATCGAGTACGTGCCGTCGGCGTTCACCTTGATCCGCAGGAGCTTGCCCCGCAGGTCGTTGGTGTTGCCGGCGCTGCGCTGCGCGTCGTACGCCGGGTTGCGGTTGGTGCGCTCGTCGAGCGGCGAGTAGCCGGCGGAGTCGAACGGGTTGCTGTCGTCGCCGGTGGACAGGTAGAGGTTGCCGGCGGCGTCGAAGTCCATGTCGCTGCCGACGTGGCAGCAGATGCCCCGGTCGGTGCCGACGTCGAGGATGTCGACCTTGCTGGACATGTTGATGGTGAAGTCGGAGTTCAGGGTGAAGCGGGACAGCCGGTTGACGCCCTGCCAGGCGGACCAGTTGGTGCCGGTGGCGGGCGCGTCGCCGCCGGGGGTGGACAGCGGCGGGGCGTAGTAGAGGTAGATGTGCCGGTTGGTGGCGAAGTTCGGGTCGACCCCGAGGCTCTGCATCCCGTCCTCGTCGTGGGTGTAGACGGGGATCGTGCCGATGGTCCGGGTGGTGCCGGTGGCGTCGGTGCGCCGCACCGTGCCGTTGCGGGCGGTGTGCAGCACCGACCGGTCCGGCAGCACGGCCAGCGACATCGGCTCGCCCATCTCGGAGACGCCGCGGGCCAGCTCGACCTGCTGGAAGTCGCTGGCGTTGATGGTGTGCGCGGCGGCCGGCGCCGCCGACACGGTCACGGCGGTGGCCGCGGCGAACACCGTGAGCAGGGCGGTGCCCGCCGCCGCCCAGCTGCGGGCCGGGCCGTGGTGACCGGTGGCGCGGCGGTGGTGACGAAGTCTTCTGTACATGCAGGGGTGCCCTCTCTGGCCGGTGGTGGAGGCGCGTCGTCGCGCCGGCTGCCGCGGCGGACGTCCCTTCGGCACGGCGGTGGACGTTCCTCGGCGGGCTGCGCTCGTCGACAGGGACGAGACCGTCGGCACGCGGGGACGGAGATGGCGGCCGGCAGCTCGTCGACGAGGGCACCGCGCCCACTGGAAACACCTCGTCGAACCGGTTCGCAGCAGATTTACATTAATCTATGTGCGCGGTTGTGTCGAGGATGTTTCGAAAATGTGCGGCTGCCGCCGGCCCGGCACGAACGGGCTGCGCCCAGCACCGCTGACCCGGCGGAGGGCGTCAGACCGTCCGGACTATGGTCCGGGCGGCCAGCCCGGCGAGCGCCTCCCGGGCGGCGGGGGCGAGCGGCGCGTCGGCCAGGGCCCGCAGGCCCGCCTTGGCGCGCATCCGGATCATCCGCTCGATCTCGTCCCGGGCCCCCGTGGCCTCGATGATGGCCCGCAGCTCGGCGGCGCCGTCGTCGTCCAGGTCGGCGTTGCCGAACAGCTCCCGCAGCCGGGCGCTCTGCGCCCGGTCCGCCGCCTGCCGGGCCAGCGCCATCATCACCGTCGGCTTGCCCTCCCGCAGGTCGTCCAGGACGGACTTGCCGGTGACCTGCGGGTCGCCGAAGACGCCCAGCACGTCGTCGCGGAGCTGGAAGGCGTCGCCGAGCGGGTCGCCGAACTCCGCCAGCGCCTCCGCCAGCTCCGGCGGGCCGCCGGCCAGGGCCGCGCCGATCTGCAACGGCCGGGTCACCGTGTACCGGGCGGCCTTGAGCCGGATCACGGTGAGCGCGCTGGCCACCGAGCCGTCGCCCACCCCGGAGACCAGGTCCAGGTACTCCCCCGCGATCACCTCGGTACGCATCAGCGCGAACACCGCGTACCCGCGTTGCAGCTCGTCGCGGCCCAGCCCGCACTCGTGGAACATCTGGTCCGCCCAGGCGGCGCAGAGGTCACCGCAGAGCAGGGCGGTGTTGCGCCCGTACGCCTCCGGGTCGCCCCGCCACGCGGAGCGGGTGTGCAGGTCGGCGAAGATGCGGTGCACCGACGGCGCGCCCCGCCGCCGGTCGCTGTGGTCGAGGATGTCGTCGTGGATCAGCGCGAAGGCGTGGAACAGCTCCAGCGCCGCCGAGGCGACCAGGATCGGGGTGCCGTCCCCGCCGTCGTCCTGGCCGCCGGCGGCCCGCCAGCCCCAGTAGCAGAACTGGGGCCGCAGCCGCTTGCCGCCGGCCAGGACGAACCGGTGCAGGGCCGCGAAGATGCCCCGCGGCGCGCCGTCGGGCCAGTCGGGGGCCTGCCGGTCGAGGAAGGCGGCCAGCTCGGTGTCGACCCGGGTGCGCAGGCCGCTCGCGTCGCTGGGCGCGGCCGTCACCGTCATGTTGTTTCTCCCTGTTCAGTGGCGAGGCCGGTTCACCCGTGGCGGGTCAGGCCGGCCAGCTCCAGCAGCAGCGCCTTCACCTCGGTCGCCGCCACCGCGTCGCGGGCCGGGCCGGGGTCGGAGCAGAGCAGCACCGGACCGTCGGCCGGGTCGGCCGGCAGCCGGCCGTGCGACCCGCGCACCGCCCGCGCGCCCGCGTCCAGCCCCACCACGCTCATCAGGTACCGCATACCCAACTTCTTCCGGGCCAGCGCGGTCGCGGCCCGGCGCTTCGCCGCCCCGGGGGCGGCCGGGTCGAAGAACAACTCGGCGGGGTCGTAGCCGGGCTTACGGTGGATCTCCACGAGCCGGGCGAAGTCGGGGGCGCGGGCGTCGTCGAGCCAGTAGTAGTACGTGAACCAGGCGTCCGGCTCGGCCACCAGCACCAGCTCGCCGCTGCGCGGGTGCGCCAGCCCGTACGCGGCCTGGCCGTCGGCGTCGAGCACCTCGGCCACCCCGGGCAGCCCCGCGCAGAGCTTCGCCACCGCCGGCACGTCGGCCGGGTCGCGGACGTACACGTGGGCGATCTGGTGGTCGGCGACGGCGAACGCCCGGGACGTCCACGGGTCCAGGTACTCCATGCCGTCCTGGGTGTGGACCCGCAGCAGCCCCTCGGCGCGCAGCAGCCGGTTGACGTCCACCGGGCAGGCGACGTCGGTGATGCCGTACTCGGACAGGGCCACCACCGTGGCGCCCTTGGCGCGGGCGGCGTCGATCAGCGGGCCGAGCACCTTGTCCAGCTCCGCCGCCGCGGCGGCGGCCTGCGGCGAGGACGGCCCGAACCGTTGCAGGTCGTAGTCCAGGTGCGGGACGTAGACCAGGGTCAGGTCGGGGGCGTGGTCGGCGAGGATCTGCTCGGCCGCCCGGCAGATCCACGCCGACGACGGCAGCCCGGCCCCCGGCCCCCAGTACGTGAACAGCGGGAACGTGCCCAGCTTCGCGGTCAGCGCGTCGTGCAGCTCGGGCGGGTCGGTGTAGCAGTCGGGCTCCTTGCGGCCGTCGGCGTAGTAGACCGGGCGGGGGGTGACCGTCCAGTCCACGTCCGCGCCCATGGCGTACCACCAGCACACGTTGGCCACCGTGTAGCCCGGCTCGACCTTCCGGGCGGCCTGCCACAGCTTCTCCCCGCCGACCAGGGCGTTGTGCTGCCGCCACAGCAGAACCTCGCCGAGCTCCCGGAAATACCAGCCGTTGCCGACGATGCCGTGCCCGGCCGGCGGCTCGCCGGTGAGGAACGTGGACTGCACCGCGCAGGTGACCGCCGGCAGCACCGTGCCGAGCGGGGCGGTGAAGCCGCCGTCGGCCACCGACCGCAGCCGGGGCATGTGGGCCAGCAGGCGTGGGGTCAGGCCCACCACGTCCAGCACCACCAGTCGCCTGCTCACCGCAGCACCCCCGTCCCGAGTGATGTGAGACCCACGGCGACCAGCTCGTCGCGGGCGAAGGCCAGTTCGGCGGCGATCCCGGCGGCCAGCTCGGCCGCGTCGCGGGGCCGCCGCTGGACCGGCAGCACCCCCCAGGTGTACGTCTCGACGTCGAGGTGGTCGCAGCCGGCGACCGGGCCGGCGAACAGCGCGGCCAGCGCGGCGCGCAGCACCGGCACGGTCGCGGTCAGCGGCGGCTCGGGCGGGGCGTGCAGCGGCACGTGGTAGTGCACCCGCCACGCGCCGGGCAGCGACGCGGCGAGGGCCGCGTCGAGGTCGTCGGCGGCGTACGCCGGGTCGGCCGGGTCGGCGGCGTGGCCGCAGCCGGCCGCGCGGGTCTGGTGCAGGAAGCGCGGCTCCACCCACGGGCGCAGCGCCTCCACCGCCGTGGCCGGGGCCTCGATCGCGGCGGACACCTGCACCTTCACCACCGGCAGCCCGGCGGCGGCGAGCCGGCCCAGGGCGGCGGCCGGCTCCTCCCACGCGCAGGCCAGGTGGGCCAGGTCCAGGCAGACGCCGAGCCGCGCCGGGTCGGTGCCGGCGAGCAGGGCGGCGGCCTGGCCGGTGGACTCCACCACGCAGCCCGGCTCCGGCTCGAAGCCGACCCGCACGGTGCGGCCGGTGTCGCGCTCGACGCCGGCCAGCCCGGCGGCCAGCGCGTCGAGCCGCCGCCGCGCCGCGTCGGCCCGGTCGGCGTCCCACGGGGTGCGCCAGGCCAGCGGCAGGGTGGAGACCGAGCCCCGGGCCGCGTCGTCGGGCAGCAGGTCGGCCAGCACCCGGGCCAGGTCCAGGGTGTACGCGAGCCGCTCGGGCGTCGTCCAGTCCGGGTGGTAGACGGCGTGCTTCACCACCGGGGCCTGGAACGCCGCGTACGGGAAGCCGTTGAGCGTCACCACCTCCAGCCCGCGCGCGGTCAGCTCGGCGCGCAGCCGGCGGCGCAGGCCCTCGTCGGCGGCGAGCGCGGCGGCCACCGGGGCGGCCAGCCACAGCCCCAGCCCGAGGCGGTCGGAGTCGAGGGCGCGGCGCACCGGCACGGCGTAGGTGTCCAGTTGGGCGAGGATGCCGGCGAGGTTCTCGGCGGGGTGCACGTTGGTGCAGTAGCCGAGGTGGACGGTCTCGCCGCCGCCGTGGCGCAGCCGCATCAGCTGCCGCCGCGCAGGATCGAGTTGCCGGCGAACGTGCCGCCGGCCGGGGCCGCCCCGCCGGAGCCGCCCGTGCCCGGCTGCCCGGCCGCCGCGTCGGCGTCGACGACGCCGGTCAGGTCGAGCCGGCCGGACTGGGCGTAGAACTCGACCGGGTTGCGCCACAGCACCCGGTCGACGTCGTCGGCGGTGAACCCGGCCAGCAGCATCGCCTCGCCGGTGGCCCGGGTCAGCAGCGGGTCGGACCGGCCCCAGTCGGCGGCCGAGTTGACCAGCATCCGCTCGGTGCCGTACAGCCGCAGCAGCTCCACCATCCGCGGCGGCGACATCTTGGTGTCGGGATAGATGGAGAAGCCCAGCCAGCAGCCGGAGTCCCGGACCGGGCCGGCGGTCACCTCGTTGAGGTGGTCGAGCACCACCAGGCCCGGGTCGATGCCGGACTCGGCGACCACCGCGAGGCTACGCTCCACGCCCCGGGCCTTGTCCCGGTGCGGGGTGTGCACCATGGCCGGCAGCTCGTGTGCGACGGCCAGGGCGAGCTGGGCGGCGAACGCCTCGTCCTCGGCCGGGGTCATCGAGTCGTACCCGATCTCGCCGACCGCGACCACGCCGTCCTTCTCCAGGTAGCGGGGCAGCAGGTCGAGCACCGGCCGGCAGCGCGGGTCGTTGGCCTCCTTCGGGTTCAGCGCGATGGTGGCGTGGTGCCGGACGCCGAACTGCGCGGCCCGGAACGGCTCCCACCCGATGATCGAGTCGAAGTAGTCGGCGAAGCTGTCCGGGCTGGTGCGCGGCTGGCCCAGCCAGAACGCCGGCTCCACCACGGCCCGGACCCCGGCGGCGGCCATCCGCTCGTAGTCGTCGGTGGTGCGCGAGGTCATGTGGATGTGCGGGTCGAAGATGCGCATGGTCACGCCTTCCGGGCGTCGGACGGTACGGCGGGGTCCGCGACCGGGTTCGCGGCGGGGCCTGCGGCGGGGCTCCCGGTGGGGCTCCCAGTGGGGCTCGCGGCGGCGGTGAGCCGGTCGAGCAGGGCGGCGGCGTCGGCCGGCACCTCCCGGCCGGCGGCGCGCCGCTCGACGGCGAACCCACCCAACATGGCGGCCAGCCCGGCGTCGGCGCGGGCGTCGAGGTCGTGCACCACGGCCAGCGGCACGCCGGTGAAGACGCACTTGAGCACGGCCTGCCGCCAGGCGTCCGCGTCGAGGTGCCGGGAGTACGGGCCGAGGGCGGCGGCGATCAGCCGGGTGTCGTTGGTGCGGATCGCGTCGTGCAGCAGCGGCTCGCACTCCGCGCCGATCGGCAGCAGCGGCAGGGCCCGCAGCACGGCCCGCTTCTCGGCGGCGTCGCCGTGCCGGTAGACGTCGGCGGCGTGGCCGGCGTGGTCGGCGGGCAGCGCCGCCAGCAGCAGCGCGCGGGCCGCCTCGTCGGCCGTCCAGCCGGGGGCGTCGGGCAGCGGGTCCCGGCCGCAGCGGCGCGCGGCGGCGGCGACGAACCGCGCGACCGTCGCCGGCTCGGCCGCGACGCGCTCGACCGCCGCGTCCAGCCACTCCGGGTCCGGTGCGCCGCGCAGGGCGGCGCGTAGTCGTTCGGGTGTCATCCCGCTCTCCCTTCCGAGCTGGTGCGGACGGTGCTCAGCCGCCGCCGGGGTGGTCGGACGGTGTGCCGGGCCCGGCGGCGGCGCGCGCCACGGCGACGTGCCCGGCGGCGGAGTGCCCGGCGGCCACGGCGCGCTCGGCGGCGGCGCGGAGGAAGTCGAGGGACCGGGCGGCCACCTGCGGGGCGGCGTGCGAGTGCCGGGGCAGCTCCACGGCGACCAGCCCGGCGTAGCCGACCTCGGCGAGCGCGGCGAGCACCGGCGGGAAGTCGATCTCGCCGGTGCCGAACTCCAGGTGTTCGTGCACGCCCCGGCGCATGTCGTCGATCTGCACGTTGACCAGGTGCGCGCCGACGGACCGGACGCAGTCGGGCACGTCGGCCGGCTCCAGGCAGCGGCAGTGTCCGATGTCGAGGGTGAGGCCGAACGCCGCCGGGCGGCCCAGGGCGTCGCGCAGCCGCCGCCAGCCGGCGATGTCCTCGACGAGCATCCCCGGCTCCGGCTCGAAGCCGAGCCGCATCCCGGCGGCGTCGGCCGCCGCGCAGACGGTGGCGCAGCCGGCCACGAGGCGGTCCCAGGCGACGGCCGGCGCGACGTCGGCGGGGCGCACCCCGGCCCAGAAGGAGACCGCCTCGGCGCCCAGGTCCGCGCCGACCGCGACGGCCCGGCGGAGGAACTCGACGCGGCGGGCCGGGTCGTCGTGCAGCAGGGTGGGCGCGTGCTTGTGCCACGGGTCGAGCAGGAACCGGGCCCCCGTCTCGACCACCACGGCGAGCCCGAGCGCGTCGAGGCGGCGGGCCACGGCGGCCGTGCGGCGGGCCAGGTCGGGGGCGAACGGGTCGAGGTGGTCGTGGTCGAGGGTGAGCGCCACCCCCCGGTAGCCGAGGTCGGCGACGACGGCGAGCGCGTCGTCGAGCCGGTGGTTGGCGAAGCCGTTCGTGCCGTAGCCGAACCGCAGCGAGCCGGGCCCGGTCGGGGCGGCGGGTCGGTCGACGGTGACGGGTCGGTCGGCGGTGGCGGGGTCGGCCGGCGGGTCGGCGGTCACGTCGGGGACACCTTCCGGGCCAGCAGCCGGCCCAGCGGCGCGGCGGCGGCGACCGCGAGGCCCAGCAGCCCCGCGCCGGCCCGGGCGGTCAGCGCGCCCTGCAACGCGGGCAGCCCGGTGATGCCCGCGCCGACGGCGGCCCGGACCCGCCCCGCCGAACCGTCGGCGAGCACCCGGGCCTGCGCCCCGCCGTAGCGGGCGAGGTAACCGGCGGCGAGGGCCGCCGGGGCGGCGGCGGGCCGGGGGCCCACTGCCGCGGCGGCGACGAGGGCCGTGCCGGCGAGGGTCGCGCCGGGCAGGACCCGGTCGGTCCCGCCGACCTCGCGGCGGGACAGGGCGGTGACCGTCCAGGTGTGCGCGGCGACGGTGGCCGCCGCCGGCACGGCCCGGGACAGCCGGCCGCCGGTCGCGCCGAGCAGCACGTCCAGCCCCCGGCAGGCCGCCATCACGGCGGGGCCGGCGGCGGTGTTCTTGGCCGCCAGGTCGTACGCCCAGACGGCGGCGGCCAGCGGCACGGCGACGGCGGCGGCGCGCCGGCCGCCCGCCGCGGCGGCCAGGGCCACCCCGGCGGCGGTGAGGCCGGCGGCGACGCCGAGCGCGGCGGGCGGGCTGACCCGGCCGCTGGGAATGGGCCGCTCCGGGCGCTCGACCGCGTCGAGGCCCCGGTCGGCCCAGTCGTTGGCGGCCATCCCGGCCCAGTAGAGCAGCACCGACGCGGCGGCCAGGCCGGGCGTACGCCGACCGAGCGCGCCGGCCGCCGCCGCGCCGGCCAGCACGTCGCCGGGCACGGAGAGCCCGGCCGGGGCGCGGACCAGCTCGGCCAGGTCGCCGAGGGTGCTCACGCGGCACCGCCGGCCGGCGGCGTCCCGGCCCCGGCGTGCAGGTCGGCGGCGAACGCGGCCAGCCGGGCCCACTGCTCGCCCAGCGCGTGACCGGGGGCACGATCGGCGGTCGCACCCGCGTCCGGCCCGGAGTCGGCGGGGCCGAGCGGGTCCTTGAAGAAGAACGCCAGGTCGGTCAGGGGCCCGTGCCGGCCGGCGGCGTGCGCGGCGGCGGTGATCCGGGCCAGGTCGAGCACGAGCGGGGCGGCCAGCGCGGAGTCGCAGCCGTGCCAGGTGAACTCCAGCCGCATGCCGGTGCCGAGGAAGCCGGCGAAGGTGATCAGATCCCAGGCCGTCTTGAAGTCGCCCAGCTCCTCGACGTAGTCGATGCGGGTGTCGCCCTGCGGGACGTACCCGAGGATCTCGCCGAGGACGCGCTGCTTGCTGGCGACCTTGGCGGCGTTGGCGTCCGGCTGGGCCAGGGTCGCGCCGTCGCCGCCGCCGAGCAGGTTCGTGCCGGACCAGGAGCGCACCGCGAGGTGCCGCATCGCGAACATCGGGGCGAGCACCGACTTGAGCAGGGTCTCCCCGGTCTTGCCGTCGTGCCCCGCGTACGGCACGGCGTGCCGGGCGGCCAGCGCCGCGAGGGCGGGCAGCCGGGCCCCGGTCGACGGGGTGAAGTCCACGTAGGGGCAGCCGGCGGTGAACGCCGCGTACGCGTACAGCGAGCTGGGCGGCAGCACCTCCGCGCCGGCGGCGAGCGCGGCGGCCAGGGCGTCGGGGTCGGCGTGCGCGGGGTGCGGGCGGGCGGCCGGCTCGGTGGCCGAGACGTTGACCACCACCACCCGGTCCAGCCCGTGCCGTTCGCGGAACGCGGCGAGGTCGGCGACGACGGCCGCGGCCCGGTCGGCCTGGGTCCCGCCCATCGGGGCGGGGCGCACGTCGTCGTCGACGGCGGCCAACTCCTCGCCGAGCGCGGCGACCAGCCGGGCCGGGACCACCCCGGCGTCGGCCAGGGCCTCGGCCCGCTTGGCCAGCGGGGTGGCGGCCACGTCGTGACCGCCGAACACGAGGTCGGCGAACGAGGGCCACGCGGGGCCCCGCAGCTCGGACAGCTCGGTGACGCAGCCGGTCGGGCCGGTGAGCCCGGCCCGCAGGGCGAGCGCCCCGACGATGCTGGTGGTCGCGACCGAGCCGCGCGCCCCCACCAGCCAGACACCCGTACGCATGGTGCTCCTTCCGCCAGTGGTCCCAGCATAGATCAACGTCGATATTATGCGCCCCGCCCGGCCGCCCGGCCCGACTCCCCACGTCCGGCGCCGAAAGCGGCGACAACGGTGCCGGGCGGGTTCGCCGGATCGGGCGGCGGACGGAGCTGGCAGGCAGGGTCGGTCGGCGTCCCGTCCCTGTCTCCCCCGCAGTGCGTGGTGCCCGGCCCTCCGGCGCGACCGGGGAATCCCGGTCCGGCCGCGCCGGAGAAGCCGTCGTGCTGTCGTGCGCGCCGGGCGGGTGCCCGCCGTCGCACGCCCTCCGGAGCCGACCCCGTCCCCGCCGCGGGGCGCAACCGCGGCGGGTCCCTCGCCGGCCGGTCCGGAAAGCCTCTGGTCGGGCGGCGCGGCCCGTGGGCCGCACCGCCGTCCGGTCAGGCGGCGACCGCCTCCAACGCCGGCTCCACGTCGGTCCAGCTGGAGCCCTGCTCCGCCGAGTGGGTCACCGCGTCCAGCACGAGCTGGACCTGCAACCCGTCGACGAACGACGGCGCGGGGTCGACGCCGGTGGCGATCGCCTCGACGAGGTCGCGCGCCTGGTGGGTGAAGCTGTGCTCGTAGCCGATGATGTGGCCCGGCGGCCACCACGCCGACATGTACGGGTGCTCGGCCTCGGTCACCAGGATGCGGGTGAAGCCCTGCTCGGCGGCGGGCCGCGTCGCGTCGTAGAACTCCAGCTCGTTGAGGCGTTCCAGGTCGAAGACCAGGGTGCCCAGCGAACCGTTGATCTCGATCCGCAGCGCGTTCTTGCGGCCGGTGGCGAAGCGGCTCGCCTCGTACGTGGCCAGCGCGCCGTCGGCGAGCCGGGCCACGAAGACCGCCGCGTCGTCCACGGTGACCGGTCCCGTGTCCGGGCCCGGACCGTCGGCCGCGCCGTTGCCGGCGGCCTGCGCGGCCAGGCCGCTGTACTCCGCCGGCAACGGACGCTGCTTGACGAACGTCTCGGTGATCGCGCTGACCCCCGTGATCCGCTGGCCCGTGACGTACTGGGTCATGTCGATGATGTGCGCACCGATGTCACCCAGCGCGCCGGAGCCCGCCTTGTCCCTCTGCAACCGCCAGACCAGCGGGAACTGCGGGTCGACGATCCAGTCCTGGAGGTACGCCGCCCGGACGTGGCGGATGGTGCCGAGTCTTCCGTCGGCGATCATCTGCCGCATCAGGGTGACCGCCGGGACCCGGCGGTAGGTGAAGCCGCACATGGACCGGACCCCCGACGCCTGCGCGGCGATCGCCGCGGCGGCCATCTCGCGGGCCTCGGCGACCGTGTTGGCC
This sequence comes from Micromonospora carbonacea, assembly GCF_014205165.1. Taxonomy (NCBI): domain Bacteria; kingdom Bacillati; phylum Actinomycetota; class Actinomycetes; order Micromonosporales; family Micromonosporaceae; genus Micromonospora; species Micromonospora carbonacea. The sequence goes on along the minus strand of NZ_JACHMZ010000001.1, from coordinate 1,213,470 downwards.
AGCGGCTTCTCGCAGAGCACGTGCTTGCCGGCGGCCAGCGCGGCCAGCGCGATCTCGGCGTGGCTGTCCCCCGGTGTGCAGATGTCGACCACGTCGATCTCGTCGGACTCGACGAGGCTACGCCAGTCCGTGGTGTACCCGTCCCAGCCGAGCCGGTCGGCGGCCTCGGCCACCTTGCCGGTGTCCCGGCCGCAGACCAACGACATCCGCACCTGCGCCGGCAGGTCGTACACCCGGTTCACGGTGCGCCACGCCTGTGAGTGCGCGGCGCCCATGAACGCGTAGCCGACCATCCCGACCCGCAGTTGACTGTGGTGAGTGGACAAGGTGGGTCTCCCCCCGTGTGTCAGAACCCGAGCTTGAGGTAGTTGCTCGCGTTCTCCTTGGTGATCGTCTCGGACGCCAGCACGATCTCCTTGGGCACCTGGAGCTCCACCAGGTCGGACATGCCCTTGCCCTGGCCGATGAGCCGGGCGAGCGAGATCGCGGAGGACGCCATCGACGGGCTGTAGGTGACGGTGGCCTTCAGGACCGTGTTGTCGGCCTGGATGTCCTCCATCGCCTTCTTCGAGCCGGCGCCGCCGACCATGAAGAATTCCTTGCGGTTGGCCTGGTTGACGGCGGCGAGCACCCCGATGCCCTGGTCGTCGTCGTGGTTCCAGATCGCGTCGATCTTCGGCAGCGCCTGGAACAGGCCGGTGGCGGCCTGCTGGCCGGAGTCCGCCGTGAACTCCGCCGGACGCCGGTTGGCCACCTTGAAGCCGCTCGCGGCGAGCGTGTCCGCGAAGCCCTTCGAGCGCTCCTGGGTCAGCTCCAGCGAGTCGATGCCGGGGATCTCGCCGATGATCGGGTTGCTGACGCCCTTGGCCTTGAGCTGCTCGATGATGAAGGTGGCCGCGGCCACCCCCATGCCGTAGTTGTCGCCCTTGATCTGGAGCCGGTAGGCCCGGGCGTCCGGGAAGGCCCGGTCCAGGTTGACCACGGGGATGCCGGCCTTCATGGCCTCCAGGCCGAAGGCGTTGAGCTCCTTGCCGTCGTGCGGCAGCAGCACGATGACGTCCGGCTTCTGGGCGACCAGGGTGGACAGCGCCGCCCGCTGGGCCGCCGCGTCCGCGCCGGCCTCGACCGACGTGAACTTCACGTCGGAGTACGCGCCGGCCTGCGCCTTGGCGTTGTTGGTGATGGCGGCGATCCAGCCGTGGTCGGCGGCCGGGGCGGAGAAGCCGATGGTCACCTGCTTGCCCGGGGCGCTGTTGCCGCCTGAGGCGGCCTCGGCCACCTTGGTCTGCGCCGCCGTGGGCGCCGCCTCGTTGCTGGTGCACGCGGTGAGCAGCGCGCCCGCGCCGAGCGCGGCCCCGCCGAACAGCAGCCGCCGACGGGACAGGTCCCGACTGTGCTGGGTCATGACGACCTCCTGGAAGAGGGTGGTGGGCGGAAGAAGGGTGTGGTGCGCCGAGCCACCGTCGGTGCGACGGTCGCCGGATGTGCTGGGCGGTGTGGTGCCTCGGGTGGTGGTGCGGGTGGTGCTCGGGTGCCTCGGGCGGATCAGGTGGTGGTGAGGCGGTTGCGGCCGAGGAACTGGGTGAAGCTGCGGAACTGGAACTGCTGGATCAGGACGGCGGCCACGATGATCCCGCCCTTGACCATGTTCTGGGCCTCGGTGGAGAGGCCGTTGATGGCGAAGAGGTTGGTGATGGTGGAGAAGATGATCACCCCGAGCAGGGAGCCGACGATGGTCCCCCGCCCGCCGCTGAGCAGCGTGCCGCCGATGATCGCGGCGGCGATCGCGTCCAGCTCGTAGAGGTTCGCCATCGCCGCCTGGGCGGAGTTGGCCTGCGCGGTCAGCATGATCGCGGCGATGCCGCAGCAGAGGCCGGACAGCGCGTAGAGCAGCACGGTGTGCCGCCGCACGTTGATGCCGGCGAGCCGGGCCGCCTCCGGGTTGCCGCCGACGGCGACGGTGCGCCGGCCGAACGTCGTCCGGTTGAGCAGCACCCAGCCGGCGACCACCACGGCGGCGAGGATGTAGACCAGCAGGGGGATGCCGAGCGGGCTGGTGCTGGCGATCCCGTTGATCACACTGTTGCTCGACACCTGGGTCTGCTTGTCGGAGATCTCCGCGGCCAGGCCCCGGGCGGCCACCATCATGGCCAGGGTGGCGATGAACGGCACCAGCTTCCCGTAGGAGACGAGCAGGCCGTTGACCAGGCCGACGCCCAGCCCGACGGCGAGCGCCGTGAAGATCATGCCACCCGTGCCGTAGCTCTGGGTGGCCAGCGTGGTGGCCCACACCCCGGCCAGCGCCACGATCGCGCCGACCGACAGGTCGATCCCGCCGCCGATGATCACGAACGTCATGCCGACGGTGACCACGCCGACCACGGACGCGAGCTTGAGGATGGTGAGGATGTTGTCCCACACCCAGCTCGAGTTGCCGTACAGGTCGGGGCGGGTCGCGATGCCGATCACGACCAGCACGACGAGGACGCCGATCAGGCCGAGGTTGCGCCGGGCGCCCTCGCCGCTGTCGCCGCGCCAGAAGGAGAGCCGGCCGGCAGGGGCGGCCCCGTGGTGACCGGGGCTCTTGGCGGTCGCCGCCGTCGCGGCGGGGTCCACGGGCGGGGACTGGGCCGGCAGCTCCGCCGGCCGCTCCGGTGTGGCGGTGGGTGTGCTATCGGTCATGCTGGTGCGCCTTCCATCAGCGACCCCGCCATGACGAGGTCGAGCACCGTGTCTTCGTCCAGTTCACCGGCGGGCGCCTCGCGCACCATCCGGCCCTCGCGCATCACCAGCACCCGATCGGCCAGGCCGAGCACCTCGGGCACCTCGCTGGAGACCAGCAGCACCCCGACGCCCTGGGCGGCCAGCCCCCGGATCACCTGGTACAGCTCCGCCCGGGCACCGACGTCGACGCCCCGGGTGGGCTCGTCGAGCAGCAGCAGCTTCGTGCCGCCGAGCAGCCAGCGCCCGACCACGACCTTCTGCTGGTTGCCGCCGGAGAGGGTGCGCACCGGCCGGCGCACGTCGCGGGGACGCAGCTCCAGGGAGTCGGCGATTCCCTCCGCCTCGGCCCGTTCCCGCCCGGCGTCGGTGAAGCCGAGGCGGGCGAACCGGCCGAACGTGGCCAGCGTGACGTTGCGGAAGATCGGTTCGCCGAGCAGCAGCGCCTGGCTCTTGCGCTCCTCGGGGGCCAGCCCCATGCCGGCCCGTACCGCCGCGCCGACGCTGCCCGGACGCAGCGCGTGCCCGCCCATCCGGACCGTGCCGGCATCCGCGCGGCGTGCGCCGTAGATGGTCTCCATCAGCTCGGAGCGGCCGGAGCCGACCAGCCCCGCGATGCCGACGATCTCGCCGGCCCGCACGCGCAGCGACACGTCGGCGAACTCCCCGGCCCGGGTCAGCCCGTCGACCTGGAGCAGCTCCGCGCCGGCGCCGGTGTCGGCGGGACGGTCCGGGAAGACGTACTCGATGGTGCGGCCCGTCATCTTCGCGACCAGCTCGCCGGTCGGGGTGTCGCGCGCCGGCAGGTTCGCCGCCGTGGTCCGGCCGTCCTTGAGTACGGTCACCCGGTCGCCGATCTCGCGGATCTCCTCCATGCGGTGGGAGATGTAGATGACGGCGATGCCCTGCGCGGTCAGCTCACGGATGATCCGGAACAGGTTGCCCACCTCGTCGTGGGCCAGCACCGCGCTCGGCTCGTCCATGATGATCAGTCGGGCCTCGTGGGAGAGCGCCCGGGCCATGCTGACGATCTGCTTGCCGGCCGCCGGCAGCGCCCGCACCATCCGGCCCGGCGGGATCTCGCCGTGGCCGAGCCGGCCCAGGATCTCCCGGGTCCGGCGGGCCATGTGGCCGCGGCGGACGAAACCGCCCCGGCGCGGCTCGTGGCCGAGGAACGCGTTCTCGGCGACCGACAGGTCGTCGACCAGGTCGAGTTCCTGGTAGATCGTGGCGATGCCGGCGCGCATGGCGGCCTGTGGGTTGGTGAACTCGACCGGCTGGCCCCGCCACTGCACCTGGCCCGAGTCGGGGCGGTGCACCCCCGCGAGGACCTTGATCAGGGTGGACTTGCCGGCGCCGTTCTGGCCGAGCAGGCAGTGCACCTCGCCGGCCCGCACCTCGAGCTGCACCCCGCCCAGCGCCCGTACGCCGGGGAAGGTCTTCACCACGTCGGTCAGCCGCAGCACCACCTCACCGGCCACGGTGTCGGCGGGGGCCTCGACCAGCGGGGCCGCGTTCTCGTCCTGGCTCATGACGCCTCCCCGAAGGCCACGTCGCTGGCGAGCACGGCGGCGCCGGCCACCCCGGCGCGCGAGCCCAGCTCGGACAGGACGACCGGCAGGTTGCCGGTGGCCAGTGGCAGCGACCGGCGGTAGACCACGCTGCGGATCTCGGCGAGCAGGATGTGGCCCAGCCTGGCCAGCCCGCCGCCGATCACGATCATCGACGGGTTGGTGAAGCTGACCAGCCCGGCCAGCACGCCGCCGACCCGCCGGCCGCCGTCGCGGATGAGCTGGATGCAGACCACGTCGCCCTCGATGGCGCCCTCGGCGACGTCCTCCGCCGTGACGGTGCCCCGGGTGGACAGTCGCTCGGCCAGGGCCGGCGAGGAGCCGTTGCGGGCGGCGGCGTTCGCGTCGCGGGCCAGGGCGGCCCCGCTGAACAGCGCCTCCAGGCAGCCGGCGTTGCCGCAGGAGCACGTCGGCCCGTGCGTGTCGACCTGGATGTGGCCGATGTCCCCGGCGCAGCCGTCGGTGCCCCGGTAGACCTCGCCGCTGAGGTAGATCCCGCACCCGATGCCGGTGCCGATCTTGACGAACAGGAAGTCGTCCACCGAGTGGGCGACGCCGCCGTGCCGCTCGCCGATCGCCATGATGTTGACGTCGTTGTCGACCACCGCGGGGCAGCCGTGCTCGCGGGTCAGCAGCTCGCGGACGGGGAAGCGGTCCCAGCCCGGCATGATCGGCGGCGAGACCGGCACCCCGTCGCGGAAGCTCACGGGCCCGGGGACGCCGATGCCCACGGCGTGCAGCCGCTCGTACGCCCCGTCGACCCGGAACTTGTGCAGCAGCTCGTTGACCCGCTGGAGGGTCACCTTCGGACCGTTGCGGATGTCGGCCGGCTCCGCGTACGCGGACACCGGCTCCAGCCGCCCGTTGACCACCTCGACGTCGATCGAGCTCGCCCCGAGGTCGACCGCCGCGAAGCGCAGCTGCGGGTTGAGCTCGACCAGGGTCGACCGGCGCCCGCCCCGCGACGCCGCGAGGCCGGCCTCGGCGACGTAGCCGAGGTCCACCAGCCGCTCCAGCTCGGCGAGCAGCCGGGGGCGCGCCATCTCCAGCCGGTCGCCCAGCTCCGCCCGGGACACGGCTCCCTCGTCGCGGAGCAACCGCAACAGCCGCAGGTGCAGGGGCTCCACCGTTCGCACCGGCAACTCACCTCCGCATCGGAGTCGTTCACATCGACGAAATCGCGACGTGTTGTGTGCGACACAGTAGAAGCGTTCTGCGGCCACTGTCCAGAGCTTCGGCCAATCCGACCACAACTTTCGTCCGTTCGAACAAAAGCAAGTAGTCGACCTAGAAAAGCCTTCGCCCCGCCGCCGGGAGGAGCGAACGGGGCGGAAGGGGCGAACGAGACGGTGACCGGCGATGCGACGGCTAGCGACCGACGGTGGAACTGCACAGCTTGCGGTCGTCGCGCAGCTCAACGCACGGCCTCCGCATCGGCCGACCGCCCGACGGAGAGCGCCCGACCGCGCCCCCGCTCGGCGTCGAACTCCGCAGGCGGAAGCCTCGGCGGAGGCCATCGCCTCCCCCCTCGCGGTCGCACCTCCCCAAGGACGCGCCCCGGGGGAAGCGGCCGCTTGCCCGCCAACCGGCGACAGCCGACCGAGCCACCGAAGAAACTCAGGGACATCTACATGACAGGGCGCATCAACCCCATCGCACTCCGCGTCCGACGCTAGCCGTTGATCACGGACAGGCTATCGAAGGCACGGACGGCACCCCTGTCCTCGACCCGAACGGAGAAGAACCTGCCATGGCGATGAGCCTGTCACGCAAAACGTACTTCTGGACCGCGGCGGGCGTCGTCGTCGCCGCAGTCGCGGTGGGCGTCAAATTAGCTCGCTCTGAAGCCAACCCCGCTCCCCGGACCGACCTGAACCAGTCGGGGACCGGGAACGTGCAGCTCAACGGCGACAACAACGTCGTGACCGTCGCCTCGACTCTAAAGGGCCTGACCCGCGAGGCAGCCGAGGCCAGAGCGAAGAACTTCGATTACCTCGCACCGCCCGCAGGACAACCGGCCCCCTTTCTCGTGATTGAGGCGCCAAACCACCTGTGGGTCCGCTCGTCGGGCACGACGTCCGGCCACCACATCGGCGCCGCGCACAACGAGACCGTGGTGTGGGCCGACTGCACCGCCACGACCGACTTCGACCCCGATCCGACCGACTCCATCGGACCGGTGTGGCTGCGCATCCGCTGGAACACCGACAAGCCCAACGACAACTTGAGCAATTCGCAGCCGGGCGACCGCTACCCCGGCTGGGTCTACGCCGGCCAGACGATCCGGGTCGGCCACAACGGCGAGATTCCGACCTGCGTCAACCCGTGAACTACCCGCCCCGGCCCCGCCGGCGCCGGGCGAGCCGCGTCAGGGCACCGGCCTGGACGCGGTGGCCGGGCCGGCAAACGCGACCAGGCACATCGCGACGCCGTCGAGCAGGTGACGCGACGAGCGTCAGAGGTCGGTGGGGGCCGTGGCGGCGCGGGCGGCGGCGACCAGGCGGTCGGTCTCCGCGACCACCGGCTCGTCGTCGGTCGGGGTCCCCGGGTCGTAGCGCACCGTCCAGGTCAGACCATCCACCCCGGGCACGCGGCGGGCGGCGATCCGGCCCGCGCCGCCGGGCACCGGGTGGTGCTGGGTGTACGCCACCGAACGCGTCACCCGCGCCCGCACCTGGTGCGGCAGCTCAGCCGGCGCGAGCAGCAGGTACGTCTCGACGGGGCCGTCGGCCACCACCACGTACCCGGCGCGCTCGGCGACCCGCTCGGCCGGGGTGACGGTCAGCTCCCGCCCCGACCAGACGGCCTTGAGGACGTCGTGCCAGCCCAGCCGGGCGTCCCGCCCCGGCAGCCAGAGCCCCAGGTTGGTGGCGACCAGCACGCCACCGCCACCACCCTCGGCACCGCCCTCGGCACCGGCCGCGCCCGGTCCGGCGGCGGCCCAGGCCAGCACCCGCTCGGCGTCGGACAGCGGCGGACGCGCCGCCGGAGGCAGCTTCGGCTTACGGCGCAACAGCCCCATCACAGCCCTCCCGCGGCCTGCTCGCGCAGCGCCCGCGCGTGCTGCTCCAACGACAGCAGCTCCCCGAACAGCGCGAAGTACTCGTCCTTGTTGCTGACCGGGTTGACCCGCTGGATCTTCGACTTGAGATCCCGGATCCGGCCGGTCACCGAGCCCCACTGCAACCGGGCGATGGTCACCGAGACGTACCGGGGGTCGGGCTCCCCGTCGATGCGCAGCGGCTCCACGGCCAGCTCGCCCACGAGAGCCTGGGCGGCGAGGTCGGCGCAGGCGTCGCGGACCGCCTCGACCCAGACCGCGCCCTGCGTGGCGGCGGCGGCCCCGCCGGCCGCCGCGATCGCCTCCCGCACGGCCACGTGCACCGGGTGGTGGTATTCCGCCGCCTCGACCGCGTCGAACATCGGCCCGGCCAGCACCGGCTCCTGGAGGGCGAGCTTCAGCGCCTCCCGCTCGACCAGCGACATCGGGCTGTCCGTGGCGGGCGCGGGCCGGGCGGCGCGCGCCGGTGCCGCCGCCGCGCCGCCGGCGGGCTGGCCGGAGGCGGCGGCGAGCACGGCCCGCTGCACCGGCTCGATCTCCATGCCGAGGTCGCCGGCGAGCTTGCGGACGTACTCGGGGCGCTTCTCCCGGTCCTTGATCTTCGCGACGATCGGCGCGGCCCGGCGCATCGCCTCCACCCGGCCGTCGACGGTGTCCAGGTCGTACCGGTTGATCACGTGGCGCAGCGCGAAGTCGACGAGCGGCTCGCGGCGGGCGACCAGGTCGCGCACGGCCAGGTCGCCCTTTGCCAGGCGCAGGTCGCACGGGTCCATGTTGTCGGGGCTGACCGCGATGAAGGTGCGCCCGACGAAGCGCTGGTCGTCGTCGAACGCGCGCAGCGCCGCCTTCTGCCCGGCGGCGTCGCCGTCGAAGGTGAAGATGATCTCGCCCGCCACGTCGTCGGTGTCCAGCAGCAGCCGGCGCAGCACCGAGATGTGGTCCGCGCCGAACGCCGTGCCGCAGGTCGCCACCGCCGTCGGGACGTCGGCCAGGTGGCAGGCCATCACGTCGGTGTAGCCCTCGACGACGACCACCTTGCCCTGCTTGGCGATCTCCCGCTTGGCCTGGTCGATGCCGTAGAGGACGTGCGACTTCTTGTAGATCGGCGTCTCGGGGGTGTTCAGGTATTTCGGGCCGTCGTCGTCGTCGAACAGCTTGCGGGCGCCGAACCCGATCGGGTCGCCGGTGATGTCGCGGATCGGCCACATCAGCCGGCGACGGAACCGGTCGATCAGGGTGCCGGAACGCGACGGGCGCGACAGCCCGGCCGTGACCAGCTCGTCGTGGGTGAAGCCCTGCTGCCGCAGGTGCTTGGTGAGCAGGTCCCAGGCGTCCGGGGCGAAGCCGCAGGCGTACCGCTGGGCGGCGGCCCGGTCGAAGCCCCGCCGGGCGAGGAACTCCCGGGCCGGTCGGGCCCCGGCCGTGCCGAGCTGCGCCTGGTAGAACTCGACGGCGGCGGCGTGCGCGGCCACCAGGCGCTGCCGCTGCCCCTGCTGGGGGCGGGCGGCGCGCGGGGCGGCCTGGTCGTTCTCGACGTACCGAAGCTGGATGCCGGCGCGGGCGGCGAGCCGCTCGACGGACTCGACGAAGCTGAGGTGGTCGGCGTCCATCAGGAACTTGATCGCGTCGCCGCCGGCCCCGCAGCCGAAGCAGTACCAGACGTTACGGGCGGGCGAGACGTTGAACGAGGGGCTCTTCTCGTCGTGGAACGGGCACAGCCCCTTGAGGTTGCCGCCGCCGGCCGACCGGAGCGTCACCGTGTCCGAGATGACCTCGGCGATCGAGGTGCGCTCCCGGACCAGCGCGATGTCCTCGTCGCGGATCCGCCCAGCCATTCGCCACCCCCTCGGCCCTACATCCTGCCCTGCCGGGATGACCCACACGGCGTCGGGGGGACGGCGGGTTCACCGCGTATCGCGGGCGTATCGAAAAGTGCATACGCCACCGCAACCGTCGCGCGTCTTGAGTACGGGAATGAACCAGAGCGCATCACTGTCAGCGCAGGTCTCGTCGACCGGGAAAGGAGCATGACCATGGGCCCGGACAACGCACGCGGTGTCGACCGGCGACGGCTGATCACCTGGGGCGGGATGGCCGCCGCCGGGATGGTGGCGGCCGGCGGGCCGCTGCTGGGCGCCGGGATCGGCCACGCCGCCCCGGCCCCCACCGGCCCGGCCGGGCACGACCGAATCCCGCCGGACACCCGGCCCGGCGGAGCCTACGACCGGTACGTGGCGCAGCTGGCCGCCGAGGGCAGGTTCTCCGGCGTGGTGCTGCTGTCGCACCGGGGCCGGACGGTGCTGTCGCGCAGCTACGGCATGGCCGACCGGGAGCGGGGGATCCGCAACCACGAGGGCGTCGCGTTCAACCTCTCCTCGGGAAGCCAGCCGTTCCTGTCGGTGGCCGTCCTACAGCTGGTGCAGCAGGGCAGAGTGACGCTGTCGGACCCGGTGGGCGCCCACCTCACGGGCCTCGCCCGAGAGATCGCCGAGCAGGTGACCATCCACCACCTGCTCACCAGCACGTCCGGGCTGGACGCCCCGATGCCGGACTGGCAGCGCGTCTACCACAGCCGGGAGGAGGTGCACGAGCACTACGAGCAGTGGGTTCGGCAGGCGACACTGGTGGGGGTCCCCGGCGCGGGATCCAACGGCCACCTTCCCGGCGGCGGCGTCGGCCTGGCCATGGCCGCGCAGATCGTGGAGGCCGTGTCCGGCGTGACGTTCTGGGACTACGTGCACGAGCACGTCCTCGGGCGCTCCGGCATGAGCGGCTCGGCGTTCTACACCCGGGAGCAGTGGCTCACCGACGAGCACATCGCGCACCCGTACATGATGCAGGCCGACGGGAGTCTGGTGGACGCGGTCCGCAACCTGGACAAGGGCAGCGTCGACCCGTACACGCAGGGCAGGAACCCGGGCCGCAGCTTCATCGGCTACGCCTCGGGCGACGGCTTCGCCACCGCGCCGGACCTGGTGCGGTTCGCGGAGGCGTTGCGCCACGGCACGGTGCTGGACCGGCCCCACGCCGAGTTGTTCGCCGGGGCCAAGCTCCCCGGCCCGGCACCCATGGCGTACGCGGGCTACACCATGCCGGTCAGCATCGTCAACGGCCAGTGGGTGATCGGGCGCGGCGGCGGGGCCCCTGGCATCGGCGCCAACTGGAGCATCTACCCCGACACTGGTTGGGTCGGCGTCGTCCTCACCAACGAGGACGGCGCGCCGCTGCTGGACATCTGCCTGCGGGAGGCGGAGGCCGTCACCGGCGGGCCGGTCGATCCACCCGGCGGCGGCTGAGCGGTCGGGCAGCAGGCCCGCCGTGGACCGGGCCGCCGCGTCACCGGTGGATCGAGCCGCCGGTGGCGCGGCGGCCGGATCGGATGCGTGTATCGCGGACGTATGGAGAATCGCATACGCCACCGCAACGGCCCGTCGGCTTCGATGGGGGCATGAACCGCAGCGAATCTCCGTCCGCGCCGTCCCGCCGCACGCGCCGGATCGTGCTCCTGAGCCTGGCGATCCTCGGCGCGGCGTGCGCCGCGTTCGTGGTGCGGCGGCCGCTCATGATGGCCGCGCCGAGGTGCCTGGCCGGACGGTGGCACGGCTGCTACGACACGGAGAACGGCGTGGTGCTCATGACGCTGGTCGGGCTGCCGCTGGCGGCTCTGGCGGCGTGGAGCCTGTCGAGCCGGCGGCGCGCCGTCGGCGTCGCGTCGGCGGGGCGGATGTCGCTGGCCGAGGTGGGCCTGGCCTACGGGACGGCGCCGTTCGTGTGGCTGACCCTGATGCCGGGCCCCGGAGCCGGCATCGTCGCTGGTCGGGTGAGCCTGGTCCCGCTGCGGGACCTGGTCACGATGGGGCCGCTCGGGATCGGCGGCAACCTGTTGGTCTTCGCGGCGCTGGGGTTCTTCGCTCCGCTGCGGTTCGCGGCGCTGGCGTCCGTGCCGCGGGTCCTGGCCCTCGGCGCGGCCTGCTCGGCCCTGGTCGAGACCGCGCAGTACGTCCTGCGGCTGGACCGGGTGTCCTCCGTGGACGACGTGCTGGTCAACGCCACCGGCGCCGCGCTGGCCGCGCTGGCGTCACGCCGCTGGTGGCGCACCACGGCCGAGCCGGCTGCGGACCAGCCTCGCCCCGCGCCGGCACCGGCCGGCTGAGTCGCGTGCCCGGTGTGCGTGGGTGGGTGAGGCTTCGCGACGATCATAGGGTTCAGGCATGCGCGTACTGATCGTGGAGGATGAGCCCTACCTGGCCGAGGCCGTCCGTGACGGTCTGCGGCTGGAGGCGATCGCCGCCGACATCGCCGGCGACGGCGACTCCGCCCTGCAACTGCTCGGGGTCAACTCCTACGACCTCGCGGTCCTCGACCGGGACATCCCCGGCCCCTCCGGCGACGAGGTCGCCCGGCGCATCGTCGCCTCCGGCAGCGGCATCCCGATCCTCATGCTCACCGCTGCCGACCGGATCGACGACAAGGCCTCCGGGTTCGAGATCGGCGCCGACGACTACCTCACCAAACCGTTCGAACTCCGGGAACTCGTGCTCCGGCTCAAAGCCCTCGACCGCAGGCGCGGGCACGCCCGGCCCCCGGTCCGCGAGATCGCGGGCCTGCGGCTCGACCCCTTCCGCCGGGAGGTCTTCCGCGACGGACGCTACGTCGCGCTCACCCGCAAACAGTTCGCCGTCCTGGAGGTCCTCGTCGCCGCCGAGGGCGGGGTCGTCAGCGCCGAGGAACTGCTGGAACGGGCCTGGGACGAGAACGCCAACCCCTTCACCAACGCCGTACGCATCACCGTCTCCGCACTGCGTAAACGGCTCGGGGAACCATGGATCATCGCCACCGTGCCCGGTGTCGGCTACCGCATCGCCACGGCACCCGGCACCGCGCGTACGGGAGGAGACCGTGGCTAGGGAGCCCGGTTTGAGCGTCCGCCTCAAGATGACCCTCAGCTACGCCGGGTTCGTCATGCTGGCAGGCGGCTTGCTCCTCGGCACGGTGTGGGTGTTCCTGCTGCGCTACGTACCCGAGGTGATCGACACCCCCCGGCTGCCCGAACCGGGCCGCTATCCTCTCCACCTCCCCGTGATGTTCGTGCCGAACCGCTCCGACCTGCTCCGCGCCTTCGCCCCGAGGGCAGCCGAGGTGCTGGCCTTCCTGCTGATGTTCGGCCTCCTGGGCGGATGGATCCTCGCCGGGCGGATGCTCGCGCCGCTGACCCGCATCACACATGCCACCCGCTTGGCCGCGGACGGATCGCTGTCCCACCGGACGCGCATGGAGGGCCGCAGCGACGAGTTCCGGGAACTCTCCGACGCCTTCGACTCGATGCTCGAACGACTCGAGTCCCACGTCGCGGAGCAGCAGAGGTTCGCCGCGAACGCCTCCCACGAACTGCGCACCCCGCTCGCGATCTCGCGGACGCTGCTCGACGTCGCCCGCAGGGACCCCGCTCGGGGCCGGGACGAACTCATCGAACGCCTGCACGCCGCCAACAAGCGGGCGATCGACCTCACCGAGGCCCTCCTGCTGCTCAGCCGGGGCGACCGCGGAGACTTCACCCGAGAGAGCATCGACCTCTCCCTCCTCGCCGAAGAAGCCGCCGAAACGCTGCTGCCCCTCGCCGAACAGCGCCGGATCACGCTCGAAGTCACCGGCGGGGCGGCCCGGACCAGCGGCTCCGCCGACCTCCTGGCGCAGGTGGTGGCGAACCTCGTCCAGAACGCCGTCGTCCACAACCTTCCCGGCGGCGGCACGGTGACGATCCACACCGAGGCGCACGGCGGCATCAGCGTGCTGCGGGTCGAAAACACGGGTCGCCGGCTCCCACCGGAGCTGGTGCCGCTCCTCGTCGAACCGTTCCAGCGCGGAACGGAACGCGTACGCACCGACGAACACGCCGGCGTCGGCCTCGGCCTGGCCATCGTGCACAGCATCGTCCGCGCCCACGACGGGACCCTCGACCTCGTCCCCGGCCCCGACGGCGGTCTCCTCGTCACGGTCCGGTTCCCCGGCGCGCCGTAGGTCGACGGGAGTGGGGTCGCGTCAGGCGGGCGCGGTGGCCTCGTCGGCCTCGACCTGCCGGTTCCAGTCGGGCTTGGTCGAGCGCCAGCCCTCGTCGTCCATCCCCCGCCGCCAGTAGCCGGAGATCGACAGCCACTCGCGGGGCACGCCGCGCTCGACGCGCAGCAGCCGGCGCAGCTCGCGGACGAAGGTCGCCTCACCGTGGACGAAGGCGTGCACGTCGCCGGGCGGGAAGTCCAGCGCCCGCACCGCCGCCACCAGCGCCTCGCCGACCGGCCGGTCGCCCCGGTGCAGCCAGGTCAGCTCGACGTCGCCCTTGCTGGGCAGCGGCTGCTCCTCGCCGGCGTCGGCCACCTCCAGGAAGACCCGCGCCGGGGCGCCGGCCGGGAGCCGTTCCAGGGCCGCGGCGATCGCCGGCAGCGCGCTCTCGTCGCCCACCAGCAGGTGCCAGTCGGCGTCGGGGCTCGGCGCGTACGCCCCGCCGGGGCCGACGAACCGCACCGGGTCGCCGGGCCGCAGCCGGGCCGCCCAGGGGCCGGCCACCCCCTCGTCGCCGTGGTGCACCACGTCGATGGTCAGCTCGTTGGCCGCCGCGTCGAAGGCCCGCACCGTGTACGCGCGCAGCCGCGGCCACTGGTCGGCGGGCAGGCGGCGGATCGCCGCGAGGTCGACCGGCTCCGGATAGGTCACCCCGTCCGGCGGGAAGACGAGCTTCACGTAGTGGTCGGTGTGCTCGCCCACCGGGAGGCCGGTCAGCTCCTCCCCGCCGAGCACCAGCCGGATCACGTGCGGGGTGGGCCGCCAGGTCCGCAGGACCCGCGCGGTGGTGACCTTCTTCGGGCGCTCCGTCATGCGCTTAGGCTAACCTAAGTTCGCTCGGGTGCCCACCGGCCGGATCGGTGAGCGTTCAGCCGGCGCGCAGCCGCTCGTGCCAGGCGACGGCGGCCGGGTCGGTGAGCGAGGCGACCTGGTCGATCACCACGCGCAGCCGGGCGGCGTCGTCCGGGGCGTCCCGCCACAGCGGGGCGAAGACCGGGTCCAGCGCCTCGGGGGCCCGCCGGGTCAGGGCGGTGACCAGCTCGGTGAGGACCTCCCGCTGCCGCTCGTAGCGGCGCCGGGCGCCGGGGCGGCGCATCACGTAGCGCAGCGCCAGCCCCTTGAGCAGCGCGCACTCGGCCCGGACCCGGCGCGGCACCACCAGGTCGGCCGCGTACCGGCGCAGCGGGCCGGGCCCGCAGCGCTCCCGGGTGGCGGCCACCACCGTCGAGACGAACCGGCCGGTGAGCACGCTGGTGGTCGCCTTCAGCGCGGCCTGGGCCCGGTGGCTGCCGTCGTAGCCGGCGAGGGGGGCGAGCACCGGGTCGGCGAGCAGCTCGACCAGCACGACGCCCAGGTCCGCCGGGGACTCCCCGGAGTAGGTGGCGGCCACGTCGGCGCAGAGCGCCGCCCGCTCGTCGGGGTCGGCCAGCAGCGGGCCGAGGCCCACGTACCCGCCGTGGACGCCGTCCTCGACGTCGTGCACCGAGTACGCCACGTCGTCGGCCCAGTCCATCACCTGGGCCTCCAGGCAGCGCCGCCCCTCGGCCGGGGCGCCAGCGCGCAGCCAGTCGAAGACCGGCCGGTCGTCGGCGTACACCCCGAACTTGCCGCCCGCCGGCCGGCGCGGCCACGGGTATTTCGTGGTGGCGTCGAGCGACGCCCGGGTCAGGTTGAGCCCGGCGGACCCGCCGCCCGGGGCGAGCACCTTGGCCTCCAGCCGGGTGAGCACCCGCAGCGTCTGGGCGTTGCCCTCGAAGCCGCCGCACGGCGCGGCGAGCTGGTCCAGGGCGGCCTCGCCGTTGTGACCGAACGGCGGGTGGCCGAGGTCGTGGGCCAGCCCGGCGGTGTCGACCACGTCTGGGTCGCAGCCCAGCCGGGCGCCCATCTCCCGGGCGATCTGCGCCACCTCCAGCGAGTGGGTCAGCCGGGTACGCAGGAAGTCGTCGGTGCCGGCGGTGTGCACCTGGGTCTTCGCGGCGAGCCGGCGGAACGCGGCCGAGTGCAGCACCCGCGCCCGGTCCCGCTCGTACGGCGAGCGGCCGGCGCCGGTGTCCTTGGCCGGCTCGTCGACCCAGCGCGCGCCGCCGCAGCCGCCCCGGCGGTGACGGTCGGGGCCGCCCGGGTGGCCGGCGGAGCAGTCGGAGCCGCCCGCGTCGCCGGCGGAGCCCGCGTCCCGGGCGCTGGTCATGCGGTCCACCCTCCACCGGCGCTACGACATCCTTCGCGAGAGCCACCAGGCTACGCCCGACGACCGCCGGTGGCGCGGCGCCGGCTCCCCGCCCCCCGCGGCGCGCGACGAGTCCCCGCCCGGCGGCGCGCAACAGCCGATCAGTCGAGAGTTGTCGGCTAATTGCCGACCGTGACGGGTCGCGGTCCACCATGGCGACCGGTAGCGTTCCCAGAGCAGAACGTTACCGATGATCCGCCCACCTGAATCAGATCCGAACCTGATGAATCGGACGACGGGAAGTGACGCTCGTGGACGCTGACACGGTGCTGGAAACGGAACTCCGGGGGCTACGCCAGCGCCGGCCGGAGGTCGCCGGGGGCGTGCTCGCCGGCACCGACGGCCTGCTCATCTCCAGCGACCTGCCGACGACCGACGCCACCCACCTGGCGGCCCTGGCCGCGGCCAGCTTCGGCCTCGGCCACCGGGTCGCCGACACGGTCCGGCACGGCGAGTTCCAGGAGTCGGTCGTGTTCACCGCCCGGGGCTGCGTGGTGACCTACCCGGCCGGTCGGCACGCCCTGCTGACCCTGGTCACCGGGGCCCGCACCGACCTGGAGGCCCTGCACCGGGAGGCCCGCGAGGTGGCCGCCCGGACCGGCTCGGCCTTCGACCAGGAGCGCAGCGCGCCCGTCAGCATGCCCGCGCCCGACCCGCGTGCGCCGCTGGCCATGCGGACCCCGATGGCGACGCTGCCGGGGCGCACGCCGAACGCGCCCCGCGCGACCGGCTGGCGGCGTCCGCCGATCTGAGCCCGCCGGCCCCGGTGCGGGATGCGTGCGGCTTCCCCACCGGGGCCGGCGCCTGGCCGACGGTTCAGCGGCTGTCGGAGCCGACCGTCTCGACCGCCGCGCGACCGGCCTCCAGGCGGGCCACCGGCACGCGGAACGGCGAGCAGGAGACATAGTCCAGGCCGACGGAGTGGAAGAAGTGGACGGACTCCGGGTCGCCGCCGTGCTCGCCGCAGACGCCGAGCTTCAGCCCCGGCCGGGCGGCCCGGCCCTCCTCGGCGGCGATCCGCACCAGCCGGCCCACGCCGTCACGGTCGATCGACTCGAACGGCGAGATGCCGAAGATGCCCAGCTCCAGGTAGCGCCAGAAGAAGGCCCCCTCCACGTCGTCGCGGGAGAAGCCCCAGCCCATCTGGGTCAGGTCGTTGGTGCCGAAGGAGAAGAACTGCGCCGCCTCGGCGATCTGGCCGGCGGTCAGCGCCGCCCGGGGCACCTCGATCATCGTGCCGATCAGCACCTCGACGCCGCTGTCCCCGACCACCTCGGCGATGATCTTCTCGGCCTCGGCGCGCACCGTCTCCAGCTCCTGGACCGCCCCGACCAGCGGGACCATGATCTCCGGGCAGGCCGACCCGCCCTCGCGGGTGACCCGCACGGCGGCCTCGGCGATCGCCCGCACCTGCATGGCGAACAGGCCGGGGATGACCAGGCCGAGCCGCACCCCGCGCAGGCCCAGCATCGGGTTCTCCTCGTGCATCCGCCGGACGGCGGCGAGCAGCGCCTCCTCCTTCGCCACGTCCTCGCCGCGTTCCTGGGCGACGGCGACGTCGACCGCGAGCTGTTCCAGCGGGGGCAGGAACTCGTGCAGCGGCGGGTCGATCAGCCGCACCGTGACCGGCAGGCCGTCCATCTCGCGGAAGATCTCCACGAAGTCGTCGCGCTGCAACGGCAGCAGCGCGGCGAGGGCGTCGGCGCGTTCGGTGTCGGTGCGGGCCAGGATCAGCCGCTCGACCAGCTCGCGCCGGTCGCCGAGGAACATGTGCTCGGTGCGGCACAGGCCGATGCCCTGCGCGCCGAAGCGCCGGGCCCGGGCGGCGTCCGCGCCGGTGTCGGCGTTCGCGCGCACCGCCAGCCGCCGGGCCGCGTCGGCGTGCGTCATGATCCGGTGCACGGCCCCGACCAGCGCGTCGTCGGCCTCGTGCGGGTCGAGCGTGCCCTCGAAGTAGCGCACCACCTCCGACGGCGTGACCGGCACCTCGCCGAGGTAGACCTTGCCGGTGGTGCCGTCGATCGAGACGACGTCACCCTCGTTCACGGTCTGCCCGGCGACGGTGAACCGCTTCGCGGGCACGTTGACGTCGATCTCGTCGGCGCCGGACACGCAGGTCTTGCCCATGCCCCGGGCGACCACGGCGGCATGGCTGGTCTTGCCGCCGCGCGAGGTGAGGATGCCCCTCGCGGCGATCATGCCGTTGAGGTCGTCGGGGTTGGTCTCCCGGCGGACCAGGATCACCGCCTCGCCCTCGGCGGCCAGCTCGACGGCGCGGGCGGAGGTGAAGACCACCTTGCCGGACGCCGCGCCCGGCGACGCCCCGACGCCCCTGGCGACCGGCTCGAAGTCGTGGTCGAGCTGGAACCGGGGGAACATGAGCTGGGCGAGCTGCGCGCCGTTGACCCGGTGCAGCGCCTCGTCGAGGTCGATCAGGCCCTCGTCGACCAGCTGGCCGGCGATGACGAACGCCGCCGCGGCGGTGCGCTTGCCGACCCGGGTCTGGAGCATCCAGAGCTTGCCGCGTTCGATGGTGAACTCGATGTCGCACAGGTCCCGGTAGTGCCCCTCCAGCCGGGCCATGATGTCGAGCAGCTCGTCGTAGGACCGCTTGTCGAGGCGCTCCAGGTCCTGCAACGGCACGGTGTTGCGGATGCCGGCGACGACGTCCTCGCCCTGGGCGTTGGCCAGGTAGTCGCCGTAGATGCCCTGCGCGCCGCTGGCCGGGTCGCGGGTGAAGGCGACGCCGGTGCCGGAGTCCGGGCCGAGGTTGCCGAAGACCATGGCCACCACGTTGACGGCGGTGCCGAGGTCGGCGGGGATGCGCTCCTGCCGGCGGTAGAGCACCGCGCGCTCGGCGTTCCACGACTCGAAGACCGCGCGGATGGCCAGGTCGAGCTGCTCGCGGGGCTCCTGCGGGAAGTCGCGCCCGGTGTGCTTGAGGAAGATCTTCTTGTACGCGTCGACCAGCCCCCGCAGGTCGTCGGCGTCCAGGTCGAGGTCGCTGGTGGTGCCCCGGGCGCGCTTGGCCCCGTCGAGCGCGTGCTCGAACTCCTCGCCCGGCACCTCGCAGACGGTCTTGCCGAACATCTGGATCAGCCGGCGGTAGGAGTCCCAGGCGAACCGTTCGTTGCCGCCCGCCTGGGCGGCGAGCCCGACGACGCTGCGGTCGTTGAGGCCGACGTTGAGGACGGTCTCCATCATGCCCGGCATGGAGAACTTCGCCCCGGAGCGCACGGAGACCAGCAGCGGGTCGTGCGGGTCGCCGAGGCGGCGGCCCATGCCCCGCTCCAGCGACTCCAGGTGCGCCTCGATCTGGCCGGCGAGCCCGTCCGGTTCCCGTCCGGTGGCGAGGTACGCCTGGCAGGCCTCGGTGGTGATGGTGAAGCCGGGCGGCACCGGCAGGCCGAGGTTCGTCATCTCGGCGAGGTTGGCCCCCTTGCCGCCGAGCAGGTCCTTGAGGTCCCTGTTGCCCTCGGCGAAGTCGTAGACGTACTTGTGATCGACCGTCTCTTGCGATGTCACCAGAGCCTCCCACGCGCGCCGGACTGACACTTAACGAAGGTTCAGTTTTCCGATACCCCAGGGCTGACCACCGCTAATCCGGTGTCGTCGCCGATCGGTGGGCGAAGGCTAAGCGAACATCGCGTGACCTGGGGCTACTTGGTGACAATCGGCACAGCCGTCACGACTATCCGCGTCCGTACCGGTTGTTGGGAACGTTTCCACGCGCACGATCACGCAATTCTCGGGTCCCCTCGTACTCTTGAGCGCACCGGTTCTGCCGAACTTCACCTTTGCCATATCCCTCGCGAATACACCCCCGGAGTCCGCACCGTGCCGCCCACCGCGCCCCGCCCCGCCGAGCCCGGCCGCCGCCCGCTCGACCCGACCGGCCCGGCGGTCGACCCGACCGGCCACGAGCCGGCCGCCGCCGACCTGGCCCGCGCCGCCGCCCGCGCCGCCGCCGACCGGCTCGCGCCGCCGGCCCCCGTCGGGCTGGGCGACGTGGTTCCCGCACCGGAACGGGTCGAGCCCGACCCGGCCGCCGACTTCACGCTCCCCGCCGACGCGGCCGTCCGGGTCAGCCCCGACCCGGCCGCCCGGGACGTCGCCGAGCAGCTCGCCGACCTGCTGCGGCCCGCCACCGGCTATCCGCTCCCGGTGACCGACGCCGCGCCAGCCGCCGAGGGCCTGGCCCTCCAGCTCTCCGCCGCGTCCGGCGACGGCCCGGTCGCCGGGCCCGCCACCCCGGGCCCGGTCGCCGAGCTCGGCGCGGAGGGCTACCGGCTCGACGTGACCCCCGACGCGGTACGCATCACCGCCGCCACCCCGGCCGGCCTCCTGCACGGCGTGCAGACCCTGCGTCAGCTCCTGCCGCCCGCGGTCGAGAGCCCCGCCCCCGTGGCCGCCCGGTGGGCGGTGCCCGGCGGGGTGATCGTCGACCGGCCCCGGTTCCCCTACCGGGGCGCGATGCTCGACGTGGCGCGGCACTTCTTCGGCGTCGCCGACGTGCTGCGGGTGATCGACCACCTGGCCCGGTACAAGCTCAACCACCTGCACCTGCACCTCACCGACGACCAGGGCTGGCGGATCGCCGTCGACGGCTGGCCGGGGCTGGCCACCGTCGGCGGGGCGACCCAGGTCGGCGGCGGCCCCGGCGGGGCGTACACCCGGGCCGACTACCGGCGCATCGTCTCCTACGCCGCCCGCCGGCACGTCACCGTCGTCCCGGAGATCGACCTGCCCGGCCACACCAACGCGGCGCTGACCGCGTACCCGCAGCTCGCGCCGGACGGGGTCGCGCCGCCGCCGTACACGGGCACCGAGGTCGGCTTCAGCTATCTCGACCCGGACGACGAGCGCACGTACGCCTTCGTCGCCGACGTGCTCGGCGAGGTCGCCGCGCTCACCCCCGGGCCGTGGCTGCACATCGGCGGGGACGAGGCGTTCAAGGTCCCGGCCGACGCGTACGCCCGCTTCGTCGAGCGGGCGCAGGGCATCGTCGCCGGCACCGGCAAGACCGTGGTCGGCTGGCACCAGATCGCCCCGGCCGGGCACACCGACGGGCGGGTCCTCCAGTGGTGGGGCACCACGGGCGACGACCCCGCGACGGCCGAGGCGGTCCGGCGCGGCGCGCGGGTCATCCTCTCCCCGGGAAACCACGCATACCTGGACATGAAGTACGCCCCGGACACCCCGATCGGGCACGACTGGGCGGGCCTCGTCGACGTGGAACGGGCGTACCGGTGGGATCCGGGGACGCACCTGGCCGGGGTGCCGGCGGACGCGGTGCTCGGCGTGGAGGCCCCGCTCTGGACCGAGTCGGTGACCTCGCTGGCCGAGATCGAGTTCATGCTGCTGCCCCGGCTGCCCGCCCTCGCCGAGCTGGGCTGGTCGCCCCGGCGCACCCACGACTGGGCGTCCTTCCGCCGTCGCCTCGCCGGGCACGGCCCCCGCTGGCACACCGCCGGCATCACCTTCCACCCCGCCCCGGAGATCCCCTGGCCGACCACTGGCCCCACCGGGCTCCCCAGCCCTCGTCCGGCGTCGCAGCCGACCACCCCCACGGCCGACCTGCCCTGACGTCACCCGCGCGCCCAAACCGGCGGCTCTCGGCGATTCGTGGCCGCCTGCGGTGCAACCGCATCGGCGTGTCGTGTCGCGGAGCCAGCCAACGATCCGGCGCGGACGAACCGAGGCCGATGTCCGGTTCATCCCGCCGCGTCCCGTGGGCCGGGTCACCCCCGGCGCGGAATCGGCGTGGGGGTGGGGGCGTTGTACCTGGCATGCGACCGGGGCTCCCCCGCCTGGTCGGTCCCCGGTCAAGCCCCGCCCCCACGAGCCCGGATCCGGGTCGGGGAATGGCGGGCGGGCCGGGGTCGTTACACCCTCTCGACGCCCCGAGCAGGCCATCGCCGCCGGGTGTGTGTCCCCCGAGTCTTCTCGCGGTGCCGCCGCTCCCCCGTGTGTGGCGCCGTGTCTTTCCCCCGAGCAGAGGAGCACGCTGTTATGCGTACCGATCTGATTCGTCGTACCGCTCTGACCGTCGCCGGCATCGCCGCCACCGCGGGTGGGATCGCTGGTCCCGCGCTGGCCGCGCAGGCCGCCCCCGCGCCCGCCGAGCGGGCCGCCGCGTCGGTGCAGGCCGAGCGTCGGCCGGCGGGTGAGCGTCAGCTGGACGTGCGCTACGAGGCGCAGCCCAACTTCTTCTACTGTGGCCCGGCGGCGGCGCGCAACGCGCTGAGCGTGCAGGGCAAGAACATCGACGTGGACACCATGGCCAAGGAGATGGGCACCACCGAGGCCGGCACCAACTCCATCAACGACATCACCCCCGTGCTCAACAAGGAGACCGGCCGCAAGGCGTACCACAGCACGGAGCTGCCGGCCGACAAGGTCGACGGCAAGCGCATCGACAAGCTGCGCGCCGACGTCGTGCGCGCGGTCGACGACGGCCGGGCCGTGGTGGCCAACATCGCCGGCACCGCCACCGACACCGACGGCGTCAGCCACTCCTTCGAGGGCGGCCACTACATCAGCGTCGTCGGCTACTCCGAGGGCGGAAAGACCGTGACGATCGCCGACTCGGCCAACCCGGACCAGGCCAGCTACCGCATCGACGTCGACGCCCTGGCGCACTGGATCGCCAGCCGCGGCTACGCCTCCTGACCCGGCGAGCACCACACGAAGGGCCCGACCCCCGCGGGGGTCGGGCCCTTCGGCGTAAGGAAGGGCCCCTTGTTAACGCTTTCTGTTGTACAGGGGGCCCCTGCAATCCGTCAGCCGCCGGAGTCGGCCAGCTCCGCGCCCTCCGGGACCGTGTCGTCGTCCCGGCTGGCCAGCCAGCCGTCGGGCAGGAAGACCTTGCCGGGCGAGTTCGTCCGGCCGCGCGGCTGGCCCAGCGTCGCCACCGGGAAGGGCTCGGCCGGGTCGAGCTTGCCGAGCAGGTCGTCGAGCTGGGCCAGGCTCTCGATCATCGCCAGCTCGCGGCGCAGCTCGCTGCCGACCGGGAAGCCCTTGAGATACCAGGCCACGTGCTTGCGGAAGTCCGTGCAGCCGTCCCGCTCGCCCCGGGCCGGGTTGCGCGCGCCCGCCGTGAACTGGTCGACCAGCAGCTCGGCGTGCCGGCGCATGGTCGCCGCCACCTCGCCGAGGGTGGGCAGCCGCCGCTCCGGCCGGCCCTCGAACGCGGCCTCCAGGTCGGCGAACAGCCACGGCCGACCCAGGCAGCCGCGCCCGATCACCACGCCGTCGACGCCGGTGTGGGCCACCATCCGCAGCGCGTCGTCGGCCTCCCAGATGTCGCCGTTGCCGAGCACCGGCACGTCGAGCGCCTGCTTGAGGGTGGCGATGGCGTCCCAGTCGGCGGTGCCCGAATAGCGCTGCGCGGCCGTACGCCCGTGCAGGGCCACCGCCGCGACGCCCGCGTCCTGGGCGGCGAGCCCCGCCTCGACGTACGTCAGGTGGTCGTCGTCGATGCCCTTGCGCATCTTCACGGTGACCGGCACCCCGGCGGGCGACGCGGCGTCCACGGCGGCCCGGACGAGGCGGGCGAAGAGCCGCCGCCGCCAGGGCAGGGCCGATCCGCCGCCGCGCCGGGTGACCTTCGGGACGGGGCAGCCGAAGTTGAGGTCGATGTGGTCGGCGAGATCCTTCTCCACCACGATCCGCACGGCGGCGGCGGTGATCTCCGGGTCGGTGCCGTAGAGCTGGAGGCTGCGCGGGCGCTCATCGTCGCCGAAGGCGATCATCCGCAGCGTCTTCGGGTTCCGCTCGACCAACGCGACCGTGGTGATCATCTCGCAGACGTAGATGCCGCCGCCCTGCTCCCGGCACAGCCGGCGGAAGCCGACGTTGGTGATCCCGGCCATCGGGGCGAGCACCACCGGCGGCCACACCTCGTGCCGCCCGATGCGCAGCCCGCCGCCCGGCCCGCTCCCCTGCCTTCCGCTCCCACTCACCCGCCAAGTGTAAGGAGGGGCCCCCTGTTAACGCCTTTTGCATAGCAGGGGACCCCGGTTAACAACCGCCCGTAGCACACCCGCCGGCCCGACGGGGCTTGTCCACAGGGCCGGTCGTTGTCCACAGGCAGGGCCGCCGGGCGGGACAGCGCAGGGGCGGCGCGGCCATGCTGCGGGGCATGGCCGACTTCCCACCCGAGCTGGACCGGGCCGCGCAGGGCCAGCAGCAGATCGTCACGCGGGCCCAGCTGCTCGCCGCCGGCTTCGACGACATGTACCTCTACCGGCAGGCCCGCCGGGGCCGCTGGCAGCGCGTCCTTCCGGCCACGTACGCCCTGTTCACCGGCGCGCTGACCGACGAGCAGCGGCGCATCTCCGCCGCCCTCTACGCGGGCGGGCAGGCGCAGCTCACCGGGCTGGCCGCCCTGACCTGGTACGGCTTCCGCTACAGCCCGCGCAGCGACGACGTACACCTGATCGTGCCGCACCACGCGCGACGCCGGTCGGCCGGGCACGCGGTGATCTCCCGGGCGCTGGCGCTCGACGAGCGGGCCCGGCGGACGGCGCTCTACCCGGTGTGCTCGCCCGCCCGCGCCGTGGTCGACGCGGCCCGGGACCTGCGCGAGCTGCGGCCGGTCCGCGCGATCGTCGCCGAGGCGGTGCAACGGGGGTACGCCGACCTGCCCGCGCTGGACGAGGAGATCCGCCGGGCGAGGCGCAGCCGGACGGCGCTGGTCCGGAAGGCGTTCGCGGAGGTCGTCGACGGCACCCGGTCGGCGCCGGAGGCCGAGCTGCGGGAGTGCCTCGCCGGTAGCCGGGTGGTGCCGCAGATCCGGTGGAACGCGCGCCTGGTCAGCGGCGACGGCGCTGTGCTGCCGACCCCGGACGGCTACCTCGCCGACGCTGCGGTGGCCCTGGAGGTGGACTCGCAGGAGTTCCACTTCAGCCCGGCCGACTGGGCGCGGACGCTGGACCGGCACAACGAGCTGAGCCGGCACGGGGTGCTGATCATGCACTTCACGCCGGCGCAGATCCGCCGGGAGCCGGAGCGCGTGCGCCGCATGGTGGAGGACGCGTACGAGTCGCGGCGCGGCCTCGGCGCGACGACCGGCGTACGCGTCGAGCCCCGCCCCGCCGACGCCCCACCCCCGGCGGAAGCCTCGCCCACCGCGGAAGCCCCGCCCCCGGCGGACGCTCCGCCCACCGGGGAGGGGCGGTGAGAAGGGGCCCCTTCTATACCGGAAACGTTAAGAAGGGGCCCTTCCTTACACCGTCAGCAGCCGGGGAGGCGCTCGATCAGGTAGCGCTCCACCTGGTCCAGGCCGATGCGCTCCTGGGCCATGGTGTCCCGGTTGCGCACCGTCACCGCGTTGTCGTCGAGGGTGTCGAAGTCGACGGTCACGCAGAACGGGGTGCCGATCTCGTCCTGGCGGCGGTAGCGGCGGCCGATGGCCTGCGAGTCGTCGAACTCGACCACCCAGCGCTTGCGCAGGTCGGCGGCGAGCTGCTTGGCCTTCGGCGAGAGCGCCTCGTTGCGCGACAGCGGCAGCACGGCCACCTTCACCGGGGCCAGGCGCGGGTCGAAGCGCATGACGGTGCGCTTGTCCACCCCGCCCTTGGTGTTCGGGGCCTCGTCCTCGTCGTACGCCTCCAGCAGGAACGCCAGCACCGCGCGGGTGAGGCCGGCGGCCGGCTCGATCACGTACGGGATCCAGCGCTCGCCCTTGCCCTGGTCGAAGTACGACAGGTCGACGCCGGAGTGCTTGCTGTGCGTGGACAGGTCGAAGTCGGTGCGGTTGGCGATGCCCTCCAGCTCGGCGAACTCGCTGCCGCCGAACTGGAACTTGTACTCGATGTCGACGGTGCGCTTCGAGTAGTGGGAGAGCTTCTCCTTGGGGTGCTCGTAGAAGCGCAGGTTCTCCTCCGACAGGCCGAGGTCGAGGTACCAGTTCCAGCGCTCCTGAAGCCAGTACTCGTGCCACTGCTCGTCGGTGCCCGGCTCGACGAAGAACTCCATCTCCATCTGCTCGAACTCGCGGGTGCGGAAGATGAAGTTGCCCGGGGTGATCTCGTTGCGGAACGACTTGCCGGTCTGCGCGATGCCGAACGGCGGCTTCTTGCGGGCGACCGTCTCGACGTTCTTGTAGTTGACGAAGATGCCCTGGGCGGTCTCCGGCCGCAGGTAGTGCAGGCCCTCGTCGCTCTCCACCGGGCCGAGGTAGGTCTTCATCAGGCCGTTGAACATCTTCGGCTCGGTGAAGGTGCCCTTGTTGCCGCAGTTGGGGCAGTTCAGCTCCGTCAGCGAGGTCAGCGGCTTGCCGTGCTTGGCCTCGTACGCCTCCTCCAGGTGGTCGGCGCGGAACCGCTTGTGGCAGGACTGGCACTCGGTGAGCGGGTCGACGAACTCGGCGATGTGGCCGCTGGCCTCCCAGACCTTGCGGGCCAGGATGACCGCCGAGTCCAGGCCGACGACGTCGTCGCGCTGCTGGACCATGGTCCGCCACCACTGCCGGCGGACGTTCTCCTTCAGCTCCACGCCGAGCGGGCCGTAGTCCCACGCCGACCGGGTGCCCCCGTAGATCTCACTGGAGGGGAAGACGAAGCCCCGGCGCTTGGCGAGGCTGACGACGGCGTCGATACGGTCGGCTGGCATGTTGTTTCCTCCTACGCCGGCTGGCGGTCGGCGGGGGCGCGCGGTGGATGGAACGGTCGGTTCGGGACCCACGGTACGACCGCGGGGACCCCGGGCCCAGCAGAATACCGGGGGCGGTGGTCAGCTCACCCCGCAGACCTCCATGGCGCCGGTCTCCCCGTCGGGGGTGAGGGTGACCTCCTGCTCGCCCCGGTCGCCGCCGCTGAAGGTGACCGAGACCGGCACGGTGAGGTTGACCGTGTCGACGTCGCCCACCCGGTACGAGTCGACCTGCGGCTCGGCGGCGACCCGCCGCTCGAACTCCTGGCGGGACTCGCGCCGCTGCGCGTCGTCGCAGAGCGCGTCGTACGACTGGTCGTACTTGCGCTCGGCCAGCCCCCGGTAGTAGTCGTCGGTGACCGACCGGCCCTGCTCGCGTACGGCCTGCACGTTGCTGACCGCGAGGCCCACCACGGCCGTGCCGCCCCCGCCGCAGCAGATCAGCACCGCGAGCGCCCCCGCGCCGAGGCCGAGCCACAGACGGGCGCGGCGTCCCTCGGTGGGGGGCGCGGCGAACGGCGGGACCACCCCGGGGCCGGCCGGGGGCGCGGGGACCTGCGGCTCCGACGGCGTCGGCGGCACGCCGGGGGCCGGCGGGCCGTCGGGCCCGGGCGCCACGGGGTACAGGGGTGGACCGGACGGTCCGGGTGCGGTCATAGGTGCAGGGTAGTGCCCGGCGGCTCAGCGCAGCGGATCAGCGGCCCGATCACTGGGGTTGACCTCCACGGCCCCGCCGGGGGCCGCGCCGGCCAGCGTCTCGTACGCGGACGGCTCGTCCAGCGACTCGGCCAGCAGCGGCGTGGCGTGCACCTTCACGTCGAAGCCGCCGAGCGCCCGCCGGTACGTCCCGACGGACTCCCACTCGGTGACCAGGCACCAGTGGCGGGGGTCGTCGAGGGCCCGCAGCAGCTCCCCGCGCAGGTAGCCGGGGCGGGCGGCGAGCGCGGCGAGGGCGGCGTGCGCGCGTTCGGTGAAGGCGGGGGCGACGTCCTCGTCGACCACGAACCGGTTGGTGACCAGCACCCGGGTCCTCCTCGTAGGGCCGGTGGGGGTGAGCCTCGTAGAGTCTGTGGGATGCAGCGTACGCAGCGCTCCCTGCCGCTCCGGCTGGCCCGGGCGAACCCGACGACGGTCTTCCTGGTCGCCCTGGTGCTGGTGCTGGTGGGGCTGTTCGCGCCGGGGGTGCTCGGCGGGGCGCTGCTGCTGGCGCTCGCCGCCGCGCTGGTGGCGCTGCTGGTCACCACCTGGCCGGTGCAGGCCCCGGCGACCCGGGTGATCCGGCTGGTGATGCTCACCCTGTTGGTGGCCGTGGCGCTGGCGAAGCTGCTCTGAGCCGCCCTGCCCGGGTGGCAGAGTCGGCACTAGCAGAAGACCCGCTCGCATGCAAGCATGCGTTTTTGACAATCAA
Source organism: Micromonospora carbonacea (assembly GCF_014205165.1). NCBI lineage: Bacteria > Bacillati > Actinomycetota > Actinomycetes > Micromonosporales > Micromonosporaceae > Micromonospora > Micromonospora carbonacea. The sequence continues at coordinate 1,185,769 of NZ_JACHMZ010000001.1, read as the reverse complement.
TTTCGTTATCGCGGAGAGTTGGGGGCATGATGCTCCGCCGCCCCACCGTACGTGTCCTGGCCGCCGCGACCGCCCTGGTCGCGCTCGGTGCCGCCACCGCCTGCGCCGACGACGGCACGGCAGGCGCCGACCCGCAGCGGGTCGACGTGGCCGCCGCCTTCTACCCGCTCCAGTTCGTCGCCGAGCGGGTCGGCGGCGACGCGGTCCGGGTGACGAACCTGACCAAGCCCGGCGCCGAGCCGCACGACCTGGAGCTCACCCCGAGCCAGGTCGGCGAGGTCAACCGGGCCGAGCTGATCGTCTACCTCAAGGGCTTCCAGCCGGCCGTGGACGAGGCGATCGCACAGAGCGGCGGCGACCGGGCCTTCGACGTGGCCGGGGTGCAGCCGCTGCTGGCCGCGAGCGCCGGCGGCCACGACCACGGGGGCGGGGGCGCGGGCCAGCAGGAGCACGCCGACGAGGAGGGCACCGGCGGCAAGGACCCGCACCTGTGGCTCGACCCGACCCGGCTGGCCGGCGTCGCCGACCAGCTCGCCGAGCGGCTCGGCAAGGCCGACCCGGAGCGCGCCGCCGACTACACCGCGCGGGCGAAGACCCTGCGCGCCGACCTGGAGAAGCTGGACGCCGACTTCGCCGCCGGGCTGAAGACCTGCCAGCGGCGGGAGATCGTGGTCAGCCACACCGCGTTCGGCTACCTGGCCGAGCGCTACCGGCTCGAACAGGTCGGCATCACCGGGCTCACCCCGGAGACCGAGCCCTCCCCGCAGCGCCTCGCCGAGGTGGCCGGGGAGGCCCGCGAGCACGGCGCGACCACGATCTTCTTCGAGACCCTGGTCAGCCCGAAGGTCGCCGAGACCATCGCCCGCGAGGTCGGCGCGCAGACGGCGGTGCTCGACCCGCTGGAGGGGCTGTCGGCCGACGGCGGCGGGCAGGACTACCTTTCGGTGATGCGCACCAACCTGCAGACCCTGAGGACGGCGTTGAGCTGCTCGTGACCGAACCTGTCATCACCGTCGCGCACGGGGTGGTCGGCTACGACGGCCGCCCCGTGCTGCGGGACGTCTCCCTCGCCGTCGACGCCGGCGAGGTCGTCGCCGTGCTCGGCGCCAACGGCTCCGGCAAGTCCACCCTGATCCGCGCGGTGCTCGGGCTGGTCCCGCTGCACGCCGGGTCCGTCTCGCTGTTCGGCACCCCACTGCGCCGGTTCCGGCAGTGGAAACGCATCGGGTACGTCCCGCAGCGGCTCGGCGCGGGCGGCGGGGTCCCCGCCACGGTCCGCGAGGTGGTCGCCTCCGGCCGGCTGGCCCGCCGGGGCGTGCTGCGCCCACCGGGGCGGGCCGACCGGGCGGCGGTCGACGCCGCGCTGGCGTCGGTGGGCCTGGCCGACCGGGCCGGCGATCCGGTGGCCACCCTCTCCGGCGGCCAGCAGCAGCGCACCCTGATCGCCAGGGCGCTGGCCGGCGAGCCGGAGCTGCTGGTCCTCGACGAGCCGACCGCCGGGGTCGACGCGGCCAGCCAGGAGGCGTTCGCGGGGGCGCTGCGCGGCTTCCTCGACGGCGGCGGGACGGTGCTGCTGGTCGCCCACGAGCTGGGGCCGCTGCGCCCGCTGATCAGCCGCGCCGTGGTGGTGCACCAGGGCGGGATCGCGCACGACGGGGCGGTCCCCGAACCGGCCGGGCACCACGCCGACCCCGACCACGACCACGTGCACCCGCACGCACCCGACGAGCCCGCAGGGCTGTGGAGCAGTTGAGCATGGAGCTTTTCCAGTACCCGTACATGCAGCGGGCCCTGATCGGCGCGCTGGTCATCGGCCTGGCCGCCCCGGCGCTCGGCATCTACCTGGTGCAGCGCCGGCTGGCGCTGATCGGCGACGGGGTGGGGCACGTGGCGCTGACCGGGGTCGGCGCGGGGCTGCTGCTCAACCGCTCCCCCGTGCTGGTGGCGGTGGTCGTGGCGACGCTCGGCGCGGTCGCCATCGAGCTGGTCCGGGCCCGGGGCCGCACCTCCGGCGACCTCGCGCTGGCGCTGCTGTTCTACGGCGGCATCGCCGGCGGGGTGATGCTGGTGGGGCTCTCCGACGCCACCAGCGCCAACCTCAACGCCTACCTCTTCGGGTCGCTGACCACCATCTCGCCGCAGGACCTGACCACCATCGTGGTGCTCGGCGCGGCGATCCTGGTCACCATGCTGGCGCTGCGCCCGGCGCTGTTCGCGGTCTGCCACGACGAGGAGTACGCCCGGGTCGCCGGCCTGCCGGTGCGGGCGCTGAACCTGCTGCTGGCGGTCGGCACCGCGGTCACCGTGACGATCGCCATGCGGGCCGTGGGGGTGCTGCTGATCAGCGCGCTGATGGTGGTCCCGGTGGCCACCGCCCAGCAGGTCACCCGGGGGTTCCGGGCCACGATGACGGCGGCGATGGCGCTCGGGCTGTTCGCCGCCGGCTCTGGCGTCTGGGTCGCCGCCAACGCCGACACCGCGCCGGGGGCGTCCGTGGTGCTGCTGGCGATCGCCTCCTTCCTCGTCGTCGCGGTCGCTGCGGCGGCCTGGCGGGCGCTGCGCCGCCGGCGCGCGGAGTCCTGCGCGCCGGCACCGGAGCCCCACGAGGTGGTGCTTCGTTGATCCTGCGCCCCGGCGTGTCGGCGGTATTGGTTACCGTTGTCCAGTGACCAGCGGATCAGGGTACGAGGCATACGAGGGCGCCGGTGAGCTGCTGCGCGCGCTCTCGGCCCCCATCCGACTGGCGATCGTGAGCGAGCTGGCGCAGGGTGAACGGTGCGTGCACGAGCTGGTGGAGAAGCTCGGGGCCGCCCAGCCGCTGGTCTCCCAGCACCTGCGGGTGCTGCGCGGGGCCGGCGTGGTCCGGGGCTCCCGGCGTGGCCGCGAGATCGCGTACGCGTTGGTCGACGAGCACGTCGCGCACATCGTGGCCGACGCGGTCAGTCACGCCGGGGAGGCATCATGAGCGAGGGCACCGCCGTCCGGAACACCCGGCAACGCTCCGCGGTGAGCGCGCTGCTGGGCGAGGTGGAGGGCTTCCACAGCGCGCAGGACCTGCACGCCATGCTCCGCGAGCGCGGCGAGCGGGTGGGGCTGACCACGGTCTACCGCACCCTCCAGGGGCTCGCCGACGCGGGCGAGATCGACGTGATGCGCCCGCCGGGCGGCGAGCACCTCTACCGGCGGTGCAGCGAGGGCCACCACCACCACCTCGTGTGCCGGGTCTGCGGGCGCACGGTCGAGGTCGCGGGGCCGACGGTGGAGACCTGGGCGGAGCGGGTGGCCGCGCAGCACGGGTACGCCGACGTCAGCCACACCCTGGAGATCTTCGGCACCTGCCCGGCCTGCACCGGCTGACAATTCCGACCCGTGCCGAGCCGGGGCGGCCGTGGCACGCTGTGCGGCGTGAAAATCTACGCTGATCGCTTCCCGACCGCCGCCCGTCAGTTGCTCACCGACCTGCTCGTCCTCGCCTGGGTGTACGCCGCGATCCGCTTCGCCGGCTGGGTGCACGACCTGGTGCAGAAGCTCGCCGTGCCGGGGCAGAAGCTGGAGGGGGCCGGCGGCGGCCTGGCCGACAACCTGGCCGAGGCCGGTGGCAAGGTCGGCCGGCTGCCGCTGGTGGGCGACGAGCTGACCGCCCCGTTCACGAAGGCCGCCGACGCGGCGCGGGCCGTCGCCGAGGCGGGCCGCGACCAGCAGGACCTCGTCGGCCAGCTCGCGCTGGCGCTCAGCATCGCGGTGCTGGTCTTCCCGCTCGGCCTGGTGCTGTTCGGCTGGCTGCCGCTGCGGCTGCGCTGGATGCGCCGCGCCGCCTCGGCGAAGGCGCTGGCCGTCGCCCCCGCCGGGCGGGACCTGCTGGCCCTGCGGGCGCTGGCCGGGCAGCCGCTGGGCAAGCTGGCCCGGATCGCCCCGGACGTGGCCGAGGCGTGGCGGCGCGGCGACGACGCCACCGTCGACGCGCTCGCGGCGCTGGAGCTGCGCCGGCTCGGCCTGCGCGCGGGCCGCTGACCGGCCCGCACCGCGACCGCCGGGCCCGGCACGGTTGTGCGCGCCATGGGAAGGGGATTAGATAGGTATCGATGCGTGCGCCTTGGGATGCCTGCCCCACGCCGGTGCCGGGTGCCGGGAGGGAGCGACCCATGTCCGTGTCTCGCAGGCGGTCGATCGTCGCGGCCGGCGTCGTCGGCGTGGTGGCGATGCTCGCCGCCACGCTCCTCGGGCTGCCGCCGGCCCGGGCGGCGACCGGCGACGGCTCACCCACGGACCCGAACATCGTGTTCGTCGGCCGCTGGGACAGGAGCAACAGCACCGCGTACGTGCCGAACTGGGCCGGGGCCTACCTGAAGACCGGGTTCACCGGCACCACGGTCAAGCTGCGGCAACGCCGCACCATCGACCTCTACTACAGCATCGACGGGGCCGACTTCACCTACCTGACCAACGTCAGCGGCACCGTCAACCTGACCCCGACCCCGCTGCGCGCCGGCAACCACACGCTGCTGGTGTCGTACCGGGTGGTGGGCGGCTCGTACACCGGGGACGCGGTGTTCCAGGGGCTGACCCTCGACTCCGGCGCGACCACCCTGCCGACCCCGGTGCGGCCCCGGCTGATCGAGTTCGTCGGCGACTCCATCACGCTCGGCACCACGTCGTCGCGGGTGGCGCTGACCGCGTACGGCTGGCTGACCGGCGAGCAGCTCGGCACCGAGCACACCCAGCTCGGCTACGGCGGCGGCTGCCTGGTGGCCACCGCCGACGGCTGCGTCAGCGTGGCCGCGCAGTTCCTCAAGACCGGGTACGCGGCCACCAGCCCGAACTGGGACTTCAGCCGCTACCAGGCCGACGCCGTCGTGATCAACCTGGGCACCAACGACCGCGGCCACGGGGTGAGCGGGGCGGACTTCCAGAGCCAGTACGCCACGTTCATCCGTACCGTGCGGGGCAAGTACCCGCGCGCGGCGATCTTCGCCCTGCGCACCTTCAGCGGCCGGTACGCCGCGGAGACGGCCGCCGCCGTCGCGGCGGCGACCGGCGGCGGGGACCGCAACGTGTTCTACGTGGACACCACCGGCTGGCTGCCGGCCGACGGGCTGAGCGACTCGGTGCACCCGAACGACGCCGGGCACCGGGCGATCGCGGCCCGGCTCGCCCCGGTCGTCGCCGCCAAGCTGGGCGGCACCACCACCCCGCCGGCCACCACCCCGCCGGCCACGACCCCGCCGGCCACCACCCCACCCGCCACCACGCCGCCGCCCGGCACGACGGGCTGCTCCGTCGGGTACGCGGTCACCGGCCAGTGGCAGGGCGGCTTCCAGGGCGAGGTGACCGTCCGCAACACCGGAGCCGCGCCGGTCGACGGCTGGACGGTGCAGTGGACGTTCGCCGACGGCCAGCGGATCAGCCAGGCGTGGAACGCCAGCTACACGCAGAGCGGCGGCACCGTGCGGGCGACCAACGCGAGCTGGAACGGCACGATCGCGGCCGGCGCGACGGTGAGCTTCGGCTTCCTGGCCGACGCCCCCGGCGCGAACAACCGGCCGACCGCGTTCACCCTCAACGGCGCCGCCTGCGCGCTCTCCTGACCCGTCGCCCGTCAACGCAGGTAGGCCGCCAGGCCGATCTGCTGGTCGCGCAGCGCGGTGGCGACCACGCCGGCGATCTGCCGGGCCCCCGCCGTCTCGAAGTGCGTGTGGTCGTTGCAGAAGAACGCGCCCACCGCACCCGAGCCGTAGTCGCCGTTGTTCGGGCACAGCCCGAGCCGGTTGTAGAGCGTGTAGCTCAGCCGGTGCAGGTCGATGACCGGCACGTTGTTGGCCGCGCCCGCGTCGAACGTCTCGGTGAGGAAGCCGCGGTTGCCGACGGCGGTGCTGCCCGAGCAGGTGATCGCGGCGGCCGGCGTGAGGAAGACCGGGCGCGCGCCGCGCTGCTTGGCCGCGTTGGCCATCACACCGAGCAGCTGCTTGTACCGCGCGGAGCCGACGTGCCGGTTGCAGTTGGGGTCGCCGTCGTTGATGCCGAACTGGATGAACAGGTAGTCGCCGGCCTTCATCCCGGTGCCGGAGTTCAGCATGGCCTGCCAGCGGGTCGAGTACGTCTCCGGGCTGACCACGCACTCGCCGGCCGAGTTCTTCGTGGTGGTGACGTTCGGGTCGTACAGCCAGGTCTGGATGCTGCGCCCGCCGACCGCGCTGTTCACCACGGTCGCGTTGGCGTTGAGGTACTGGCCGAACTGGTTGCCCCAGCCGACCGGGCAGGCCCCGCTTGAGGACGGGTTGGCGACCGTGGAGTCGCCGGCCAGCCAGACGGTGACGGGGGCCTGCGTCGAGGGCGTCGGGGTCGGCGTGCGGGACGGGGTGGCCGACGGCGACGACGGCGACGACGGCGACGACGGCGACGACGGGGTCGACGGCGGCGCGCACGGCGTGGCGGTCGGCGCGCCGGTGCACGGGGCCCCGTTGAGCGAGAACGCCGTCGGCGCCGGGTTGGCGGTGGTCCACGCGCCGTTGAAGCCGAAGCCGACGCTGGCGTTGGTGGCGATCGCGCCGTTGTAGCCGGCGTCCCTGGCGCTGACCGCCGCCCCGCTCTGGGTGACGGTGGCGTTCCACGCCTGGGTGACCCGCTGCCCGGTGGCGAACGTCCAGGTGAGCGTCCAGCCGGAGACCGGGTCGCCGAGGTTCGTGACGGTGACGTCCGCGCCGAAGCCGCCCTGCCACTCGCTGGTGACCTTGTAGTCGACCCGGCAGCCCGTGGCCGCCGCCGTGGCGGCACCGGCCGCGACGGCCACCCCGCCCGCCAGGACCGCCAGCGCGATCGCGATCACCCCGGCGGCGCGCCGGTACGCCGCGCCCCACCTATCAATTGATGAGATTCGATTCATACGGGCATGCTACCCGGCCGCGCCCGCCGACCGGCCCGCCCCGGCGGCCGACCGCCGGCCGGCCGCCGGGCCGCTCGTCTAGGGTGGGGCGGTGCTCTACTTCCTGATCGTCGTCGCCGTGCTGCTGCTGGCGTACGCCGCCGTGCTGGTCAGCTTCGTCAGGCGGGGGCGCAAGATCCCGCCGCAGGCGTACCTGGTGCTGGCGCTGCTCAACGGGCTCATCCTGGCGGCCGTGCTGGCCTGGGCGGTCGCCCGCTGAACGGCCCTGCGCTCACTCCGGCGGGATGCGGCGGCGGACGTCGGCGGCGGTGGACGGGCCCGGGGTCCAGCGGGCCACCCAGGGCAGGTCGGCCGGCGGCGTGATCACCCCGTCCTCCAGGGCGGCGTACCGGCCGGCGAGGATCCGCCGCGCCGCCGCCACGTCGACCGAGTCGGTGTTGGCCCACAGGCCGGTGAACAGGGCGTCGACCCGCAGCCGGGCCTGGCGGCAGAACAGGTCGGCCAGCTCGACGTTCTCCGGGCGGGTGTCCTTCTCCGCGTACGCCCGGACGCAGACCGCGCTCATCGCGAACAACTCCGCGCCGATGTCCACCACCCGGCCGAGGAACGCCTGCTTGCGCTCCATCTTCCCCTGCCAGCGGGACATCGCGTAGAACGTCGACCGGGCCAGCTTGCGGCTGTACCGCTCGACCTGCCGCAGGTGCCCGGCGAGCGGGCCGAACTCCGCGTACGCCGTCGGGGCCTGACCCCGGCCGACGGCGAGGGTCGGCAGCCACCGCGCGTAGAACGCGCCCGCCCGCGCGCCGGCCCTCGCCTTGCGGCCGAGCCCGGCGTCCGGGTCGATGATGTCGCCCGCCACGGACAGGTGGGCGTCGACGGCCTCGCGGGCGATCAGCAGGTGCATGATCTCGGTGGAGCCCTCGAAGATGCGGTTGATCCGCAGGTCCCGCAGCAGCTGCTCGACCGCCGCCGGGCGCTCGCCCCGGGCGGCCAGGGAGTCGGCGGTCTCGTACCCACGCCCGCCCCGGATCTGGATCAGCTCGTCGCCGATCTTCCAGGCCATCTCGCTGGCGTACAGCTTCACCAGCGCCGCCTCGATCCGGATGTCGTTGCGGTCGTCGTCGGCGAGCAGGCAGCACAGGTCGAGCATGGTCTCCATGCCGTAGGTGGTGGCGGCGACGAAGGCGAGCTTCTGGGCGACCGCCTCGTGCTCGCCCACCGGCCGGCCCCACTGGACGCGGTCGGCGGCCCACTCCCGGGCCACGTTCAGCGACCACTTGCCCGCCCCGACGCACATCGCCGGCAGCGAGAGCCGCCCCGTGTTGAGGGTGGTCAGGGCGATCTTGAGGCCCTTGCCCTCGCCGCCGATGACGTTCTCGGCCGGCACGAACACGTCGTGGAACCGGGTGAGGCTGTTCTCCAGGCCGCGCAGGCCCGTGAACTCGTTGCGCCGCTCCACGGTGATGCCCTCGGCGTCGCCGTCGACGACGAACGCGGTGATCCCGCCGCGCCGCCCCTGCGTCGCCGGCACCCGGGCCATCACCACCAGCAGCGTGGCCACGGTGCCGTTGGTGGCCCAGAGCTTCACCCCGTTGAGCCGGTAGCCGGTGCCGTCGGCGGTCGGCTCGGCGATGGTCGCCAGCCGCGCCGGGTCGGAACCGACGTCCGGCTCGGTGAGCAGGAACGCCGACACCTCGCCGGCGGCGAGCCGGGGCAGGAAGCGCTGCTTCTGCTCGTCGGTGCCGAACATCTTGAGCGGCTGCGGCACGCCGATCGACTGGTGCGCCGACAGCAGCGCGCCGATCGCGGGGCTGACCGAGCCGGCCAGCATCAGCGCCCGGCAGTAGTGCAGGTTGCTCAGCCCGAGCCCGCCGTACTTCCGGTCGATCTTCATGCCGAACGCGCCGAGCCGGGCCAGGCCCCGGAACACCTCGTCGGGGATGCGGGCGTCCCGCTCGATCGCCGCGCCGTCGACCTCGGCGGCCAGGTACGCCCGCAGCCGCCCCAGGAACTCCTCGGCGCGGGCGTCCTCGGCCGGATCGGTGCGCGGCCACGGGTGGATCAGGTCGAGCCGGAACCGCCCGAGGAACAGCTCCCTGCCGAAGCTGGGCCGGTCCCAGGCGGATTCGCGGGCCGCCTCGGCGACCTGCCGGGCCTCCTTCTCGGACACCTGCCCGGCCTCCGCCGGCAGCGGGCCGGTGCCGCCCGGGGCCGGCGGCGGGCCGGCGTCGCCCGCCCCCGCGCTCCCCTGCGCCGGCAGCGGCCCGGCGTCCGGGGTGGCCCGCTCCGCCGGGTCGGGCGCGGGTCGACTGTTCTGCGTCGTGGTCACGGCGGCCTCCTCGAACCTCGGTCCGGATGCGTCAACGTGCTCGACAGAGCAACGCTCCCCCCGGTTGTTACCCAGGGGTAGCGTCGCGTGCACTTCGGATTCCCGACCGCGTCTCCGCTGGTCGGAGCCGGCGTGGTCAGTCGCCCGTCAGCGTCCGCGGGTCGTCATCGTCGTCGTCGATGTCGTCCTCGCCCCAGTTGCGGCGGGCGAACGGCAGGAGGACCCAGAAGGTCAGGAACCACACGGCGGTGACCGCGGTGAGCACGAACGCGATGCCCCGGTCCAGCACGAAGTCGGTGATCAGCAGGACCGCGCTGACCATCGAGACGAGCATGAACCCGAGCCCGCCGCTGGCCATCCGGTGCGCGAAGCGGACCAGCTCCGGCTTGCGCCCCTGCCGGAACAGCGCCCGGTGGAAGGCCACCGGCGAAATGATCATCGCGGTGGCGGCGGCGGCCGACAGCAGCGCGACGATGTAGACGTCCTTCTGGAAGTCGCTGGTCCGGGTGAAACCGTTGCTGAACGGCAGCGTCAGCAGGAAGGCGAAGAGGATCTGCACGCCGGTCTGCGCGACCCGCAGCTCCTGGAGCAGGTCGGCGAAGTTGCGCTGCCAGCGCTGCCGCTCGGTTTCCTTGGACACGCGTTACCTCCGGGGCGACGATCGTGCCGGCGGGTGCGGCCCGCCGGCAGCATCGCCATTGCCCGATCGGCCCGACGGCGAAACCCGTTCACACCCGGGCCCACGCGCGACGGCGGGGCGCGGTCGGGCCCGATCGGAAGCGGTCACGCCCCCCGGCGGATCCGGCCCGCGTACCGGGCCTCCAGGGCGTCGTTGTGCGCGTCGCCGCCGGCGATGTTGGCCGACAGGTAGACCGGGGGCGGCTCCCCCGCCGCGAGCATCCGGGCCACCACCTCGACCGTGATCTGCTGCGCGAGCAGGGCCGCCGTGATCGAGGAGACCGCGCCGACCGCGCCGCCGCCGGGCAGCGGCAGGGTCGCGTCGCCGTACGGCGCGCCGTTGTCCAGCACCACGTCGGCGAAGTCGGCCAGCTTGCGCCCCGACGGGTGCCGGGACGCCATCCGCGCCGAGTGCTGCGCCGACGTGATGGCGACCAGCCGGTGCCCCCGCCCGGTCACCAGCGCCGCGAACTCCACGACCGCCCCGTTGACCCCGGAGTTGGAGGCCACCACGAACACGTCGGACGGGTGGACCGGGGCCAGCTCGTAGAGGCGGTGGGCCACCGCCGGGTCCCGCTCCAGCCGCGGGCCCAGGACGTCGGCCGACGCCCCGCCGCGCAGCACCACGTCGCGCAGCGCGATCCGGTTGGTCGGCACCAGGCCGCCGGCCCGGCCGGCGATCTCCATGGCGAGGGCCTCGGAGTGGCCCGTGCCGAACGCGTGGACCACCCCGTCGGCGCGCAGCGCGTCGGCGATCAGGTCGGCCGCCCGGCCCACCGCCTCCCGTTGGCTGGTCGACACCCGGCCGACCGCCTCCGTCACCACCGCCAGGTAGTCCTCGGCGCTGACCGTCATGCGTCCTCCGTCCCTCGGCTGCCGTCCGCCGTCCCACCTGTCCTGTCGGTCCTTGTCCGGCCGCCGGCCGCCGTTGCCCGGTGGCGGGCCAGCCAGTCCACCGCGAAGTCGACCGCCGCCCGCTGGCGCATCAGCCGCCCCGTCCCGTCGCCGACCGGGCCGACCCGCACCGCGCCGGTCGCCTCCAGCGCCGCCCCGAGCCGGGGGAAGTCGCTCTCGTCGAGCACGACGTCGTCCCACCGCGCCCAGCGCCGGCCGCCGTCCGGGGTGCGCACCGCCGCGCCCTCCCGCCGGGTCGGCGGGGCGGGCTGCCGGTATTCGGCCAGGTGCAGCGACGTGTTCGAGTCGTGGCCGACGCCGAGCAGCAGCACGTCGGCGTCGGCGGCGTAGAGCCGGCCCAGCGGGGAGTCCTCGCCGAGCATCCCGGCCAGCGGGTGCCCGGCCACGATCCGCCCGGCGGCGGGCCCGAGGGCGGCGAAGGAGACCTGCGGGTGGTCGCTGCGCCGGGCACCCGGCCAGCCCCGGACGGTCTCGGCCAGCGCCCCCATGAACCGGCTCGGGGTGACCGCCGGGTCGAAGCCGGGCGTCTCGGCCCGGATCACCGGCCACCACTGCGCCGGCACCGGCGGGTTGGTCCATTCGGCCGGGTCGCTGTTCTCCGGCGTGTGGGTGGGCACCACGACCGTGCCCCGCTCGCCGAGCGCGTCGCGCAGGGCGAGGACCACCGCCTGCGCGCCGCCGCAGACGAACCCGAGCGCCTTCAGCCCGGCGTGCACGAGGACCACCGCGCCGGGGCGTACCCCCAGGTCGGTGAGCTGCGCGGCGAGCGAGGCGCGGGTGTGCGGCCGGGCGGCCGGCGTCGGCGTCATCGGGCCGTGGCCGCGCGGGCCAGGATCGCCTCGGCCAGCGGGCCGGGTGCGGCGTCGGGGATCCAGTGCGACACCCCGGCCAGCGTGACCATGCGGTAGTCGCCGGTGACGTGGGCGGCGCAGGCCCCGGCGGCGGCCCGGCCGACCGCCGAGTCCCGGTCGCTCCACACGTAGGTGGTCGGCACCGGCACCGGCCCGACCGCCGCCAGGTCCCTCCCGGCCATCGCGCGGTACCAGTTCAGGGCGGCGGTCAGCGCGCCCGGGGCGCGCATCGGGTCGGCGTACCGGGCCACCCGGGCGGCGTCGCCGACGTCGCCGAGCAGCCGGCGCAGGGCGGCGGCCCGGAACGCCAGCAGCACCCGCTCGGCAGTGCCCGGCCTGCGGAACAACGCCATGTACGACGAGCGGGCCTTCTGCCGGGCGTCGGTGGCCAGGGCGTGCGCCATCGCGGCGGGGTGCGGGACCGACACGGCGGTGAGGGTGCGCACCCGGTCGGGGTGGGCGGCGGCCAGCCCCCAGGCGACGATCGCGCCCCAGTCGTGCCCGACCACGTGGGCCGCGTCGACGCCCAGCGCGTCGAGCACCGCCGCCGCGTCGGCGACCAGCTCCGGGATGCGGTACGCCTCGACCTCCGCCGGCCGGGCGTCGGGCGAGTAGCCGCGCTGGTCGAGCGCGTACGTGCGCAGCCCATCGGCGTGCAGCGCCGGGGTGACCTCGTCCCACTCGCCGCTGTGCTGGGGGAAGCCGTGCAGCAGCAGCACCGGCTCGCCGTCGACCGGCCCGCCCGTGCGCACCTCGAACGTCAGCCCTCGCGCACCGATCCGCATGATCGGCAGCCTACCCAGGGCGGGGCCGGTCACTCGTACTGGTTCCGCGGGGCGGGCACCTCCCGCCAGGACTCCACGGCGAGGTAGGGGATCTCGGCGTCGTTGACCGGGTCCCGCCCGACCCGGTCGCTGTAGCGGCCGGTGACCTCGACCCAGGTGTCGGGCGGCAGCCCCTGGGGCACGTCGCCGGTCATCCCCAGCTTGACGGGGCGGCCGTCGGCGGCGCAGCAGGAGAGCACCATGCGGGCCAGGATCGGCTGCCCGTCGGGGCCGGGCGCGACGAACCCGGTGAGCCGGACCCGCCGCTCGCCGATCGACGCGCCCCGCTCGAACAGGGCGCGGGAGGCGTAGTCGAGGACGGTGACCGGGGCCGGGTCGCCCGGCGGCAGCGGCGGGTAGTCCGACTGCTGCTGGCCGGCGAGCGCGGTGCCGGACCGGCCCACCGCGTACGAGCCGAGGGCCGGCGGGGCGACCAGCAGCAGCCCGAGCACGGGCAGCAGGAGCAGCCAGCCGACGCGCGGCCCGTGGTGGCCGTGCCCGTGCCCGTCGTCGTCGGCCGGGTGCCCGCCGGGCCCGGCCCCGGGCCCGTCGTCGTCGGCCGGGTGGGCGTCGCCGCGCGGGGCGGGGCGCAGGTCGTACCACAGGGTCATGACCGCGGCGGCGACCAGCACGAGCCCGGCGGCGATCAGGAACGGCCGCAGCCCCTCCTTGACGTAGCGCAGGTAGAGGTCGGTGACGCTGGCCCGGACCACCGCGCCGCCGAGCAGCAGCAGGACGACGGCCTGCGCCTGCCGGTTCACAGCAGCACCGCCCCGGCGAGGCCGGCCACGCCGACGGCGACCACGAACGTCGCCGGGGCGAACCGGACCGCGAACCGGCGGCCGAAGACGCCGGCCTGCATCGAGATCAGCTTGAGGTCGACCATCGGCCCGACCACCAGGAAGACGAGCCGGGAGGTGAGGGAGAACTGCGACAGCGACGCCGCGACGAAGGCGTCGGCCTCCGAGCAGATGGACAGCAGCACGGCGAGCACGGCCAGGGCGAGCACCGACAGCACCGGGGAGTCGGCGAGGGTCTGCAACCAGCGCTCCGGCACCAGCACGTTGATGCTGGCGGCGGCCATCGCGCCGACGACCAGGAAGCCCCCGGCGTGCACGATGTCGTGCCGCACGGCCGCCCAGAAGGCCGCGCCGCGCGACGCGCCGTCGAGCTCGGGCCGGCGCGGCAGCCGGATCCAGTCGGCGCGGCCGAGCCGCAGCCAGAGCCACCCCATGACCATGGCGACGACCAGGCTGGCGACCGCCCGGCCGAGCACCATCTCCGGAGCGCCGGGGAAGGCGACGGCGGTGGCGGCGAGCACGACCGGGTTGACCGCCGGGGCGGCGAGCAGGAACGCCAGGGCCGCCGCCGGGGTGACGCCGCGCCGGATCAGCGACCCGGCGATCGGCACCGAACCGCACTCGCAGCCGGGCAGCACCACCCCGGCGGCGCTGGCCACCGGCACCGCGAGGGCCGGGTGCCGGGGCAGCGCCCGGGCCCAGAACGAACGCGGCACGAAGACCGCGATCACCGCCGAGAGCAGCACCCCGAAGACGAGGAAGGGCACGGCCTGCACCAGCACCGAGACGAAGACCGTCGTCCAGGTCTGCAACCGGGGCGCGGACAGCGCACCGGCCAGCGGCGCGCGGAACACGATGAGCAGGACCAGCAGCGCGGCCAGCACCTCGACCGAGCCGATCCGGCCGCCGACCGACCGTCGCGGCCCGCCCGACGCCGCCTCCCGCTCCGGTACGTCCGGACGGTCCCCGCCGCCCGGCCCCGTCGCCGGGGCCCGCCCGTCGGGGCCGGCGGGCGGCGCGGAGCTGTCGGTCGTCGACGCCACGGTCTGCTCCCTGGAGGCGGGTGAGGTCCGGCGGCGCGACACTATCGCGCCCGGCGGGCCGGGTCGACGGACGACGCCGGGACGGCGGTGACCGGGTTCCGGGATCCTCCCTCGTGAGCTGCGGAAAGATCACTTTGCCCGGTGATCTTCCCGGGTGTTAGCGTCGGGAAGACAACTTCACATCCGACAGGGGAGCGCACAGCGCTGAGAGTGCGGGCACCGCCCGCAGACCCTCGAACCTGATCTGGGTAATGCCAGCGCAGGGAGTTCGGTCGACCTCCAGCCGCGTCGACGTCCGGTGCCACCGGGCGCGGCGTGCGTCTTCTCCTGGTTCGTCAAGGACTGGGAGCCACCATGAACCACACCGACAGCAACCGCTGGCGCACGATCGACATCGTGGTCGCCTCGGTGATCGCCGTCGCCTTCGGCGTCATCTTCTGGGCCTGGGGCCTGGTCTGGAGCGCCACCGAGGGGGCGTTCGCGTTCTTCCCGCCCGCGCAGACCCTGCTCTACGGCGTCTGGCTGATGCCGGCCGTGCTCGGCGGCCTGGTGATCCGCAAGCCGGGCGCGGCCCTGTACTGCGAGACCGTCGCCGCCGTCCTGTCCGCCCTGCTGGGCAGCCAGTGGGCCGGCACGGTGATCCCGCAGGGCATGGTCCAGGGCCTCGGCGCGGAGCTGGCGTTCGCCGCGTTCCGCTACCGCTCGTTCCGGCTGCCGACCGCGCTGCTCGCCGGGGCGCTCACCGGCGTCGGCGCCGCCCTGTTCGACTTCTTCGTGTGGAACGCCGAGTACGACCTGACCGGCTACCGCCTCCCGTACGCCCTGCTCACCGTGGTCAGCGCCACGGTCATCGCGGGCGCGGGCGCGTGGTCCCTCCTGCGCGCCCTGCTCACCACGGGCGTCCTGGACCGCTTCCCCGCCGCCCGCACCCGCACCCCGATCTAGCGCGATCGTTCCACATGCCGACCGGGGAGGGGGACGGGTGACGGCGCGGGTGGTGGTGCGGGGGTTCGGGTGGCGGCACGCCGGGCGGCGGGCCTGGGCCGTGCGCGGGGTCGACCTGAGCGTCGGGGCCGGCGAGCGGGTGCTGCTGCTGGGGCCCTCCGGGGCCGGCAAGAGCACGCTGCTGGCCGCGCTGGCCGGGCTGCTCTCCGCCGACTCGGGCGAGCAGGAGGGCGTCGTCGAGGTCGACGGCGTCGACCCCCGCGCCGACCGGGACCGGGTCGGCATCGTCTTCCAGGACCCGGAGAGCCAGCTCGTGATGGCCCGCTGCGGCGACGACGTCGCGTTCGGGCTGGAGAACCGGGGCGTGCCCGCCGGTGAGATCTGGCCCCGGGTGGACGAGGCGCTGCGCCGGGTCGGCTTCCCCTACCACCGGGACCGCCCGACCGCCGCCCTCTCCGGCGGCGAACAGCAGCGGCTCGCGCTGGCCGGGGCGCTCGCCCTGCGGCCGGGGCTGCTGCTGCTCGACGAGCCGACCGCCAACCTCGACCCGGCCGGGGCGGCGCTGGTCCGCCGGGCCGTGGCCGACGCCGTCACCGCCGACACCGCGCTGGTCCTGGTCGAGCACCGGGTCGCCGAGGCGCTGCCGCTGGTCGACCGGGTGGTGGTGCTGGAGCCGGGCGGCGGCGTGCGCGCCGACGGGCCGCCGGAGGCCGTCTTCGCCGCCCACGGCGACGCGCTCGCCGCCGAGGGGGTCTGGGTGCCCGGCCGGACGGTGCCGCCCCGGCGGGCCGCCGCCGCCCCCGGCGAGGCGCTGCTCACCGCCGACCGGGCCGCCCTGCCGCCCCGCCTCGCCCCGACCGACCTGGCGGTACGCGCCGGCGAGGCGCTCGCCGTCCTCGGCCCGAACGGGGTGGGCAAGTCGACGCTGGCGCTGCTGCTGGGCGGCCTGCTGCGCCCCGGGGTCGGGCGGGTGGCGGCGACCCGGGAACTGGCCGGGCGGGACGCCGCCACCGCGCCGCACCGCTGGCGGGCACCCGCCCTGGCCCGCCGGATCGGGTCGGTGTTCCAGGACCCGGAGCACCAGTTCGTCACCGGGACGGTCTACGACGAGCTGGCCCTCGGCCCGCGCCGCACCGGCCACGGCGAGGCCGCCGTCCGGGCCACCGTGGACGGGCTGCTGGACCGGCTGCGCCTGGCGCGGCTGGCGCGCGCGAACCCGTACACCCTCTCGGGTGGGGAGGCGCGGCGGCTGAGCGTGGCGACGGCCCTG
Source organism: Micromonospora carbonacea (assembly GCF_014205165.1). NCBI lineage: Bacteria > Bacillati > Actinomycetota > Actinomycetes > Micromonosporales > Micromonosporaceae > Micromonospora > Micromonospora carbonacea. Next base: position 1,169,234 of record NZ_JACHMZ010000001.1, on the reverse strand, counting down.
GCCACCGCGCCCCGCCTGCTGGTCTGCGACGAGCCCACCTTCGGCCAGGACCGGCGCACCTGGCTGGAGCTGGTGGACCTGTTCGCCGAGCTGCGTGACGACGGGCACGGCGTCGTCGCCGTCACCCACGACGCGGACTTCGTGGCGGCCCTGGCCGACCGGCGGCTCACCCTCACCCGCGACCCGGCGGCGGTGGCGGCGTGACCGGCACCGGCCACGGCACCGGCCGCCGGGGGGCGGTGGTCGCGTGATCAGCATCGAGCCGGTCGCCGCGCCCGGGGCCCCGCTGGCCCGGCGCAACCCCGTGGCGAAGGTCGCCGCCGCGCTGGTCTTCTCGTTCGCCCTGCTCGCCACCCTGGACCCGGTGGCGCCGGCCGTCGCCATCGGCGTGGAGCTGGCCGTGCTGCCGCTGTTCGGCATCCGCTACGGGGTGCTCGCCCGGCGGGCCGCGCCGCTGCTGCTCAGCGCTGCCGGCATCGTGGTGACCCTGGTCCTGTTCGCCGCCGAGCGCACCGGCCGGACGCTGGTCGAGGCGGGGCCGGTGGCGGTCACCAGCGGGGTGCTGCTGACCGCGCTCGGGCTGGCCCTGCGCATGCTCGCGGTGGCGCTGCCCGGGGTGATGGTCTTCGCCACCACCGACCCGACCGACCTGGCCGACGCGCTGGTGCAGAACGCGAAGGCCCCGGCCCGCTTCGCGATCGGGGCGCTGGCGGCGTTCCGGCTGGTGCCGCTGCTCGGCCAGGAGTGGCAGATGATCAGCATGGCCCGACGGGCGCGCGGGGTGGACGCCGGCCGCAACCCGGTGGCCCGGCTGCGGCTGTTCGTCTCGACCGCGTTCGCGCTGCTGGTCGGCGCGATCCGGCGGGGCACCCGGCTGGCCGTGGCGATGGACGCCCGGGGCTTCGACGCGGCCACGCCCCGCACGGTCGCCCGGCGGCAGCGGTTCGGCCCCGCCGACGGGCTGCTGGTCGCCGGGGCGGCGGCGCTGGCCGGCGCGGCGCTGGCGGTCAGCGTCGCCCTGGGCACGTTCCGCCCGCTGATCGGCTGACCCACAGGTCAGCGCGGCGGCCCCGGCGCGGACGCCACCACACTGTGACACCGCGTCGCCCACCGGTCCCGGTCCGCCCGGCGGCGCGATACCGTCGCAGCACTACAGGCGACGCGAGAGGTGGCGGGTACGGATGACGCAACAGGCGACGGCGCAGATCGGCGTGACGGGGCTGGCGGTGATGGGCCGGAACCTGGCCCGGAACCTGGCCCGGAACGGATTCACGGTGGCGGTGCACAACCGGTCGCCGGAGCGGACCCGCAGCCTGGTCGCCGAGCACGGTGACGAGGGGACGTTCGTGCCGTCCGAGTCCCTGGCGGACTTCGTCGGCTCGCTGGAACGCCCCCGCGCCGTGATCATCATGGTCAAGGCGGGCGCACCGACCGACGCGGTGATCGACGAGCTGGTGCCGCTGCTCGACGAGGGCGACATCATCGTCGACTGCGGCAACGCCCACTTCGCCGACACGCGGCGGCGGGAGGAGGCGCTGCGCGCCAAGGGGCTGCACTTCTCCGGCACCGGCGTGTCCGGCGGCGAGGAGGGCGCGCTGCTCGGGCCCAGCATCATGCCGGGCGGCTCCGCCGAGTCGTACGCGAAGCTCGGCCCGATGTTCGAGAAGATCGCCGCGCAGGTGGACGGCACGTCGTGCTGCCGGCACATCGGGCCCGACGGCGCCGGCCACTTCGTCAAGATGGTCCACAACGGCATCGAGTACGCCGACATGCAGCTCATCGCCGAGGCGTACGACCTGCTGCGGGCGGGGCTGTCGGCGAGCCCGGCGGAGATCGCGGAGATCTTCCGGGAGTGGAACACCGGCGAGCTGGAGTCGTTCCTCATCGAGATCACCGCCGAGGTCCTCGGGCACACCGACGCGGCGACCGGCCGGGCCTTCGTGGACGTGGTGCTCGACCAGGCCGAGCAGAAGGGCACCGGCCGCTGGACGGTGCAGAGCGCGCTCGACCTGGGCATCCCGATCACCGGCATCGCCGAGGCGACGTTCGCCCGGTCGCTGTCCGGGCACGCCGGCCAGCGCGAGGCCGCCCGCCGCGCCTTCGGCGACGCCGGGGAGAAGTGGCAGGTCGAGGACCGCGACACCTTCGTCGAGGACGTGCGGCGCGCGCTGCTGGCCAGCAAGATCGTCGCGTACGCGCAGGGCTTCGACCACATCCGCGCCGGCAGCAGCGAGTACGACTGGGACATCGACCTGGGCGGCACCGCCACGATCTGGCGGGGCGGCTGCATCATCCGGGCCCGCTTCCTGGACCGGATCAAGGAGGCGTACGACGCCGAGCCGGAGCTGCCGTCGCTGCTGGTCGCGCCGTACTTCGCCGAGGCGGTCAGCGCGGGCGTGCCGAGCTGGCGGCGGGTCGTCGTCGACGCGGCGCGGGCCGGGGTGCCGACGCCGGCGTTCTCGTCGTCGCTGGCGTACTTCGACGGGCTGCGCGCCGAGCGGCTGCCCGCCGCGCTGTTGCAGGGGCTGCGGGACAACTTCGGCGCGCACACCTACCGCCGGGTGGACCGGGACGGCTCGTTCCACACCCTGTGGGCCACCGAGGGCCGCGCCGAAGTGGAGGCCTGAGCAGCGACGCCACCGCGCCGGTGCCGCCCCAGGGTTCGGGGGCGGCACCGGCGCAGTCGGGTCGGCAGGACCGGGCTCGGTCGGCAGGACTCGGGCCGCGGCGGGTCAGGGCTGTGGCGGGGCGACCGGGTTGGGCAGCGCCCCGCCGAACCGGCGGTCCCGCTGGGCGTACAGCTCGCACGCGTACCACAGGTGCCGGCGGTCGAAGTCGGGCCAGAGGGTGTCGAGGAACACCAGCTCCGCGTACGCGGTCTGCCAGAGCAGGAAGTTGGAGATCCGCTCCTCGCCGGACGGGCGGAGGAAGAGGTCCACGTCGGGGACCTCCGGGTGGTAGAGGTACTTCGCCACGGTCTTCTCGGTGACCTTGCCCGGGTCGAGCCGGCCCGCCGCCACGTCGCGGGCGATCGCGGCGGCCGCGTCGGCGATCTCGGCCTGCCCGCCGTAGTTGACGCAGAACTGCAGCGTCAGCGTCGAGTTGCCGCGCGACATCTCCTCGGCGGTCTGCAACTCGGAGATGACGCTCTTCCACAGCCGACCGGCCCGGCCCGACCAGACGACCCGCACGCCCAGGTCGACGAGCTGGTCGCGGCGGCGACGGATGACGTCCCGGTTGAAGCCCATCAGGAACCGGACCTCGTCCGGGGAACGCCGCCAGTTCTCGGTGGAGAACGCGTACGCCGACAGGTAGGGGATGCCCAGCTCGATCGCGCCCTCGACGGTGTCGAAGAGGCTGTGCTCGCCCTGCTCGTGGCCCTTCGTGCGGGGCAGCCCCCGCTCCTTGGCCCACCGGCCGTTGCCGTCCATGACGATCGCGACGTGCTTCGGCAGCGCGTCGCCCGGCAGCGCCGGGGGCCGGGCGCCCGACGGGTGCGGAGTCGGCGGCACCGGCTCGCGCCGGCCGGCCCTCATCGAACGGATCACTCGGTCTTCCCCCTGTCCACGGCGGCGGCACCGCCGGCCGTCGGGCCACCCCGGTCGACCAGCGGCAGCGAGCGTAGCGCGCGCTCCAGGTGCCACTGCAGGTGCGCCGCGACCAGGCCGCTGCACTCCCGGCGTACGCCGGTCTCGGTGGCGTCGGCGAGCACCCAGTCGCCGGTGGTGAGCGCGGACATCAGGTCGACGGTCGCCGGGGCGGGGTGGGCCGCGCCGGGGGGCCGGCAGTCCGGGCAGACCGCGCCGCCGGCCGGCACGGAGAACGCCCGGTGCCGGCCCGGGGTGCCGCAGACCGCGCAGGCCGTCAGCGCGGGGGCCCAGCCCGCCAGGGCCATCCCCCGCAGCAGGTACGCGTCGAGCACCAGCGTGGTGGCGTGCTCGCCCCGGGCGAGCGACTTGAGCGCGCCGAGGGTGAGCTGGAACAGCCGCAGCGACGGCTCCCGCTCGACCGGGGTGAGCCGCTCGGCGGTCTCGGCGATCGCGCTGGCCGCCGTGTAGCGCGGATAGTCGCCGAGGAACCGCTTGCCGTACAGGTCGATCCCCTCGACCTGGCTGACGCTGTGCAGCGAGCTGCCGACGTTGCCCTTCGGGTCGCCGGCGAGCTGCACGTCGACGTGGCCGAACGGCTCCAGCCGCGCGCCGAACTTGCTGGTGGTGCGGCGGACCCCCCGGGCCACCGCGCGCAGCCGCCCGTGCCGGCGGGTCAGCAGGGTGATGATCCGGTCGGACTCGCCGAGCTTCTGCACGCGCAGGACCACCGCGTCGTCGCGGTAGAGCTGTCGGCGGTACCCGGCCATCCGATCATTCTCCCCCGACGGGCGGAATCAGGGTCGAATCGGGGTGCCCGGCGGGTGATCCCCGATGCGCGGCGGGCCGGGGCGGCCGTAGCGTGCCGACCATGGCCTCGCACCGGACCGCCCCCGCCACGCGCCCCGCCCTCCCCGCCCGCGCCGTCGCCGTCGGGGCGGCCGCCACCCTGGTCCTCCTCGCCGGGTGCGACAACCTGTCGCTGCGCCGGCTGGACTTCGACGACGTCGAGTCGACGCGGATCGCCCGGGTCACCGTGCTGCCGGGCTCGGGCGACGTGACGGTCGTCGGCAGCGGCCCCGCCGGCCAGGTCCGGATCAAGCGGGTGCTGCGCTACCACGGCGACCAGCCCGGGGCCCGGTACGAGATCCGGGGCGACGAGCTGGTGCTCGACTCCGACTGCGGTGACCGCTGCTCGATCTCCTACGAGGTGACCGCCCCGGAGGGCATCGCCGTGAACGGCGAGACCGGGTCGGGCAACGTCGTGCTGAGCCGGGTCGGCGTGGTGGACGTGCGGCTCGGCTCCGGGAACCTGGAGATCACCCGGGCGACCGGCCCCGTGCGGGCCGAGACCGACTCCGGCAACGTCGAGGTCGACGACGTGCGCGGCCCGGCGACCCTGCGCGCCGGGTCGGGCAACGTCACGGGCAGCCGCCTGGGCGGTCAGGTGGACGCCGAGACCGACTCCGGCGACGTCACCGTCGAACTGTCCGCCCCGGCCTCGGTGCGGGCGCACGCCGGCAGCGGCGACGTGCAGGTCGTCGTGCCCGCCGGCCGGTACCGGGTGCGCTCGGACGTCGGCACCGGCGAGACCGAGCTGGGCATCGTGGACGATCCGGGCGCGCCGCTGCTGCTCGACCTGGCCGCCGACAGCGGCGACGTGGCGGTCACCGCGCGCTGAGCTTGAGCGTGTGCTCCTCGGGGGCGCGGGGCGCGGGCAGCACCACCCGGCCGGGCCCGGCCGGCGCGGGGCTGACGGGCACGGGGGCGCCGCCGGCCGGCACGGGGCGGCCGGGGGCGTCCCCGCGGGCCGGCACGGAACGGCCGGGGGCGCCCCCTCGGGCCGGCACGGGGCGGGCGCTGCCGGGGAACAGCTCCGGGGGCCGGCGGGCGGCGACGTCCTCCACCCAGCCGACCAGCGCGGTGACCGCGCCGACCAGCGCGAAGACCAGCACCACCCGGATCGCCAGGCCCACCGGGTCCTGATGGGACCAACCGACCACGTCGACCAGCGGGGTGAGCGCCACCACGAACGGCATGTGCCACAGGTAGACGGTGAGCGCCCGCCGGTTCAGCACCGTCACCGCCCGGCCCGCCACGGCGGAACGGTCCACCCAGGCCGCCGACGCCGGGGCCCGGCCGATCGCCACGAGGATGAACGCCGCCGACCAGAGCGCGTTGCCCAGCGGGATGTCGTTCAGGTCGTACCCGCGCGGGCCGGGGTGGGTGACGATCCACGCCGCCCCGGCGACGCCGAGGGCCAGCGCCGCCGGTACCAGCACCCGATTGGCCGTACGCCGCAGCAGCCCGTCGTGGTGGGCGAAGCCGAGCAGCCACGCGCCGAAGTAGAGGCCGAACTCCCGCAGCACGGTGGGCGCGGCGGGCAACAGTCCGAACTCGATGGTGGCCAGCAGCGCGTACGGGGCGAGCAGGGTGGGCCACGGGGCCCGCCGGAACAGCCACAGCGCGACGGGCGAGGCGAACACGAACCACAGGTAGTCGCGCAGGTACCAGATCACGCTGAGCGCCAGCGCCCCCCAGTAGTTGGCGGGCGGGTCGGCGACCGGGAACGCCCACAGCAGCACCTTCGGCGTCAGCGGCAGCCCGGCGAGCAGCATGGCGGGGACGAAGATCGCGGCCAGCACCCACAGCGAGGGCAGCAGGCGGCGCAGCCGCCGGCGGACCGCCGACGGGCCGGACCGGTCCAGCGACGCCGCCATCAGCGACCCGGCGAGCGCGAACATCACCGACATGGCCGGGAAGACCAGGGTCAGCGTGGCCCAACCGGTCACGTGGTAGACGACGACACGGACGATCGCCAGGGCACGGAGCAGATCCAGGTACCGGTTTCGCATCAGCCGGCTTCCGGTCGGGAGCAGAGGGGGCGGTGGCTTCCTACCCTCCGGCCCCCGCCGCAAAACAGCCAGGGAACCGCCTAAAAAGTGAAAAATGACATTCTGGAGTCAGAAGCCCAGTTTGCGGAGTTGTCTGGGGTCGCGTTGCCAGTCCTTGGCCACCCGGACGTGCAAGTCCAGGTAGATGCGGGTGCCGAGCAGCTCCTCGATCTGCCGGCGGGCGGTGGTGCCGACCTCCTTGAGCCGGCTCGCCCGGTGGCCGATCACGATGGCCTTCTGGCTGGGCCGCTCGACGTACACGTCGGCGTAGATCTTCATGAGGTTGCCCTCGGGGATCATCTCCTCCACCACCACGGCGATGGAGTGCGGCAGCTCGTCGCGGACCCCCTCCAGCGCCGCCTCCCGGATCAGCTCGGCGACCAGCACCTGCTCCGGGTCGTCGGTGAGCATGTCGTCCGGGTAGAGCTGCGGCGACTCGGGCAGGTAGCCGGTCATCACGTCGACCAGCGTGTCGAGCTGGTGCCCGGAGACGGCGCTGACCGGCACCACGGCCGCGAACTCGCCCAGCTCGCTGACCGCCAGCAACTGCTCGGCCAGCCGCTTCTTGTCGACCAGGTCCGTCTTGGTCACCACCGCCAGCACGGTCGCCTTCAGCTCGGCCAGTTCCCCGGTGATGAACCGGTCGCCCCGGCCGACCGGCTCGTCGGCCGGGATGCACAGGCCGATCACGTCGACCTCGCTCCAGGTGGAGCGGACCAGGTCGTTGAGGCGCTCGCCGAGCAGCGTGCGCGGGCGGTGCAGCCCGGGGGTGTCGACCAGCACGAGCTGCGACTCCGGCCGGTGCAGCACGGCCCGGATCACGTGCCGGGTGGTCTGCGGCTTGTTCGAGGTGATCGCGATCTTCGTGCCGACGATCGCGTTGGTCAGCGTCGACTTGCCGGCGTTCGGACGGCCCACGAAGCAGGCGAACCCCGCCCGGTACGGGCGCGTCCCGCCGCCGCCGGCGTCGCCCGGCCGGCCACTCCGCACGTCGCTCACTCGACCACCGTGCCGAGGACGGCACCATCCGGCGCGGCCACGTGGATCGGCGCGTCGGCGGCGAGGTCACGGACGGCGGCGTGCCCCGCCCCGTCCAGGGTCGACGCCTCCGTCACCACGACGGCGGCCTCCAGCCGGGTCGCCCCGGCCGCCACGGCGGAGGCCACCGCGAGCTGGAGGGCGGTGAGGGTCAGCGAGGGCAGCGACACGCTCGCCGCCGCGTACGTCCGGCCGTCCTGGTCGCGTACCGCGGCGCCCTCCACGGCGCCCACCCGGCCCCGGGCCCCCCGGGCGAGGATGACCAGCTTGCCGTCCTCGGCGCTCAGCTCGACCGGCGCGGACGGGGTGGGTAGCGCGGCGGGCGCGGCGGGTGACTCAGGCATCGGCGGGTTGCCTCTCCTCGGCTCGGTTCTGGGTGCCCCGGGCCTCGGCGGGCTCGCCGCGCCCGGGGGTCGGGTCGGGGTGGTCGGTCGGCTCGACCCGGCTCACCAGCACGGTGTCGATCCGGTTGCGCCGGCCCGTGGTGCCCTCGGCGACCAGGCGCAGCCCGGCCACCTCGGCCTCCGCGCCGGGGATCGGGACCCGGCCGAGGGCCTGCGCGAGCAGGCCGCCGACCGTCTCGACCTCGTCGGCGGGCAGCTCGACGTCGAACAGCTCGCCGAGGGTCTCGACGGGCAGCCGGGCGGTGACCCGCACCGCGCCGTCCGCCAGCCGCTCGACCGGCGGGCGTTCGACATCGTACTCGTCGGTGATCTCGCCGACGATCTCCTCCAGGATGTCCTCGATCGTGACGAGGCCGCCGGTGCCGCCGTACTCGTCGACGACGATGACCAGGTGGTTGCGCGCGGCCTGCATCTCCGACAGCAGGTCGTCGACCGGCTTGGACTCCGGGACGAACGTCGCCGGGCGCATCAGCTCCGACACCGGCAGCCGGGACGCCGCCGGGTCGCCGCCCTGGGTGCGGCGGATCAGGTCCTTGAGGTAGAGCACGCCGAGCACGTCGTCGACGCTCTCCCCGATCACCGGGATGCGGGAGAAGCCGGAACGCAGGAACAGGGCGAGGGCCTGCGAGAGGGTCTTGCTCTCCTCGATCCACACCATCTCGGTGCGCGGCACCATCACCTCGCGGGCGATGGTGTCGCCGAGCGCGAACACCGAGTGGATCATCTGCCGCTCGCCGTGCTCGACGACGCCCCGCTGCTCGGCCAGGTCGACCAGCTCGCGCAGCTCCACCTGGGTGGCGAACGGCCCCTCCCGGAAACCGCGCCCCGGGGTGACCGCGTTGCCGATCAGGATCAGCAGCGAGGCCAGCGGGTTGAGCGCCCGGCCCAGCCAGCGCACCAGCGGCGCGACGGCCCGGCCGACCGCGTACGCGTGCTGCCGGCCGAGGGTGCGCGGCCCGACCCCGACCACCACGAAGCTGATCACGGTCATCGCGCCGGCGGTGACCAGCGCCGCCCGCCAGCCCGCGCCGAACGTGTCGACCGCCACCAGGGCGACCAGCGTGGTGGCGGTCAGCTCGGCCAGCAGCCGCAACAGCAGCAGCAGGTTGAGGTGGCGGACCACGTCACCGGCGACGGCCTGGAGCGTACGCGCGCCCCGGGCCCCGTCGCGGGCCAGCTCGGCCGCGCGGGCCGGTGACACGGCGGCCAGCGCCGCCTCGGTCATCGCGATCAGGCCGGCGAGCACCACCAGCCCGGCCGCGAAGACGAGCAGTTGCAGGTCGGGCAGGCCAGCGGTCGCGCCGGCAGCCGACACCTGGAGGGGCATCACGCGGACCGGGTCGACCGCCAGCTGGCCAGCAGCCGGGCCTGGAGCTCGAACATCTCCCGCTCCTCCTCCGGCTCGGCGTGGTCGTAACCGAGCAGGTGCAGCACCCCGTGCACGGTGAGCAGGTGCAGCTCGTCGGCCGAGGAGTGGCCGGCCGTCGCGGCCTGCTTGGCCGCCACCTCCGGGCAGAGCACGATGTCGCCCAGCAGCGCCGGCTCGCCGCCGGCCGCGCTGGACTCGCCCGGCCCGTGGTCGACGCTGCCCTCGTCCATGGGGAAGGCGAGCACGTCGGTCGGGCCGTCGCCGCCCATCCAGCGGTGGTTCAGCTCGGTCATGTAGTCGATGTCGACCAGCAGCACGGACAGCTCGGCGAGGGGGTTGACCCCCATCTCGTCGAGGGCGTGCCGGGCGACGGCGAGCACGGCGTCGGTGTCGACGTCGACACCGGACTCGTTGGCGATCTCGATGGACAACTGGGTTCCCTAGGTCTGACGGCGCCGGCCGGCCCGGCCGCCCTGGGCGGTGCGCCCCGGCACGGCGTGCACGCCCTGCGCCTGCTGGTTCTCCCGCTCGGCGTCCCAGCGGGCGTACGCGTCGACGATCTCCCCGACCAGCCGGTGCCGCACCACGTCGGAGCTGGACAACTGCGCGAAGTGCACGTCCTCCACGTTCTCCAGGATCTCCCGGACCACCCGCAGGCCGCTGGTCGTCCCGCCCGGAAGGTCCACCTGGGTGACGTCGCCGGTGACCACGATCTTGGAGCCGAAGCCGAGCCGGGTGAGGAACATCTTCATCTGCTCGGGCGTGGTGTTCTGCGCCTCGTCGAGGATGATGAACGCATCATTAAGGGTCCTGCCCCTCATGTATGCCAGGGGCGCGACCTCGATCGTCCCGGCCGCCATGAGCTTCGGGATCGTCTCCGGGTCGAGCATGTCGTGCAGCGCGTCGTAGAGCGGGCGCAGGTAGGGGTCGATCTTCTCGTTGAGCGTGCCGGGCAGGAAGCCCAGCCGCTCCCCCGCCTCGACCGCCGGCCGGGTCAGGATGATCCGGTTGACCTGCTTGGCCTGGAGCGCCTGGACGGCCTTCGCCATCGCCAGGTAGGTCTTGCCGGTGCCGGCGGGGCCGATGCCGAAGACGATGGTGTGCGCGTCGATCGCGTCGACGTATTTCTTCTGCCCGAGCGTCTTGGGGCGGATGGTGCGCCCGCGCCGGGAGAGGATGTTGAGCGTCAGGACCTCGGCGGGCCGCTCGGTGCCGCCCTGTTCCAGCATCCCGACGGTGCGCCGCACGGCGTCAGTGGTCAGGGTCTCGCCTTTCTCGATCAGTTCGAGCAGCTCGCTGAAGAGGCGCTCGGCGATGGCGTTGTCCGCCGGGGCACCGGTGATGGTGATCTCGTTGCCGCGGACGTGCACGTCGCTGTCGACCGAACGCTCGACGAGTCGCAGGATCTCGTCGCCCGCGCCCAGCAGGTTGACCATGATCTTCGAGTCGGGGACGGTGATCCTGGTCTGCACCCGGGGCGGGCCGGGAGGTGGGGTGCCGGTCATGGGTCGGGCCGAGGGGCCCTGCGCACCTGCTCTCGATCTCGGCGCCGGGCTCTGCTGGCGCGGCGGTCGGACGTTACCCCCATCGTAACGTTTCCCGCCCGGCGGCACCTCGCCCATTTCCCCCGGCCGGCGACGGATGGCGGGGGCGGGGGTCAGCGCCGGAAGTCGTACCCGTCGAAGGTCTCCTGGCCCCGGGTGAAGCGGTAGGTCGCCCAGTGCAGCCGGACCACCGTCCCGGTCGCGTCCCGGGTCAGCCGCAGCAGCTCGCCGGTCTCCCGCCCGGAGACGGTGCGGAACACGTCGGGCCGGTCCGGCAGCGGGGCGAAGACCGCCGGGGGCTTGCCGGCCGGGTCGTCGACGCCCCGGGCCCGCAGGGTGCCGTCGTGCCAGGTGAAGACGTACGCGAAGCCCTCGCCCCACCAGTGGCCCAGCATGCCGCGCAGGTGCGGCGGGGCCGGCGGGCCCGGCCGCCACGGCACGACGTCGGCCGGGTCGTGCTCGACGGCGGCGGCGAGCAGCCGGTGCGGCAGGTCGATCACGTCCACGCCGGTCCCGGACGAGCCGAGCACCGCCGCGCCCATCGCGCCGGGGGTGCCGTCGCCGCCCCGGCGGCCGTAGACGGCGGCGAGGAAGCCGGGCATCGCCCCGTCGTGGCCGACGTGCACCACCCGGCCGCCCTGCGGCAGCAGGATCAGCCCCAGCCCGAAGCCGGCGCCCCAGGACGTCTCGTCGGTGACGGTCAGCGGCCAGCGCATCTCGTCGAGCGTCGCCGGGGCGAGCACCGCGCCGGTGGGGTCGAGCGCCGCCGGGTCGGCCAGGAACGCCGCCCAGCGGGCCATGTCGGCGGCGGTGCTCCAGAGCTGGGCGGCCGGGCCGACCGCACCGAAGTCGGTCGGCGGCTCCGGGTGCGCCTCGTCGGAGTACGCGTCGACGAGGAACCCGGTGGCCGCCGCCGGGCCCGGCCGGTCGGTGGTGGCGGTCAGGGCGAGCGGGGCGAGCACCCGGTCGGCGAGCACCTCGGCCCAGGTGCCGCCGCGCAGCCGGGCGACGAGCTGGCCGAGCACCGCCAGGCCCAGGTTGGAGTAGTGGAAGCGGCGGGCCGGCGGCAGGACCCGCTCGGCGCGGGCCAGGTCGGCCAGCAGCTCGTCCGCCCCGGGGGCGCGCAGGGTGTCCCAGACGTCGCCGTGCGGCTCCCGTTGCAGGCCGGCGGTGTGCGACAGCAGCCGGCGCACGGTCAGCTCGCCGTGCGCGGGCACGTCGAGGTGCGCGCCGACGGGGTCGTCGAGGTCGAGCAGGCCGGCGTCACGGCACTGCATGACCAGCACGGCGGTGAACGTCTTGGTGACCGAGCCGATCCGGAACAGCGTCTGCGGGCCGAGCGCGGTGTCGTTGCCGGTGCCGCCGGCCTCGCAGGTCCAGAGCGGGCGGTCCGCCCGGTGCAGGGCCGCGGCGACCGCCGGCACCCGCCCCTCGGCCTGGACCCGCCGCACCATCCGCCCGAGCCGCTCGCCGATTCCACCCACGCCCGCAGTGTAAGGAGGGGCCCCTTGTTAACGCATTCTGCATAGGAAGGGCCCCTTCCTAACACCTCCGCGCGGGACGCGTCGGCGACGGACGCGCCCGCACGGACGCGCCCGCTCCCTCAGCGGCAGAGCATCGGGCCCAGCGGCGCGCCGCCGAGCAGGTGCGCGTGCACGTGGAAGACCTCCTGGCCGCCGTACGCCCCGGTGTTGAACATGAGCCGGAAGCCGTCGCCGAGCAGCCCCTCGTCCTCGGCGACGACGGCGGCCGTGGCCAGCAGCTCGCCGGCGAGCGCCGGGTCGCCCTGGCCGAGGGTCGCCACGTCGGCGTAGTGCTCCTTGGGGATGACCAGCACGTGCACCGGGGCCTTCGGGTCGATGTCGCGGAAGGCGAGGGTGGTGGCGGTCTCCCGGACGACGGTGGCCGGGATCTCCCCGGCGACGATGCGGCAGAACAGGCAGTCGGATCCCATCGGGGCATGGTAAGTGGTGCCGGGCGGCTGGGGCATGATGGCCGCGTGACTTCACGGGCGGTGCTGGTGACGGGGGCCTCGCGGGGCATCGGGCGCGCGGTGGCGACGCGCTTCGCTGCCGGCGGGGACCGGGTGGCGGTCCACCACCGGGGCTCCGGGGAGCTGGCCGAGCGGCTGCGCGCGGAGCTGCCGGGCGACGGTCACGTCGTGGTCCGCGCGGACCTGGCCGACCCCGAGGCGGTACGGGTGATGGTCGACGACGCGGCGGCCCGCCTCGGCGGGCTCGACGTGCTGGTCAACAACGCCGGGGTGTACGGCGAGCGGAACGCGCCGCACCCGGTCTTCGGCGCGTCCTACGCCGACTGGCAGCGGCGCTGGCGGCTGGTGCTGGAGACCAACCTGACGGGGGCGGCCAACGTGACCTGGTGCGCGGCCCAGCACATGCGGGGGCGGGGCGGCCGGGTCGTCAACGTGTCGTCGCGGGGCGCGTTCCGGGGCGAGCCGGAGCAGCCGGCGTACGGGGCGAGCAAGGCGGGGCTCAACGCGCTCGGCCAGTCCCTCGCGGTGGCGCTGGCCCCGTACGGCATCGCGGTCGCGACGGTGGCCCCCGGCTTCGTGGAGACGGACATGACCACGGAGCACCTGGCCGGCGAGAGCGGCGCGGCGATCCGGGCGCAGAGCCCGTTCGGCCGGGTGGCCCGCCCGGAGGAGGTCGCGGCGGCGGTCCACTGGCTGGCGTCGGCGGAGGCGGAGTGGGCCTCCGGCACGGTCGTCGACCTCAACGGCGCGTCCTACCTGCGCACCTGACCCGGCCAGGGTTCACCAGCGGGACAGGCGGGCCACCGACGGGACAGGCGGGTCACCAGCGGGACAGGCGGGTGGCCAGGACGCAGAGGGCGGCGACGCCCGCCGTGGAGGTGCGCAGCACGTGCGGGCCGAGGCGCACCGGGCGGGCGCCGGCCTGAGTGAACGCGGTCACCTCCGCGTCGGTGATGCCGCCCTCGGGGCCGACGACCAGCACGATCTCGCCCGCGGCGGGCAGCTCGGCGGCGGTCAGCGGCTCCTGCGCCTCCTCGTGCAGGACGAACGCGGCGGCGGCCCCCGCGATCCGGCGGGCCACCGTGGCCGTGGACTCGTCGGGGGCGCCGGCCACCACCGGCAGCCACGCCCGGCGGGCCTGCTTCGCCGCCTCCCGGGCGGTCGCCGCCCACTTCTCCCGGGCCCGTACGCCCCGGTCGCCGCGCCACTGCGCCACGGAGCGGGCCGCCGCCCAGGGCACGATCTCGTCGACCCCGACCTCGGTCATCGCCTGCACGGCCAGCTCGCCCCGGTCGCCCTTGGCGATGCCCTGCGCCACGACGAGCCGGGGGACGGGCGCGTCGACGTGCCCCCGGGCGGTGACCCGCAGGTCGAGGGCGCCCCTGCCGACGGCGGTGACCACGGCGGTGGCCGTGCCGCCCCGGCCGTCGGCCAGCAGCAGCTCCTCGCCGGCGCGCAGCCGCTTCACGGTGGCCGCGTGGTGCCCCTCCGGGCCGCCGAGGGTCAGCGAGTCGCCGGTGGGCAGCGCGTCGACCAGGAACAGCGGCGCCGACACCTCAGGCGTGCCCGTTGAAGGCGTCGCGCATCCGGGAGAAGAAGCCGCCCTGCTTGCTCAGCTCGGCGACCTCCTCGCCCCGGGTCTTGGCGAAGTCGCGCAGCATCTTCTCCTGGTCGGCGTCGAGCTTGGTCGGGGTGCGCACGTCGAGGTGGACGTAGAGGTCGCCCCGCCCGGTGCCGCGCAGGTGCGGCACGCCCCGGGCGCGCAGCCGCAGGGTGCTGCCCGGCTGGGTGCCGGCCTTGACGTCGACCGTCTCCTCGCTGTCGAGGGTCTTGATGGTCAGCCGGGTGCCGAGCGCGGCGGCGGTCATCGGGACGGTGACCCGGCAGTGCAGGTCGTCGCCCTTGCGGGAGTAGACGTCGTGCGGGCGCTCGTGGATCTCGACGTAGAGGTCGCCGGCGGTGCCGCCGCCCGGGCCGACCTCGCCCTGCTGGGCGAGCCGGATGCGCATGCCGTCCTCGACCCCGGCGGGGATCTTGACGGTCAGCGAGCGGCGGGTGCGCACCCGACCGTCGCCGGTGCAGGTCGGGCAGGGGTGCGGGATGGTGGTGCCGTAGCCCTGGCAGACCGTGCACGGCCGGGCGGAGACCACCTGGCCGAGGAAGGTGCGCTGCACCGACTGGACCTCGCCCCGGCCGCCGCACGCCTCGCAGGTGGCCAGGTGGGTGCCGGCCGCCGTGCCCGCCCCGGAGCAGGTGGTGCAGAGCACCGCCGTGTCGACGGTGATCGGGGCCTCGACGCCGAACGCCGTCTCGTGCAGGTCCAGCTCCAGGCGCAGGATCGCGTCCGCGCCGGGGCGGGTGCGCGGGCGCGGGCCCCGGGAGCCGCCGGCCGCGCCGCCGAAGAAGGCGTCCATGATGTCCTGGAAGCCGACGAACGGGCCGGCCCCGCCGGGCCCGCCCGGGCCGCCCATGCCACCGCCGCCGGGGGCGAGGGGGTCGCCGCCGAGGTCGACGATCTGCCGTTTCCGGTCGTCCGAGAGGACCTCGTACGCGGCGTTGATGTCCTTGAACTTCTCCTGTGCCTCCGGGTCCGGATTGACGTCCGGGTGGAACTGCCGCGCCAGCTTGCGGTAGGCGCGCTTGATCTCGTCGTCGGAGGCCTCCCGGCTCACGCCGAGGATGCCGTAGTAGTCCCTGGCCACTGCGTCCCGTGTCCTCATGTTCTTGTCGCGTTGCGCCGGTCGTCGGCCGGAGCCGGCCGTCGGCCCTGACTGGTCAGTTCTGGGCCAGCAGCTCGCCCACGTAGCGTGCCACGGCCCGCACCGTGGCGATGGTGCCGGGGTAGTCCATCCGGGTGGGCCCGACCACGCCCAGTCCGCCGAGCGCGGTCGCCCCCGGGCCGTAGCCGGTGCTCACCACCGAGGCGGCCCGCAGGTTGTCGATCTCGTTCTCGTCGCCGATCAGCACGCGGGTGGTGGTCGACTCGGCCTCGCCGATGAGCTTGAGCATCACCACCTCCTCCTCCAGCGCCTCCAGGATGGGCCGCAGGGACCCCTGGAAGTCGAGCAGGCCGCCCCGGGTCAGGTTGGCGGTGCCGGCCAGCGCGATGCGCTCCTCGTGCCGCTCGACCAGCGTCTCCAGCAGGACGGTGGAGAGCGTGGTCATGGTGCCGCGCAGGTGCGGGGTCGACTCCTCGACCAGCGCCTGCACCAGCGGCGGGGTCTCCGACAGCCGGCTGCCGACGAGCTTCTCGTTGACCAGCCGACGCAGGTCGGTGACGTCGTCGGCGCTCACCGGCGCGGGCAGCTCGACCAGCCGCTGCTCGACCCGGCCCGTGTCGGCGATCATCACCAGCATCAGCCGGGTGGTGGAGATCGGCACCAGCTCCAGGTGCCGCACCGACGAGCGGGCCAGCGAGGGATACTGCACCACGGCGACCTGCCGGGTGAGCTGCGCCAGCAGCCGCACCGTGCGGTGCACCACGTCGTCGAGGTCGACCGCGCCGACCAGGAAGCGCTCGATCGCCCGGCGCTCGGCCGGGCTGAGCGGCTTGACCCGGGACAGCCGGTCGACGAAGAGGCGGTAGCCCCGGTCGGTGGGGACCCGGCCGGCGCTGGTGTGCGGCTGCCGGATGTAGCCCTCCTCCTCCAGCACCGCCATGTCGTTGCGGACCGTCGCGGGGGAGACGCCGAGCTGGTGCCGCTCGACCAGCGCCTTGCTGCCGACCGGCTCCTGGGTGGCGACGTAGTCCTCGACGATCGCGCGGAGCACGGCGAGCTTGCGGTCGTCCAGACCCACCCTGCCACCTCCTGTCGCACGTCGGGCCCGGCGGCGCGGCGGCACCGCAGGTCGGCGCTCCGCCGGTGCGTCGACGCCTGGCACTCGACTGTAACGAGTGCCAGTCTACGTCGGCTGCCCCGTCCTGGGTAAGATCAACGACGGACCGTGGGTGCGGTGGCCGCCGCGCGGGCGCGTGCCGGCCGGTCGACGGCCGCCCGGCGCGGGCCGTCACCTGCGCACGCGGGCCGAAGATCCGCCCCGCCGAGCTGGTGTCGCACTGGTGCCGACTTGCCCGCAACCCCTACCGTGACGTGCATGACTGAACCACCTCGCCCTCCCGGATCGGGCGACCCCGGCGGCTACCCGCCGGAGCCGAACCCGTCGGCACCGTACGGCTCGCCGGGGCACGAGCCCACCGCACCACTGTCCGGCGCGCCCGGGGCGGGCGGCTATCCCCCGCCCGGTGGCTATCCGCCGCCCACCGGCGACCAGCCGCCGTCGGCCGGCTACCCGCCGCCCGGGGCGGGCGGCTTCCCCCCGCCCGGTGGCGGCTACCCGACCGGCGGCGCGTACGGCCCGCCCTCCGGCGGCTACGCCAACAACGAGGACAAGACCTGGGTCCTGGTGGCCCACTTCGGCGGCGCGGCGGGGATGTTCCTCGGCGGCGGCGTGCTCGGCTGGCTCGCGCCGCTGATCGCCCTGCTCGCCCGGGGCAACCAGTCGCCGACGGTCCGCGCACACGCGGTGGCGGCGCTGAACTTCCAGCTCCTCTGGTCGGTCATCGCCCTGATCGGCTGGATCCTCACCTGCATCCTGGTGGGGCTCCTGATCGGGTTCGGCGCGATGATCGTGGGCATCATCTTCGGCATCGTCGCCGGCATCAAGGCGAACGAGGGCAGCCCCTACCGCTACCCGATGACCGTCAACCTGATCAAGTGACCCTCGACCGGCCGCTCCCCCGGCCGGTCGGGGCCACCCCCGTCAGGGCAGCAGGTCGCGCACGACCGCGTCGGCCAGCAGCCGGCCGCGCAGCGTGAGCACCGCCCGGCCCTCCGCGTGCCCGGCCGGGTCGAGCAGGCCGTCGGCTAGCGCCCGCCGGGCCCCGGCGCGGCCCGCGTCGTCCAGCACGGCCAGCGGCAGCCCCGAGGCGAGCCGCAGCCGCAGCATCACGTCCTCCGTGTGGGCCTCGTCGGGCGTGAGCACCTCCCGGGCCAGGCCGGGCGACTCCCCCGCCGTGAGGCGCTTCGCGTACGCGGCCGGGTGCTTGACGTTCCACCAGCGCACCCCGTCGACGTGGCTGTGCGCCCCCGGCCCGAGGCCCCACCAGTCGCCGCCGTTCCAGTAGAGCAGGTTGTGCCGGCACCGGCCGGCCGGCGTGCGGGCCCAGTTGGACACCTCGTACCAGGAGAAACCGGCCGCGTCGAGGGCGGACTCCGCGGCCAGGTAGCGGTCCGCCGCCACGTCGTCGGAGGGGTACGGCAGCTCGCCGCGCCGCATCCGCGCGGCCAGCCGGGTGCCGTCCTCCACGATCAGGGCGTACGCGCTGACGTGGTCCACCCCGGCGGCCACCACCTGCGCCAGGGACGCGGCGAAGTCGTCGGCGCTCTCCCCCGGCGTACCGTAGATCAAATCGAGGTTGACGTGGTCGAACCCGGCGTCGCGGGCCTCCCGGGCGGCCTCGGTGGCCCGACCGGCGCGGTGCCGGCGGTCGAGGATCGCCAGCACCCCCGGCGCGGCCGACTGCATGCCCAGCGAGATCCGGGTGTACCCGGCGGCCCGCAGGGTCTTCAGCGACTCCGGCGTCACCGACTCGGGGTTGGCCTCGGTGGTCACCTCCGCGTCGGCGGCCAGCCCCCAGGCGCCGTCGATGCCGTCGAGGATGCGGGCCAGGTCGTCGGCGGGCAGCAGGGTGGGCGTGCCGCCGCCGACGAACACGGTGTCGACCCTCGGCGGCGGGGCGTCGCCGAGCACCCGGGCGGCCAGCGTCAGCTCGGCGAGCACCGTGTCGGCGTACCCCTCGCGGCTCGCCCCGCCGCCCAGCTCGTCGGCGGTGTAGGTGTTGAAGTCGCAGTAGCCGCAGCGGCTGGCGCAGAACGGCACGTGCACGTACACGCCGAAGCCGCGCGCGCCGACGGCGCGGGTCGCGGTGGCGGGCAGCGAGCCGTCGGCCGGGACGGGCTCGCCTTCTGGAAGGACGCCGGGCATGGCCACTAGTGTGCCCGGCATGACCTCCACCGCCGCGCTCGTGCGGGTCGCCACGGCCCGTGGGGTGACCACCCTCACCCTGGACAGCCCGCACAACCGCAACGCGCTCTCCACGCCGCTGATGACCGAGCTGCTGGCCGGGCTGGCCGCCGCCGTGGCCGACGACACGGTCCGGGTGGTGGTGCTCGACCACGCCGGCCCCGTCTTCTGCTCCGGCGCGGACCTGAAGGAGACCGCCGCCGCGTACGCCAGCGGCACGGTCCCGGCCGGGATGCTCGGCGACGTGCTCGCGGCGGTCTGGGAGTGCCCGAAGCCGGTGGTGGCCCGGGTGGCCGGGCCGGCGCGGGCCGGCGGGCTGGGCCTGATCGCGGCGGCCGACCTGGCGATCTGCGCGCAGGAGGCGACGTTCGCGTTCACCGAGGTGCGGATCGGGGTGATCCCGGCGGTGATCTCGGCGACCGTGCTGCCCCGGCTGACGCCCCGGGCCGCCGCCGAGCTGTACCTCACCGGCGACACCTTCGACGGGCGGCGGGCCGCCGAGATCGGGCTGGTCACCTCGGCGGTGCCGGCGGACGCGCTGGACGCGGCGGTGGCGCGGGCCTGCGCCTCGCTGGTGCGGGGCGCGCCGAACGCGCTGGCCGGGGCGAAGGCGCTGCTGCGCCGCCCCCCGGCGGCCGACCTGCGGGCCGGGGTCTCCGAGCTGGCCGCCCTGTCGACCGGGTTCTTCCTCTCCGACGAGGGGCGCGAGGGGGTGCTCGCGTTCCGCGAGAAGCGCGACGCGAGCTGGGTGCCGACGGACTGACCGGCCCCGGGCCGGCCGGCTCCGCTCCCGGGCCGGCAGATCGGCTCCTGGGCCGGCTGCGGTTTCCGGGCCGGGGCACCGGGAAGGCGGACACGCATCGCGGCCGACCCGCCACGGAACGGAGCGAACCGGTCGGACGGGTCGGACGGCGGCGGCGGGGACGTACTCTTGGCGAACGCCGTCGAACAGGGGGTGCGGGTGCGAAGTCGGGCAGTCGTCGCGACCGGTGTCGTCGTCGCCGTGATCGCCGTGGTGGGGATCTGGCTCGTCGTCCGGCAGGCCGGCGGGCAGCTACGCCTGCCGCTGTCCCTGACCAGCCGCACCTGCACGGTGCAGGCCGACGGCCAGGTGCGCCTGGACGCCGACCAGATGGCCAACGCCGCCACGATCGCCGCCATCGGCGTCCAGCGGAAGATGCCCGAGCGGGCCGTGGTGGTCGCCCTCGCGACGGCCTACCAGGAGTCCGGGCTGCGCAACCTCTCCGGCGGCGACCGGGACTCGCTGGGCCTGTTCCAGCAGCGGCCGAGCCAGGGCTGGGGCACCGAGGCGCAGATCGCCGACCCCCGGTACGCGACCCGGAAGTTCTACGCCGCGCTCAAGCGGGTACGCGGCTGGGAGAAGATGCGGGTCACCGACGCCGCGCAGAAGGTGCAGCGCTCGGCGTTCCCCGAGGCGTACCAGAAGTGGGCGGACGAGTCGGAGGTGCTGACGCGGGCGCTGCTCGGCGAGGCGACCGGCGCGGTGGCCTGCACGGTCGGCGCGACGCCGGTGATGCGGGGCGCGGCCGCCACCGCCGCGCTGACCCGGGGCCTACGCCTGGACTGGGGGCTGCCGGAGGCGGCGTCCCCGGCCGAGCTGACCGGCGTCGCGGTGCCGGCCGACGACCGGCGCGACGGCTGGCGGTACGCGCACTGGCTGGTCTCGCACGCCTCCGACCACGGGGTGAAGCGGGTGCGCTTCGCCGGCCTGGAGTGGACCGCGAAGGCCGGCACCTGGGGCCGGGTGGGCGACGCGACGGCGAACGACGGCGAGGTGCTCGCCGAGGTCTTCGCCGACGCCTGAGCGGTCGCGATTCTCCACACCGACGGTTACCGCACAATCCTCCATATCCGGCGAAAGCCGCCGAACAAACACCCATTCTCACTCTCCGCACCCAAGCGGGTGCCAACGGTCCGAGCACTCCCCCACACCGTCGGGCGCGCTCCGCACCCCCCCGAAGGGGCGCAGTAGCATCGGCGTCCTGTGCCAGAAATGGTTTCACCTCATGGGGAGGGGTACTACGCGGTGTTCGATTACGACGGCCGGACCGGCTACGAACCGATCAGCGACACCGACCGCAAGGAGTTCCACGAGCAGGGCTTCCTCCTGCTGCGGAACGTGCTGACGGAGGACCACCGGGCCGCCCTGGAGGAGGCCGTCGACCGCGTGTACGCGGAGGAGAAGGCCAAGGGCAACACCACCAAGGACGGCACCCTGCACCTGCTGGGCTTCCTGGAGCGCGACGAGCTCTTCGGCCAGCTGCTGACCCACCCGATCGCCTTCCCGTACATGTGGGGCCTGGCCGGGTGGAACATCTACACCCACCACAACCACCTCGACGTCACCCCGCCGGCGCTGGAGCCGGAGAAGCCGTACTGGGGGTGGCACCAGGACGGCTACCGGCAGAACTCCGACCCGGAGACGATGGACCCGAACCTGCCCCGGCCGATGTTCTCGCTGAAGGTGGCGTACGTGCTCTCCGACCTGTCGGAGACCGGCCGCGGCGCGACCAAGGTGATCCCGGGCAGCCACCTGTGGAACTCGCTGCCCCGCCCGGCGGACCTGACGGTGCACAACCCGGACCCGGAGGGCACGGTGGAGATCACCGCGAACCCGGGCGACGCGTTCATCTTCGACCGCCGCCAGTGGCACTCCCGGTCGACGAACCTGTCGAACATCACCCGCAAGATGCTCTTCGTCGGCTACACCTACCGGTGGATCCGCCCGCTGGACGAGCTGCACATCGACGCCGACGGCGAGTGGTGGGCCAACCGCACGCCGGTGCAGCGCCAGCTCTGCGGCGAGGGCACCCACACCGCCAACTACTGGGGCATCAACTGGAACGGGTACATCGACGACGAGATCCCGCTGCGCAAGGAGCTCAAGGAGCGCGGCCTGCTCGACCGCAGCATCCCCTGGCTCCGCTGACGGTGTAAGGAAGGGCCCCCTGTTAACGCATTCCGCATAGCAGGGGGCCCTTGTTAACGCCTGGGCACGGCGATCGGCGGCGGGGCGGGCGCGGCGATCGGCGCTCGGGCGCGGCGCCCCTGGGGCCGCCGGGGCCCCTCAGGCGTCGGGCATGGCGAGCCTGCGTTCGACCTTCCGCCGCAGCGACTCGGGCAGCTCGGGCACGTCGAGCAGCCGGGGCAGCAGCTCCGGTTCGAGCGTGCTCGCCCGGAACACCTCGCCGACGGTCACGCCGTGCTCCGGCCGCTCCACCACCTCCACCGGGTCGCCCGCGCCGACCTCGCCCTCCCGCAGCACCCGCAGGTACGCCCCGGGGGCGGCGCGCGCCGTGAACCGCTTGATCAGATCCGGCACGCCCCAGAACCCGGCGAACGTCCGGCACGGCGTGCGCGGCTTGGTCACCTCCAGCAGGGCCGACCCGATCTGCCACCGCTCGCCGACGACCGCGCCGGTCACGTCCACCGCGTACGTCGTCAGGTTCTCGCCGAAGGCCCCCGGCGGGATGTCGCGGCCCAGCTCGACCGCCCACCACGCGGCGTCCTCCTCGGCGTACGCGTAGACCGTCTGGTCGGGCCCGCCGTGGTGGGCCCGCTCGCCGATGAAGTCGCCGGCCACCCCGTCGACGCGCAGCAGCACCGGCCCGCCCGCAGGCCGCTTGTCGATGCCGCTGCGGCCGCTCGCGTCGCCCGCCCACTCCGCCTCGGTCGCCGCGCCGAGGTTCACCGTCACCAGCCTGCCCGTCATGGCGACAGCCTACGGCGGCATCGCGGCCCGCCGATCCCCGCCCGACGCGGCCCGGCTGCCCGACGGGGTGTGAGAAGGGGACCCTTCTCGACAGAATGCGTTAACAAGGGGCCCTTCCTTGCACCTCAGCCCTTGACGGCGCCCGCCACCAGGCCGGAGACCATCCGGCGTTGCACCAGCAGGAAGAAGACGATCACCGGCAGGGTGAACAGCGTCGAGGCGGCCATCACCGGCCCCCAGGCGGTGTCGTCGCGGCCGAAGAAGAACGTCATCGCCACCGGCAGGGTGTAGCGGTCCTGGTCGTTGACGAAGGTCAGCGCGAAGATCAGCTCGTTCCAGGCGGTGATGAAGGAGAAGATGCTGGTGGCCACCAGGCCCGGCGCGACCAGCGGGAACAGGACGCGGCGGAAGGTCTGGGCGCGGCTCGCGCCGTCGATCGCCGCGGCCTCCTCCAGTTCCTTGGGCACCGCGGCCACGAACCCGCGCAGCATCCAGACCGCGAACGGCAGCGAGAACCCGAGGTACGTCAGGACGAGGCTGGGCAGCGTGTTGTAGAGGCCCAGCCGCTGGATCATCAGGAACAGCGGGATGACCAGCGCCTCCAGCGGGATCATCTGCACCACCAGCAGCATGATCAGGAAGCTGGTGCGCAGCTTGAACCGGAACCGGGCCACCGCCGTCGCGGCGAGCAGCGCGACGAGGCCGCTGAGCACCACGGTCGACACCGCCACGAGCACGGAGTTGAGGAAGAAGTCCAGGAACGTCACGCCGGGGATGAGGTTGCCGGTGAGGATCTCCCGGTAGTGCTCCAGCGTCGGCGCGGTCGGCACCGGCCGGGGCGTGGCCGAGAAGATCTCCCGGTTGGGCTTGAGCGACGTCGCGATCATCCAGTAGACGGGGAACGCCGCGAAGAGCGCCACCAGCAGGCCCGCCCCGTTGAGGGCGATCCGCTTCACCACCGCGCCGCGCTTCACGCGTCCTCCTCCTGCTTGAGCACCATCCGCACGTAGAGGCCGGTAACCACCAGCAGGATCAGCGTGAGGATGACGGCGATCGCCGCGCCGAGGCCGTACTTGGGGGGCGGGGAGAACGCCTCGGCGTACGAGTAGATCGACAGCATGAACGTCGGCCGGTCCTGGGTGCCGCCGGCCAGCACGAACTGCTGGGTGAACACCTTGAAGTCCCAGATCGTGGAGAGCACCACGAGGATGCCGAAGACGGGCCGCAGCAGCGGGAAGGTGATCTTCCAGAAGACCCTCCACGGGCCGGCCCCGTCGACCCGGGCGGCCTCGTGCAGCTCGCTCGGCACGCTCTTGAGCCCCGCCAGCACGCTCACCGCGATGAATGGGAACGAGTGCCAGACCACCACGAGGGTGAGGATCGAGAAGAACATCAGCGGCGAGTTGAACCAGCCGTACCCGGTCCAGTCGGCGCGGCCGAACAGCGCGTTCGACAGCCCGTCGGGCAGGGCGTTGAACAGCCAGGTCACCAGGCCCGAGGTGTCGTCGAACAGCCACTTCCACACGATGGTGCCGGTCAGCGCCGGGGTGGCCCAGGCCAGCATCACGCAACTCGCGACGAAGGTGGCCATCCGCCGGCCGAGCCGGTTGAGCAGCAGCCCGACCAGCGTGCCGAGGACCATCGTGAGGGCGACGTTGGCCGCGGCGAAGAGCACCGTGTTGCGCAGCACGGTGTGGAAGAACGGGTCGCCGAGGATCTCGGCGTAGTTGCCGAGCCCGACCCATGGCCAGTCCCGGTCGCCGCGCAGTTGCCGGACGTTGTCGAGCCGGAAGAAGGACATCGCCACGACCTGGCCGAGCGGCCACAGCAGCAGGACGCCGATGATCGCCAGGCAGGGCAGGAGCAGCAGGTAGGGCAGGCGGTCGACCCGGCGACGCCGCCGCGCGGGGGTCTCCCGCTCGGCGGGCGTCTCCGGCGCCTGGGTCAGCGTGGTCACTTCGCGTTGAGGATGCTTTCCATCTCGGCGGCCGCGTCGGCGGTGGCCTGTTCGACCGTCTTCTGACCCTTGATGACCGAGCTGTTCATAGCCTGGGTCACCGTCTTGGTGCGGCTGACCTCGACCCACTTCGGGGTGAGCGGGGTCAGCCTGGTGTTCTGCAACGAGGTGGCGAACGCGGCCATGATCTTGTCGTTGGCGTACTCGCCGCCGCCGACGAGGTCGGAGTAGACCGGGAAGAAGCCGAGGCTGCTGGCGAACTCCTTGTCCTTCTGCTTGCTCAGCAGCACGGTCAGGTAGTCCCAGGCGAGGTCCTGCTTCTTGCTGTCCTGCCACAGGGCGACGTCCGAGCCGCCGGCGAAGGCCGGGGCCGGCTTGCCGTCCGGGCCGGGGATGGGGAAGGTGCCCCAGACCTTCTCGATCTCGGGGTTGTCCTTCTTGATGGCGCCGGCCTGCCAGCTGCCGGCGAAGGCCATCGCCGCCTTGCCGGTGGCGAACTGGGTGCGGGCGTCGATCTCGTTCCACCCGGCGGCGGCGGGCGGGGCGACCTTGTGCACGGTGACGAGGTCGGTCCAGAACTTGACCGCCTGCTGGGCCGGCGGGCTGGTGTAGCCGGACTTCCAGGCGTCGCCCTGCCGGGTGGCGATCTCGCCGCCCGCGCCCCAGAGGAAGGAGTAGAAGGGCAGCTCCGAGTTGCCCGGCAGCGCGATGCCGTAGGTGCCCGGCTTCTTGGCCTGCACGGCCTTGGCGGCGGCGACCAGCTCGTCCCAGTTCGTCGGCGGCTTGACGCCGGCCTCGGCGAACCAGTCGGTGCGGTAGTAGAGGGCGCGGACGCCGGCGTACCACGGCACGCCGTACTGCTTGCCGTCGAGCTGGGCGTTGCGGACGAGGTCGGGCAGGATGTCCTTGCCCTCGGGCCAGGCGGCGAACTTGGCGGTGACGTCGGCGAGCGCCTCCTGGGCGGCCCAGCCCTGGGTCTCGGTGTTGCCGAGCTCGGTCACGTCGGGGCCTTCGCCGCCGGCGAGCGCCGCCTGGAACTTCTTCGGCGCCTCGAGCCAGGGGATGTACTGGACGACGACGTCGGTGTCGGGGTGCTTCTTCTGGAACTCGGCCTCGACGCCGTCGAGGAACGCCGTCTGCGCCTCGCTGCCCTCGCCCATCATCCAGACGGTCAGCTTGCCGCCGTCGGCGGCCTCGTCGTCGCCCGAGCCGCCGCAGCCGGCGAGCACCATCGCGGCCGACGCCACCACGGCGGTGACCGGGGCCAGCCGTTTCCACCTGTTCACGCCACATCTCCCTCGCGCCGTCCTGGCACTAACCTTCTCTGCCGCACCCTAGTAGGTAAAATTCCTTTACGACAGGGGGCGGGCGGGGGCGAGGCGACCGTACCGCAGGCCAGGCGGCCGAGGGCAGCCCGACATCGGGGCAAAGCCGGGCGTACGCACGCGAACGGGCGTCCGACCCGGAGGCCGGACGCCCGTTCGTGTGCCGTGGGGTGCTTACCGGTGGGTGACGCTGCGGCGACCGCCCACCCCGGCCACGATCGCGACCGCGATGGCGGCGACCACGACCTGCACGAGCAGCTCGGCCCAGTCGATGCCGGCGGTCTCGGTGGCGATGCCCACCGCCCGGGCGAGCACGGTGCCGAGCAGGGCCGCGCCCACGCCGATCAGCATGTGCAGCCAGATCGGCATGTTCTGCCGACCCGGGACGACCAGGCGGCCCAGCGCGCCCACGATCAGACCGACGATGAGCGCGGTGATGATTCCGACAACGGTCATGGTCGTTCTCCTCAGAAAGCTCAGAAAGACTCGTTCACTGTCGCGACCATCAAGTTCCCGGGCCGCCGGAAATTCAAACCCGTCATCGCGGGATGTATTTGGCAAGGCGTCGTCGCGGCGCGCCTCCGCCGGCCGGAGGCACCGACCGGAATGCGAACGGGCGCCCGACCGGAATGGTCGGACGCCCGTCGGGCCAGCGATGTGTCGTTACCGGTGGGTGACGCTGCGGCGGCGGCCCACCCCGGCGACCAGGGCCACGGCGATGGCGGCCAGGACGACCTGGACCAGCAGCTCACCCCAGTCCACGCCGGCGGTCTCGGTGGCGATGCCCATCGCCCGGGCGAGCACGGTGCCGAGCAGGGCCGCGCCGATGCCGATCAGCATGTGCAGCCAGATCGGCATGTTCTGCCGACCCGGGACGACCAGGCGGCCCAGCGCGCCGACGATGAGACCAACGACGATGGCGGTGATGATGCCCCAAACGGTGAGCTCCACGGTCGTCCTCCTCAGGAAGTGTCACAACGGTGTGTTGAAGCTGTCGTGACCGCTAAGTTCCCGGGGGCCCGAAATTCCAAACCCGGCCGGGGCGTCGCGCCCCGGCCGGGTCGGTGTCGCGCAGTGGCGACACCGTTCACTTCTTGCCGGCGGCCTTGCCGTCGCCGGAGTCGGACGAGAGGGCGGCGATGAACGCCTCCTGGGGGACCTCGACCCGGCCCACCATCTTCATCCGCTTCTTGCCCTCCTTCTGCTTCTCCAGCAGCTTGCGCTTGCGGCTGATGTCGCCGCCGTAGCACTTGGCGAGCACGTCCTTGCGGATCGCCCGGATGGTCTCCCGGGCGATCACCCGGCTGCCGATGGCCGCCTGGATCGGCACCTCGAACTGCTGGCGCGGGATCAGGTTGCGCAGCTTCGCGGCGATGGTGACGCCGTAGTTGTACGCCTTGTCCTTGTGCACGATGGCGCTGAACGCGTCCACCGGCTCGCCGTGCAGCAGGATGTCCACCTTCACCAGGTCGGACGCCTGCTCGCCGGAGGGCTCGTAGTCCAGCGAGGCGTAGCCCTTGGTGCGGCTCTTGAGCTGGTCGAAGAAGTCGAAGATGATCTCGGCCAGGGGCAGGGTGTAGCGCAGCTCGACGCGGTCGGCCGAGAGGTAGTCCATGCCGAGCAGGCTGCCCCGGCGACCCTGGCACAGCTCCATGACCGCGCCGACGTAGTCGTTCGGGGTCAGGACCGTGGCCCGCACCACCGGCTCGTACACCTCGGCGATCCTGCCGGTGGGGTACTCGCTCGGGTTGGTCACCACCAGTTCCTGGCCGTCCTCGGTGATGGCCCGGTAGACCACGTTCGGGGCGGTGGAGATCAGGTCGAGGTTGTACTCCCGCTCCAGCCGCTCCCGGATGATCTC
The DNA here is from genome assembly GCF_014205165.1 of Micromonospora carbonacea. Taxonomy (NCBI): domain Bacteria; kingdom Bacillati; phylum Actinomycetota; class Actinomycetes; order Micromonosporales; family Micromonosporaceae; genus Micromonospora; species Micromonospora carbonacea. The sequence continues at coordinate 1,141,505 of NZ_JACHMZ010000001.1, read as the reverse complement.
CAGATGCAGCAGGCCGAGGAAGCCGCAGCGGAAGCCGAACCCGAGCGCGCCCGAGGTCTCCGGCTCGTAGTCCAGCGCGGCGTCGTTGAGCTTGAGCTTGTCCAGCGCCTCGCGCAGGTTGGGGTAGTCGGACCCGTCGATCGGGTAGAGGCCGGAGTAGACCATCGGCTTCGGGTCCTTGTAGCCGCCGAGGGCCTGGGTCGCGGGCCTGCCGTTGATGGTGACGGTGTCACCGACCCGGGACTGGCGGACGTCCTTCACGCCGGTGATCAGGTAACCCACCTCGCCGACGCCGAGCGCGTCGGCCTTCACCATCTCCGGGGAGATGACGCCGATCTCCAGCAGCTCGTGGACCGCGCCGGTCGACATCATCTTGATCCGGTCCCGGGCGCTGATCCGACCGTCGATCACCCGGACGTAGGTGACCACGCCCCGGTAGACGTCGTACACCGAGTCGAAGATCATCGCGCGGGCGGGCGCGGCGGCGTCGCCGACCGGCGGGACGAACTGCCGGACGATCTCGTCGAGCAGGTACGGCACCCCGTCGCCGGTCTTGCCGGAGACCCGGATGCAGTCCGCCGGGTCGCCGCCGATCAGGTGGGCCAGCTCCTCGGCGTACTTCTCGGGCTGGGCGGCCGGCAGGTCGATCTTGTTGAGCACCGGAATGATCTTCAGATCGTTCTCGAGCGCCAGGTAGAGGTTCGCCAGGGTCTGCGCCTCGATGCCCTGCGCGGCGTCGACCAGCAGCAGCGCGCCCTCGCAGGCGGCCAGGGACCGGGACACCTCGTACGTGAAGTCGACGTGCCCCGGGGTGTCGATCATGTTGAGGACGGCCTGCTCGCCGGCCCGGTCGCCCTCCCGGATCGTCCACGGCATCCGCACGGCCTGGCTCTTGATGGTGATGCCGCGCTCGCGCTCGATGTCCATCCGGTCCAGGTACTGCGCGCGCATCTGCCGGGGGTCGACCACACCGGTGAGCTGCAACATCCGGTCGGCCAGGGTCGACTTCCCATGGTCGATGTGGGCGATGATGCAGAAGTTCCGGATGCGCGCCGGGTCGGTGGCACCAGGAGCGTTCGCGCCGGAATCGAGCGTCGGTGGCACAGCGGTCCGTTCTGGTCGGCTGACGTGAGCGGGCCGGCGCGGACGCCAGCCCCCTCTATGCTCCCACGTCGCCCCGGGGGCGGTCGGATCACTCCTCCCGGCGGCCCGCCCGCCCGGCACTCCCCGCAGGCCCCGGCCCGCCTCCCAGGGGGCTCCGCGCGCACCGCCGGGGCCCTGCTCGTCTCTCCGTGGCCCTGGCCCACTCCGCCGGAGGCTCACTCCGTCGGGGCCTGGCTCACTCCGCCGGGGCCTCCACGAACAGGGCGGCGAGCTTCGGCAGCTGGCGGCGGGCCTCGTCCTCGTCGTCGAAGTCCCAGAACTCGCCCAACTCCGGGTAGGGGACGTCCTCCACCGGCGGCAGCTCGGCGGCGGTCGCCTTCCGGTACGCCTCCTCCGCGACCGTCAGCATCGCCTCCGCCTCGAACTCCTCCCCGGTGAGCGCCGCCTGACGGATCTTCGGCAGCTCGGCCAGCGAGTCCGGGTCGGCCACGGCACGGGCGAAGACCTGCCGGCCCTGGGTCATCAGCCAACCCCGGAAGTACTCGAACCCGTCGTCGGACGCGCCGCCGTTGATCAGGTAGGCCGCGCCCCAGAGCTCGGCCCGGTAGGAGGCCGCCATCACCCGGCGCTGGTGCCGCGCGTACCCGATGATGTCGGCGGCGTCGCGCTCGGCCAGCAGCGCGACCGCCCGGGCGGCGACCGCGCCGGCCGCGCCGCCCCCGCCGGCCCGGGCCTGGTCGATCAACTGCCAGAAGTCGTCGGTCCTCATGGTCAGGCAGTCTGGCAGAGCCGTCCGACGCCGGCGGGCGACACGGTACGGCGGGAGTGGGCGGGGTGGGGCAGCATGGGCTGGTGACCCCGAGCGCGCTCCCCCCGGTGTCGTACGACGCGACCGCCCAGCGGCCCTCCTGGGCCGACCTGCCGGCGGGGCTGCGGGCGGCGGTGACCGCCCGGCTGGGCACGCCGGTGTCGGTGGTGAAGGTGGCCGGCGCCGGGTTCACCCGGGGCTTCGCCGCCGTGGTGGCGGGCGCCGACGGCCGGCGCGTGTTCGTCAAGGCGGCGTCGCTGACCGAGCAGCGTCACCTCGTCGACTGGTACGCCCGGGAGGCCGCCGTGCTCGACCGGCTCCCCGCCGGCCTGCCGGTCCCCCGCCCGCGCTGGACGGTCTCGGCGGCCGGCTGGTACGCCCTCGGCCTGGACGCCATCGACGGCCGGACGCCCACGCTGCCCTGGGCCCGCGCCGACCTCGACGCCACCCTGGCCGGCTACGCCGAGGTGGCGGCGGCCCTGGCCGACCCGCCGCCCGGCCTGGTCGCGCTCGGCCTGCCCCGGCTGGCCGACCTGGCCCGGGAAAACATCCTCTGGTGGGGCGAGGTGGCCGCCGGCCGGGAGCCGGCCCCGGACCTGCCGCCCGGGGCGGGGCGGCGGCTGCCCGACCTGGTCGCGCTGGAGTCCCGCCTCCCCGACTACGCCGCCCGCGGCGGCCTCGCCCACGGCGACCTGCGCCTGGACAACGTGCTCGTCGACCCGGCCGGGCGGGCCTGGTTCTGCGACTGGAACTGGCTCTGCCACGGGCCGGCCTGGTTCGACCTGGTCAGCCTGCTGATCACCGCCCACGCCAGCGGCCTCGACGCCGACGCGCGCTTCGCGGGGCACCCGGCGACGGCCGGGGCGCCCGCGGACGCCCTCGACGTCACCCTCGCCGCGCTCTCGGGGTACCTGCTCACCTCGGCGGCCGCCGGCCCGACCGACGCGTCCCCGCACCTGCGGGCCCACCAGCGCTGGAGCGGCGAGCAGGCCCTCGGCTGGCTCGCCGCCCGCCAGGGCTGGGACCTCGCCACCTGACGGGGCCCGGACCTCCCGGCCTGACCACGTGCGACGCCTCCACCGGACGGGGCCCGGACCTCACCGCCTGACCACGTGCGACGCCGGTCACCAGGCTGGGACGGCGCCGCCCGGCCCCGACCGCCCGCGACGCCCTGTCCGGCGGGGCGCGAAGGGCCGTTTTGGCTCGTCCCGACGGACCTGGTAACCTGGCTCTTCGCGCAGCGATGACGCATGCTCGTCGCGCGCACAAGCAGACCAACCCGAGCTATCAAGACGAGGCTGTCGCGTGGCGAACATCAAGTCCCAGATCAAGCGCAACCGGCAGAACGAGAAGCGCCGGCTGCGTAACAAGTCGGTCAAGTCGTCGCTGAAGACCGCCATCCGGAAGTTCCACGAGGCCGCTGAGGCTGGCGACGCCGAGAAGGCTGCCGTTCTCATGCGGGATGCCTCGCGCAAGCTGGACAAGGCGGTCAGCAAGGGCGTGATCCACTCCAACCAGGCGGCCAACCGCAAGTCGGCGATCGCCAAGCGCGTGGTCTCGCTCTCCGCCTGACGCGGCGAACACGGACCTGAGCCGGAAGCCCCGGGATCACCGGGGCTTCCGGCTTTCCGCGTGCCGGCCCGCCCGGCGCGGGGCCTTCCCGACGCGCGGGGCCTCCCGACGGCGCCGGCACTGCCATGTCGGCGACATGGGGCCTTCCGGCGGCGCTGATACCACCATGTCGGCGACATGGAGTCGATCACCTCAGTCCGCCACCGGCCCAGCGCGGGATCGTGCGTCCAGAGGATCGCCCGTCCTGGAGGATCGCTCCTCTCCGGAGGATCCCGTTTCCCGGGCCGGGAGTCGGATCACCGGTCGGGTCGGGTCTCCTCCACCCAGGGTTCCGGCCCGAACCCGGCGAACTCGGAGCCGGCGAACTCGGAGCCGGCGAACTCGGAGCCGGCGAACCGAGCGTCGGGGCCCACGCCCGGAGTCACGGGCGGTCCGCCGGACCGCATGCCGCTGATGGCGACCCGACCCCGGGCGCCTGCCGCGCCGGCCGCACCAGCGTGGCCGCCGGCACCGGGCACGGTGACACCGACGTTCCGGGCCGACGCAGCGGGGTCGCCGAAAGAGGCACCCGGGCTGCCGAACGGCGCTGCCGCCGCGCTCCGCACCGTGGCGCGGCCGACGACAGGTGCCAACTGCCGGCGGAAGCGGTCCCGCTCCTGCTCGGGCACCAGGGCGGCCGTCCGGACCACCAGCTCGGCGACCATGTCGTTGAGCTTGACCATCACGGCCACGGCGGCGGGCAGGACGAGCACCGCCCACCAGGTCACCAGCTCGGCCAGGGCGAGCAGGGCGGCCAGCGAGACGGCCCCCTCGAAGAAGAGGAAGCAGAGCACCCCGCCGGGGTTGACGAACCGGAGGCCCAGGGCCCGGGCGTAGAGGGGACGGTAGCGCTCCTCCTCGGTGGGCACTGTCGCCCACGCCGCCCGGACCGGCCGGTTCACCGGGCGCCGCCCTGCCGGGCCGCCGCGACCGAGAAGACCGCCCGCTCCAGGGCGTACGCCCGGTCGTCCGAGCCGCCCTTGACCGCCGCGTTGCACTCGGCGGCCGCCTGCATCGCCCGCACTAGCCCCTCCGGGGTCCAGCCCCGGGCCCGCTGCTGGGCGCTCCTGACCTTCCACGCCGGCATGCCGAGGCTGCTCGCCAGCTGGTACGGGTCACCCCGCCCCGCCGCCGCGACCCGGGCGACGGTGCGCACGCCGTCGGCGAGCGCGTCGGCGATCGGGACCGGGTCCACGCCGACGTGCAACGCCCAGCGCAGCGCCTCCAGCGCCGCCGGCACGTCGCCGACCATGGTGGCGTCGGCGACGGTGAAGCCGCTCACCTCCACCCGCCCCTTGTAGTAGCGGGCCACGGTGTCCGCGCCGATCCGGCCGTCGGTGTCGGCGACCAGTTGGGAGCAGGCGGCGGCCAGCTCGCGCAGGTCGGTGCCGACCGCCGCGATGAGCGCCTCCGCCGCGTCGTCGGTGCATGTGCCGCCGGCCCGGCGGACCTCGTCGCGGACGAAGGCCACCCGCTCGCGGTGCCCCTTGAGCTTCGCCGCCGGCACCACGGTCGCGCCGGCCGCCCGCAGCCCGTCCGCGAACGCCTTGCCCTTGGCCGCCCCGAGGTGCAGCACCACGAGGTGCACCTCGGGGTCGGGGTTCTTCGCATACGCCAGCAGGGCGGCGACCAGGTCCTTGCGGGCGTCCTGACCGGAGCGCAGGACCAGCACCCGCCGGCCGCCGAACAGCGACGGACTGAGCATCTCGGCGATCTCGCCGACGGTCAGTGTGCCGGCCTGGTATTCCCGGACGTCCACGCCCGCGTCGACGGCGCGGACCCGGGTCACCGCTTCGGTCACCGCGCGCGTGGCGAGCAGCTCCTCGTCGCCAAGGACCAGCAGAATGGGGGCAAGGTCGGGCGCGGTCACGCCGCCCATGTTCGCACGTCCGCTCCGCCGCGCGTGCCTGCTCGTCGAGCCCCGTGACGGCAGACCCCGCACTCAACGCAAATCTAGACATTCAACTCTCTCCACCATCAATGCCACCAATGCCCAGGGTCCTCACGGGCGGCTCCCGGCCGGCACGCCCCTGACCACCACGGCCATCCGGTCGCCGCCGCCGCGCACCACCGCCACGTCCCCGTCGGTGTCCGTGCGCAGCACCCGGGCTCCGCCCCGCGCCAGCCGGGCGAGCACGGCGGCGTTCGGGTGCCCGTACGAGTTGCCGGCCCCGACCGGCACCAGCGCCACGCTCGGCCGGACGGCGTCCAGGAACGCCGGATCCTGGTAGGCCGACCCGTGATGGGCGACCTTCAGCACGTCGGCCCGGAGGCCGCCGGCCGCCGTGTGGTCCAGCAGCGCCCGCTGCTCCTCCGTCTCGGCGTCCCCGGCGAGCAGGATCCGCACCCCGGCGACCGTGGCGCGCAGCACCAGCGAGTTGTTGTTCGGATCCGACCGGGTGCCCCGCAGCGGATACGGCGGCCCGAGCACGACCAGTTCCGCCCCGCCGCCCCGGTACGCCCACCCGGCCCCCGCCGGGGCCACCGCCGCCCCGCCCGCCGCTGCGACGGCCCGCACCAGGTCCCGCCCGGCGGCGGGCTCAGGCCACTGCGGGGTGCGTACCGCCGCGACCCGGCGGCCCCGGAACACCCCGGCGACCCCACCGGTGTGGTCGGCGTGGAAGTGGCTGAACAGCAGCAGCGGCACCTCCCGTACGCCCAGCCGCCGCAGGCAGCCGTCCACCGCCGCCGGGTCCGGACCGGCGTCGACCACCACCGCCCGGCCGACCGCCACCGGCAGCACCAGCGCGTCACCCTGGCCCACCGCGCACGCCACCGCCACCCAGCCCTCGGGCGGCCAGCCGCCGGCGACGAGGCGGACCGGCAGGGTGCCGGCGACCACCGCGACGGCGACCACCGCCACCAGCCGGCGCACCACCGGCCGCCGGGTGGCGACCAGCAGCGCCACGGTCAGCCCGGCCAGCAGCAGCGCGCCCGGCGCGCCATCCGGCCAGGGCAGCGTGCCGGCCGGCAGCCGGGCACCGTACCGGGCGACGGTGACCAGCCACCAGGCCGGCCAACTCGCCAACCAGGCCGCCAACCCCGCGCCGGAGGGCCAGACCGGGGAGAGCACCGCCGCCGCCACGCCGAGCACCGTGGCGGGCGCGATCGCCGGGACGGCCAGCAGGTTCGCCGGGACCGCCACCAGGCTCACCGTGCCGGAGATCCCGGCGACCACCGGGCCGCAGGCGAGCTGCGCGGCGGCCGGCACGGCCAGCGCCTCGGCGAACCCGGGCGGCACGCCCCGCCGGCGCAGCCCGTCGCGCCAGCCCGGGGCGAGCAGCAGCAGCCCGGCCGTGGCCAGCACGGACAGGGCGAACCCCGGGTCGCCGGCCAGGTCCGGGTCGAACAGCACCAGCGCGGCCACCGCCGCGGCGAGCGCCGGCAGGGCGGCCCGGGGCCGGCCGGCGGCGAGCGCCGCCAGCCCGATCGCGCCCATGGTCGCGGCGCGCACCACGCTCGGCGAGGGGCGGACCAGGATGACGAACCCGACCAGGGCCAGCACACACAGCCCGGCGGCCACCCGGGGGCCGGCCCTGGACCACCGGGCCAGCAGCAGCACCGCGCCGACGACGATCGCCACGTTGGAGCCCGAGACGGCGTTCAGGTGGGTCATCCCGGTCGTGCGGAAGTCCTCCTCCACGGCCGGCAGCAGTCGGCTGGTGTCGCCCACCACGAGGCCGGGCAGCAGCCCGCCCTGCTCGTCGGGCAGCGGCTCGCAGACGCGTTGCAGGCCGGCCCGGAGGGTGCCGGCGGCCCGCTGCGCCCATGGGGGCGGCCCGTGCGGCGTCGGCGGGCCGCGCACCGTGAGCACCGCAGCGGTCAGGTCGCCACCGCGCGGCGCGCCGAGCCGCCCCTCGGCGCTGAGCCGCTGCCCGGGGAGCACCGCCCGCCAGGCCGGGTCGGTGGCGAGCAGCAGGACCCGCAGCGGCGCGCCGACCCGGACGCCGTCGGGGCCGGTCAGGGCGACCAGCTCGGCCCGGACCAGCAGGGTGGCGGGCCGGCCCGCGACGCCCCGGACCGGACGGGGGTCGGCCCGGACGATCAGGTCGGCGCCGACCGTGGCCCGGTCGTCGACGAGCGCGCGGACGGCGGGGGCGTCCCGGACGCCGAGCCGGGCGGCCGTCGCCGTCGCCCCGCACACCACGCCGAGCAGCACGGCCACGGCGATCCATCCGTGCCGCCGGACGGGGCCCGCCGGGCGTCCCAACCGACCGAGCAGGTGCGCCGCGACGAGCGCGGCCAGCCCGGCCGCCCCGGCGGCGAGCAGCGCCGCCGCGCGGGCGCTCAGGTGCAGGCTCACCAGCGCGGCCAGCCAGGCGGCCACGGCCAGCCCCGCCAGCCGCAGGTCGGGCCCGTCCACGGCACCGGCGGCCCGCTCGGCCGGCACATCGCCCGCCGTGCCGACCCCGGCCGGGGCACCGGGTGCGGTGACGACCGCGCCGCCGTGGCCTGGCGACGCGCCCGCCGCCGGCGGCCCCGCGCTTGCGCTCACACCGTCACCAGTTCCTTGAGCTGCTCGTACCGGGAATCGCCGATGCCCTCCACCTGGCGCAGGTCGCCCACCGAACGGAACCCGCCGGCGCGGTCGCGGTGGTCGAGGATGCGCTGGGCCAGCACCGGCCCCACCCCGGGCAGCGTGTCGAGCTGGGCGAGGGTGGCCGTGTTCAGGTTGACCAGCCCGGCGGGGGCCGCCGGACCCCCGCCGGCCGGCTGCCCCGGGGCGGCACCGGGCTGGCCCGGCGGGGCGGTGACGCCGACCAGGATCAGCTCGCCGTCGGCGACCTTGCGGGCCGGGTTGAGCAACGCCACGTCGACACCGGGCAACGCGCCGCCGGCCGCCTGCACGGCGTCGCCGACCCGCGCGCCCGCCGGCACCCGGACCAGCCCGGGGCGGCGCACCTTTCCGGCTACCGCCACCACCAGCTCGCCGCCCGGCGTCGGGGCGGCGGCCGGCGCTCCCGCCTCCGGCGCCGCGTCGAAGCCGGCGGCGGCGGACGGCTCGGCCCGGACCGGTTCGGCCTGCGGGCGGGAGCGCCACGCCCAGAAGCCGGCACCGAGCACCACCGCGACGGCGACCGCCGCCAGCGCCCGCACGCCCCGCCGGCCGGGGTCGAACGCACCGGGCCCCGGCAGCCGCGACGACCACCCGGACGCCGGCTCGCCGTCGGGGCCGGGTGTCGACTCATCGGTATGCCCCGGATCGTCGCCCCCGAGCGGACCGTCGCGCCCCAGACCCTCGCCCCCGGGCAGGCCGACGCGCCCCAGACCGTCATCTCCGAGCGAGCCAGCCCGGCCCAGGCCACCGCTTCCGAGCGAGCCCGGGACGGGAGACGACGCGCGGGCGACCCGTCGGCCCGAGCCGGGATGCCGTTCCCCCGGCCAGGGCACCGGCCGCTCGACCAGCGGCTCGCCGGCGAGCGGCCACCGGTCCTCCGGCGGCACCACGAGAGCCCGCCCGACAGCAGGCCCGCCCATCGGCCCCGGCGGCGGCCCGGCCGCCTCGGGCCGCCCGATTGTCGGTGGCGCGACCGGTTCGGCCGGCACTGCCGGCACAGCTGGGCGTACCGGGGGCGTGGTCGCCGGCGGTCCACCCGCCAACCATCGCAGCCGCCGCCGTACGACCGTCTCCTCGTCGTCTGACACGGCGCGAGGTTAGGCCGGCAACAGGTCCCTCCGGGGCCCAGCGACCGCCTCCTGTGGACAACGAAAGCCTCTGTGGACAATCACCTGATCATGCCCACCATCTGCTATACGCCCACCCCACCCCGCCCGGTGGCCAAGAGGTCTGCGTCATCGCAGAGATCAACTCTGACGCCTTCTCTTGATCGACGGGCTAGGGGGCGTGCCGGTGGGGAGCGGTGTCGGCGTTGGCTGCTGCCAGGTCTGGTGATGTCGTATTCGACTCAGCTCCCTACGCAGCAGGATGTCAGCGGACCTCCGGCTCATCGACCGAAGCCAGGCCGGCCGAAGCCGCACCGGGCGAGTCCACGCCGGCCCTGCCTGCGCCGGAACCCGCCTCGGCCGGGCCGGGGCGGCGGTGCACGACGACGCAGGCCAGGCCCGGGCCGGCGTGCGCGGCGACCACCGCGCCGGCCTCCGTGACGTACGTCGAGCGCACCCGGCCGCCGAGCCGCTCGGTGAGCGCCGCGAGGAGGTGCTCGGCGCGTTGCGGGGCGGCGAGGTGGTGCACGGCGAGGTCGACGTCGGCGTCGCCGGCCGCCTCGACGGCGAGGTCGACCAGGCGGGCCACGCCCCGGCTGGCGGTGCGCACCTTGTCCCGGAGCACGATCGCCCCGTCCGGCATGTGCATGATCGGCTTGACCGACAGGGCGGTGCCGAGCAGCGCCTCGGCGGCCCCGATCCGGCCACCCCGGCGCAGGAACTCCAGCGTGTCGACGTAGAAGTAGATCGTGGTGCGGTCGATCGCGTCGGCCGCCGCGCGGCGTACCCCCGGAAGGTCGGCGCCGTCGACGGCGGCCGCGGCGGCCGCGAGCGCCGGGAAGCCGAGGCCCATGCCGGTGGAGCGGCTGTCGACGACCGCGACCCGGTCGTCGCCGACCTGCGCGGCGGCCAGCCGGGCCGCCTCGACGGTGCCGGACAGCTCGGCCGACAGGTGCACCGAGACCACCGCGTCTGCGCCGGCGTCGAGCAGCTCACGGTACGTCCGCGCGAACTGCTCCGGTGCCGGCCGGGAGGTGCTGACGGTGACCCGCCGGCCGCCGAGCGCCCGGGTGGCGTCGCCGGGGTACATCTCGACGCCCTCCAGCCCCTCCGCGCCGTTGAGCACCACGGTCAGCGGCACGACGGTGAGTCGGTGTCGGCGCACCAGCTCGGGCGGGAGGTAGGCGGTGGAGTCGGTGACGACCGCGACGGGCATTCCGGCACCGTAGCCGATCCGGGCCCGGACCGCCGTGGCCGCCCGGCCCGGCCGCCCCCGAAAGGCCACCCGGAAGCGGTGGCCCGCGACCGGCCGCCCGGGGACCCTGGCCTGGAAGGACACGGCCCGGGAACCGCAGCCCCGGAAGCCGTGAACCGGGGGCGCCGGGTCAGACCGCCTCGGCCGCCGCCGTGGTGGTCAGCACGCCGACGTTGTGCGCCCGCAGGTGCCAGCCGCGCGTGCCGCTGTCGCGCAGCTCGGTCCAGTGGCAGTTGCGCAGCGAGCCGATGGCCCGCAGCACCGCGTGGTCCCAGCCGAGCAGGTGCCCACAGCCCTGCCGGGCCGCGCCGCCGTGGGTGGCGATCACGATCGTCGCGCCGGGCCCGGCGTCGGCCGCCTCCTGGAGGGCGGCGCCGACCCGCTTGCCGAGGTCGTCGAGGCTCTCGATGTCGGCGCCCGGGTCGGGATCGCCGGCCCGCCACCGGGCGTGCTCGTCGGGGTAGAGCCGCGCCGCCTCGGCGAGCTCCAGCCCCTGCCACCGCCCGAAGTGCCGCTCGCGCAGCCGGGCGTCGGCGCGCACCGGCAGGCCGGTGAGCGCGGCGAGGGCGGCGGCCGTGTCGGCGGCGCGGCGCAGGTCGCTGGCCACGATCGCGTCGGGGCGCAGCGCCGCGAGCAGCGGCGCGGCGGCGGCGGCCTGCTCGCGGCCGAGGTCGTTGAGGGGTACGTCGGTCTGCCCCTGCACCCGGCTCGCGGCGTTCCAGTCGGTGTTGCCGTGCCGCCAGACGATCAGTCGGGTCATTCGGCCGGTGCGGTGCCGGCGGCGGCCTCGGCCTCGACCAGGTCCCGGTCGACGAACGGGATCTGCGGGCAGTCCTTCCAGAGCCGGTCGAGGGCGTAGAACTCGCGCTCCTCGGTGTGCTGGACGTGCACGACCATGTCGACGTAGTCGAGCAGCACCCAGCGGCCGCCCCGCTCGCCCTCGCGCCGGACCGGCTTGGCCTTCTCCGGCAGCTCCAGCAGCCGCTCCTCGATGGCGTCGACGATGGCCAGCACCTGACGCTCGTTGGGGGCGGCGGCGAGCAGGAACGCGTCGGTGATGGCGAGCTGGTCACCCACGTCGATGATGACGATGTCCTGCGCCTTCTTGTCGGCCGCGGCCTGGGCGGCGGCCATCGCCAGCTCGTGAGCGCGTTCGGAAACTGTCACCGTTCTCCTTCGATCAACCGTGCGACCCTCCAAGCGTCTCACACCCGCTGACGTGACGACCTGTCGGTTCTGGCCGGTTTCGGGGACGAACGACCGCATATCCGGCGCGATCACCGCTGATAGAGCCGCCGTTTCGCGATGTACTGCACCACACCGTCGGGCACCAGATACCAGACCGGTTCGCCCCGGGCCACCCGGGCGCGGCAGTCCGTCGACGAGATGGCCATCGCGGGCACCTGCACCAGGCTCACCGTGTCGGCGGGCACGTGCTTGTCGGTCAGCTCGAAGCCGGGGCGGGTGACCCCGATGAAGTGGGCCAGCGCGAAGATCTCGTCGAGGTCCTTCCAGGACAGGATCCGCTCCAGCGCGTCCGCCCCGGTGATGAAGTAGAGCTGCACCTCGGGCCCGTACTCGGCGTGCAGGTCGCGCAGCGTGTCGACGGTGTACGTCGGCCCGCCCCGGTCGATGTCGACCCGGCTGACCTGGAACCGGGGGTTGGACGCGGTGGCGATCACCGTCATCAGGTAGCGGTCCTCGGCCGGGGTGACCGGCTGGTCCGCCTTCTGCCACGGCTGCCCGGTCGGCACGAAGACGACCTCGTCCAGCCCGAACCGGTCGGCCACCTCGCTGGCCGCGACCAGGTGACCGTGGTGGATCGGGTCGAACGTGCCGCCCATGATCCCGACCCGCCGGATGTCTTCCCGCACCCGCCGATCGTATGCGGGCCGCGCGCGGCGGTGCCTCCGGCCCGGGTCGCGGCCCCTCCCCCGGCCCAGGTCACGGGACGCGACCAGGGCCGGGGGAAGGCCGAAAACGTGACGAATCTGGGCTTTCCGGGCCCGGGCTGCGGCGGATCAGGCCGAGGCGGCGGCCACGGCGGTGCGGGCCACCAGGGCGCGGCGCAGGTCGTCGTCGGCGTCGGTGACCACCCGGCGCAGGCCGGGCGTGAGGTCGTCGCGGGCCAGCAGCGCCGCGGCCAGCTCCCGGGTGGGCTGCGCCACGGCGTAGCAGGGGTAGGCGTCGGCCGCGACCTGGTCGGCGACCCAGGGGGTACGCCGGCGCGCCGCCGCCGGCATGTCGGCGAAGTACCGCTCGACGTACGGCCGGGTCAGCTCGGCCTGCTCCGGCTGCCAGAACCCCTGCGCAGCGGCCTCGACCAGCCGGTTGGACAGCTCGGTGTTGCGCACCACGACCTCCCACGCCGCCTCCTTCGCGGCCGGGTCGGGCAGCGCGGCCCGGCACCGGGCGGCCCGCTCGGCGCCGGTGGCGCTCGGGTCGGCCGCCGCCTCGGCGGCGATCTCGGCCGCCCCGGCCGCGCCGAGCACGACGAGCCGGCCGAGCAGCGTCCAGCGCAGCTCGGTGTCCACGGCCAGCCCGGCGGGGACGTCCTTGCCGGCCAGCCAGCCGGCGAGCAGGTCGGCGTCGGTGCTCGCGCCGATCAGGCCCCGGGCGGCGGCGAGCTGCCGCGACCCGCCCGGCTCGGCGGCGGCGAGCAGCCGTTGGCAGGCGTCGGCGAGCCGGAGCAGCGCCCCGTCCCGGGCGAGGGGGTCGAGGTGCTGGTCGACCAGCGGCCGGACGCTGCGCAGCACGTCCTCCACGATGATCACCTCGGTCTCGGCGGGCAGCGCGGTGGCGACCAGCTCCACCAGGGCGGCGACGGGGCGCTCGCCGTCGGTGGCCGCGTCCAGCGCCTCGCCCCACAGCAGGGCCCGGGCCAGCGGGTCAGCCAGGGTCGGCAGCACCAGCGGCACCGCGTCGACGGAGGCGGGGTCGAGACGGATCTTGGCGAAGGTGAGGTCACCGGCGTTGGGCAGCAGCAGCCGGGCGGCCGGCTGCCCGCGCAGCCCGGCGAGGACCGTCCGGCCGCCGTCGGCGTCCGGGTCGAGGTCGACCTCGTCGTGGGTGACGGTGCCGTCGGCGGCGTACCGGGCGACGCCGACGCGGTGCGGGCGCAGCACCGGGTGACCGACCGGGGCGGTCTGCACGATCGCCGCGTCCGCGTACCGGCCGTCGGCGTCGAGCGTGACGTCGACCCGCAGCGTGTTGACCTGGGCCGAGCGCAGCCAGCGCTCGGCCCAGCCCGACAGGTCCCGCCCGGCGGCGGCGGAGAGCGCGCCGAGCAGGTCGGCGAGGGTGGCGTTGCCGAACCGGTGCGCCGCGAAGTGGGCGTTCAGCCCGGCCAGGAACGTGTCGTCACCGAGCCAGGCGACGAGCTGGCGCAGGACGCTGGCCCCCTTGGCGTACGAGATGCCGTCGAAGTTGAGCAGCGCCAGGGCGGCGTCGGCGACCTCCTCCGGCGCGACGGGGTGGGTGGAGGGGCGCTGGTCGGCCGCGTACCCCCAGCCCTTGCGGCGCAGCGCGAACGTCGTCCACGCGCGGTCGAACCGGGTCGCCTCGGCGGTGACCCGGGTCCCCAGGTACTCCGCGAACGACTCGTTGAGCCACAGGTCGTCCCACCAGCGCATGGTGACCAGGTCGCCGAACCACATGTGGGCCATCTCGTGAGCGATCGTGGTGGCCCGCAGCTCGCGCTGGGTGTCGGTGACCGCCGAGCGGAACACGAGGTCGTCGCGGAAGGTGACCAGGCCCGGGTTCTCCATCGCGCCGGCGTTGAACTCCGGCACGAACGCCTGGTCGTACTTGCCGAAGGGGTAACGCTCGGCGAACAGCTCGTGGAACCGGTCCAGGCACTGCCGGGTGACGGTGAGGATCTCCTCGACGTCGGCGTCCAGGTGGGCGGCGAGGGAGCGCCGGCACCAGACGCCCAGCGGGATGCCGTCGTGCTCGGCGCGGCGCACGTGCCACGGCCCGGCGATCAGCGTGACGAAGTACGGCGCCAGCGGGGCCGTCTGGGCGAACTCCCAACGCCCCGGCCGGGGCGTGGCGGCCAGCGCGCCGTTGGCGGCGACCGTCCACCGCGGCGGGGCGGTCACGGCGAGCCGGACCGGGGCCTTCAGGTCGGGCTGGTCGAAGGCGGCGAAGATGCGCTGCGCGTTGTCCAGGAAGGACATCGCGTAGAGGTAGGTCTCGCCGTCGGCGGGGTCGACGAACCGGTGCAGCCCCTCGCCGGTGTTCGAGTAGGCCATCTCGGCCTCGACGACCAGCGTGTTGGCCTCGGCGAGGCCGGTCAGCGGCAGCCGGTTGCCGGCGAGCGTCGCCGGGTCGAGCGGTCGCCCGTTCAGGCGCGCCCCCAGCAGCCGCGCGGGCAGCACCTCGACGAAGGTCTCCGCGCCGGGGGTCGCCCGGAAACGGATCGTGGCGTGCGAGCGGAATCGCTCGTCGCCTGCGGTCAGGTCGAGGTCCACGTGGTAGGACTCGACGGTAATCAACGCGCCACGCGCGGTCGCCTCTACACGGCTCAGGCTCGGCATCCGCTTATCCTGCCCGATGGGGAAGCACACTCGTTTCCCGTCACGGCATGCGATGGAGGAAGCAACAATGGGTCAGCACCCCAAGGGCGACTTCGACCTGTCCCGGGCGGTCTGGCAGCGGGCCGAGGGCGACACCTCGGAAGGCGCGGTCGAGGTGGCCTTCGTCGACGACCTGATCGGCATGCGCAACTCCGCCGAGCCGGACGGCCCGGTGCTCGTCTTCACCCAGGCCGAGTGGGACGCGTTCGTCGCCGGGGCCCAGGACGGCGAGTTCGACCTGGACTGAGCCGGCGGGCCGCCGGGCCGGGACCGCCTGCCGCCCCCGGGGACGGGGCGCGACGTGCGCCTTCCCCGGGCAGCAGACGGTCCCGGCCCGGCCCCGAACCGCCCGTCAGTCGCCGTCGCCCCAGCCGAGGCCGCCGGGCCCCGGGGCGTGGTGGAAGCCGGGGTGACCGGCCACGTCGGCGCAGCGCTCGCCGTCGGGGCCGACCGCCCCGCAGAACAGCCGCTCGGCCCGGTGCCAGGCGTCGGCCGGGGACAGCGCGGCGGCCCCGAGGGCCAGCTCGGGGCGGAGCACGCTCAGCCCCTCGGCGTACGTCACGGCGAGCTCGCGGGCCGCGTCGGGCCCGGCGGCGGCGAAGCCGAGATGCACGGTGAACCAGCGCGGCGGCCGCTGCTCCCGGCGGGGCCGGGCGAGCAGCGGCCCCGCCGGCTCCCCGCCGCCGGCCCGGCCCGCGCCCAGCGCGTCGACCGCCCGCCGCTGTCGCCAGTAGCGCGACGCGTTCTCCCGCATGTGCCCTCCCCGTCGTGATCACCCGACGCTCCCGCCACCGGCGGCCCGAGCGCCCCGGGCCGACCGGTCGCCGGCCCGTGCGCTCCAGCAAACCAGGTTCCCGCCGCCCTGGGAGGGGCCAGCCGGCGCGCGCCGCGCGGACGGACGCCACGCCGTCGACCTCGACCGGGCTCGACAGGGGCGGCGGGGATTCGGTCGCCGCGAGATGGGTAGACGAACCCCCACCGCGCGGTGCCGCCGGGCGGGGAACACCAGGAGGGGTCCGATGGCCAGCATGCCGGCCGACCGCAGCCCGGACAGCACCCTGGCCCTGCTGCGCGAGGGCTACCGGTTCATCGGCGACCGCTGCGACCGGTACGGCACGGACATCTTCCAGACCCGGCTGCTGCTCGAACCGACCATCTGCCTGCGCGGCCGACCGGCGGCGGCGCTCTTCTACGACCCCGAGCGGTTCGTCCGGGCGGGCGCGGCGCCGAAGCGGATGCAGCGGACCCTCACCGGCGTGGGCGGGGTGCAGGGCCTCGACGGGACGGCCCACCACGAGCGCAAGGCCATGTTCATGTCGATCATGACGCCGTCGGCGGTTCGGCAGCTCGGCCAGCTCTTCGACGACGAGTGGCGGGCCCGGGTGCCGGTCTGGGAGCGCGCCGGCCGGGTGGTGCTGCACGACGAGGTGGCCCCGCTGCTCACCCGGGCCGTCTGCGCCTGGGCGGGCGTGCCGCTGGCCGACGCCGAGGTGCCCCGGCGCACCGCGGTGATGCGGTCGATGATCGAGGGTCCCACCGCGTTCGGCCCCCGGCACTGGCGGGGCCGGATCGGTCGCCGCCGCGGCGAGCGGTGGCTCGGGGAGGTCGTCGAGCGCGCCCGGGTGGGCGTCCTGCCGGCCCCGCCGGGCAGCGCGCTGCGGGCGATCGCCGAGCACCGGGACGGCCAGGGGCGGCTGCTGCCCCGCCGGATCGCCGCCGTGGAGCTGCTCAACGTGCTGCGCCCCACCGTCGCCGTCGACCGTTTCGTGGTCTTCGCCGCGCTCGCCCTGCACGACCACCCGCAGTGGCGCGACCAGGTACGCGGCGACGACGACGCCACCGAGTGCTTCGTGCAGGAGGTCCGCCGCTACTACCCGTTCTTCCCGGTCGCCGCCGCCCGGGTGCGGCGCTCCTTCGACTGGCAGGGGCACCACTTCCCGCAGGGGCGGCGGGTGCTGCTCGACCTGTACGGCACCAACCACCACGAGGCGCTCTGGCCCGAGCCGGAGCGGTTCCGCCCGGAGCGCTTCGCCGGCTGGCGCGGCGACCCGTTCGCGCTGGTGCCGCAGGGCGGCGGCGAACACCTGACCGGGCACCGCTGCGCCGGCGAGTGGATCACGATCGAGCTGCTCAAGCGGGCCGTCACCAACCTGACCACGACCATCCGCTACGAGGTGCCGCCGCAGGACCTCGCGATCGACCTGCGGCGGATGCCCGCCCTGCCGCCGAGCGGCCTCGTCGTCACCGACGTGCGCCGCACCGCCTGACGACTGCGCAAGGAAGGGCCCCCCGTTAACGCATTCTGTTGCACAGGGACCCTTCCTAACGCTCCCGACCCGGGCGACGCTCCCGACGCGGGCGGCCACGCCGTCACCGGGTGTCCCGTCAGTGCCGGGCCTGCTCGCGGGCCTGCTGGGCGTGGTCCCGCACGTCGTGGGCGGCCGACCGGGTGTCGTCGCGGACGGCGTGCACGGCGTCCTGGGCGGTGGCCCGCACCGACTCGCCCGCGTGCTGCGCCGGCTCGCGCAGCTCCTCCCGCAGCTCGCCGGCGACCTCGCCGAGCTTCTCCTGCACCGCGCCGACGTGCGCGCCGGCCCGCTCCCTGACCTGGGTGGCCACCTGCTGCTCGCGGCGGCTCGCCGGGATCAGGGAGGAGACCAGCATGCCGACGCCGAAGGCGATCAGGCCGGCGGCCAGCGGGTTGCCCTCGGACTTCTCCCGCAGCACGTGCGGCGCGCGCTGGGCGGCGTCGCCGACGGTGGCGGCCGCCGAGTGCGCCTTGTCGCTCACCGTGGACGCGGCCGACGAGGCCCGGTCGGCGACCGCGTGGGCGGCGTGTCCGGTGCTGTGGCCGTAGTCGGAAGCGGTGCCCATGACCTTGTCCCTCACATTCTGGAGCGCGGTGCGCGCCCGCTGCTTGCGGTCGTCGACGATGCGGCCGGGGCTGACCTTGTACGCCAGGACGTCCACGTCGCTGCTGAGGCTGTCGCGGGTGGCCTCGATCTCCCGGCGGATCTGGTCGGGATCGGTGCTCATCGGGTGACTCCCTCCGGGTGGGGCTTGAGCGCGTCGGGGATGCGCTGCACGCTGTCGTTGGTCTGCCTGAGGCCCCGGACACGCCGGGCGTGCTGCTTGGCCAGGGTGTAGAGGACGGCGGCGAGCGCGCCCCAGAGCACGGCGACGATCAGCGCGGCCCAGCCGGCGTCCAGCACGTTGGACAGCCCGGCCCAGAGCGCGAGGGACAGGAACAGCGCCACCATGTACCCGCCGAAGCCGGCGCCGCCGAACAGCCCGGCGGCCCTGCCCGCCTTCCTGCCCTCCTGGCGGATCTCGGCCTTGGCCAGCTCCACCTCCTGACGCAGCAGCGTGGACAGGTCGGTGGTCACCTGGCGCAGCAGCTCCCCCACCGAGCTGCTCCTGACCTCGTCGGCGGTGTGCGGGGCACCTGTGGGGTCGTACCCGGCGTCCAGTCCGGGATCCTGCGTCGGCGCGGTCATTCCGTCGCCTCCCTTCGGCTGGCGCGGCGGCTCACGGGCGGGCTGCGCCGCTGGACGGCATGCCCGGCAGCGGGTCGGTCTGGGTCACCGGGGGCAGCGGCGTTCCGGTGCCGTCCGCCGGGTCGGCGTAGCCGGTGGTGGTGCCGGGGTCGGGGTAGGCCGCGCCCTGGCCGGTGTGGCCGGCTTCGGGGGTCGGGTCGAGATAGCCGCCCGGGGGGATCTGGTCCGGCACGGCGCGCTGGGCAGGCGGGGTCGGGATGACGGCGGTGCGCTCCGGGTCGTCCGCCCCGGTCGAGCCGCCGCCGGTGGCGTCGGACGCCGCGGACAGGCCCCGGGTGAGCCGGCCGGCGAGCACGCCGAGCACGGCGGCGCCGACGAGGAAGGTGCCCGGGTTGCGGCGGGCGTAGTCCTTGACCTCGGTGAGGATGTCGCCGGGCCGCCGCTGTTCCAGCCAGCCGGCCACGCCGTCGGCCCGCTCGGCGGCCTGGTGGGCCAGCTCGGTCACCGGCCCGGAGCGGCCGCTGTTCTGCGCCATGACGCGCATCTCGTCGGCCAGCGAGCGCAGCCCGCCGGCCGCCCGGCGCTGCTGCTCCCCGGCCTGCCCGGCGAGCTGGTCGCGGGCCTCGCCGTAGAGGTTGCGGGCCTGCCGCGCCGCCTCGTCGACGACCTCCCGGCCCTGCTCCCTGGCCGTCTGCGCGACCGCGCCGCCCGCGTGCGCGGCCTCCGCGCCCACCTGCCGGGCCTGATCGCGTACGCCGTGGCCGTTGCTCGACTCCTGCCCGTACGTGGACGTCGTGGGGGCGAGATCGTAGGTCATGATGTCCCTTCCGCTCGTAAAGTCGTAGCGGTAGTCAATTCATGGGATTCGCCAGCGTTCATCCGGCCGGCGTCTTTTGACCTACCCTGGCCCCGGCGGCCCACACCTGATTCCCGGTTTCGCTGCGGAACGTGTCGGCGCGCACCCAAAATGGAGGATCGTCGAGGGCTGCTGATCCACGGAGGTGACGCCGATGGCGCATGACCGGCACCGCCCACGGGCCCGGGTGCAGGTGGCCGCCGTCGCGGTGGCCGCGCTCTTCCTCCTGCTCGGGGTCCTCGGCTTCGTCCCCGGCGTCACCACCGGATACGACGACCTGACCTTCGCCGGGCACCACTCGGGCGCCAAGCTGCTGGGGCTGTTCCAGGTCTCGGTCCTGCACAACGCCCTGCACCTGCTCTTCGGGCTGGCCGGGCTGGCCCTGGCCCGCAGCGTCGCGGGGGCGCGGCTCTTCCTGGCCGGGGGCGGCGCGCTCTACCTCGGCCTCTGCCTCTACGGGCTGTTCGTCAAGTTCGCCGAAAACGAGCAGGGCGCGGCCAACTTCATCCCGCTCAACGGCGCGGACGACTTCCTGCACCTGCTGCTCGGCCTCGGCATGCTCGCGCTGGGCCTGCTGCTGTCGAACGGGGTGGGCACGGGCGGTCGGCTGGACGACCCGATCGACCGCCCCTGACCGGGCCACCCGACCGGCCGGCGCGCCCCTGACCGCTCAGGCGGCCACCGGGAGGCGCTTGGCGAAGCAGCGGCTGTACGGGTTGTCGACGTACTCGCCGTACCCGGGGATGGGGGCGTACCCGCAGGAGGTGTAGAGGCCGATGGCCGCCGGCAGGTAGCTGCCGGTCTCCAGCCACAGCTCGGCGTACCCCTGCTGGAAGGCCAGGTCCTCCAGGGCGGCCAGCAGCTGGCGGGCGATCCCCCGCCCCCGGTGGGCGGGCCGGACGTACATCCGCTTCAGCTCGCCGGTGTGGGGGTCCAGCTCCTGGATGCCGCCGCACGCGACGACCCGGCCGGCGTCGACGACGGCGAGGTAGCGGATGTCGTCGTGGGTGAGGGTCGCCTGCCCGTCCAGCCCGCCGTCGGCCTCGCGCAGCTCACGCTGCTGCGCCACGACCAGGGTGGCGATCTCCGGGTCGGTCGTGGGCCGCGATTCGATCAGCATTCCGTCAAGCTAGGCGCGGCGGATTTCCGGCAGGTTTCCGGCGGGCGACCCGCCGGCGGAGGCCCCGCGAGCGGTCGTGGTCGCGCGGGCGGGCCGGTCCCCGTCGCCGGCCTGCCCGCCCCCGCCGGCCTACTCCTCGTCGTCGAGGTCGTCGTCGAGGTCCGCGCCGGCGGTCGGCTCGTCGTCGCTGACGTCGGCCCCCAGCTCGTCGGCGGACCGCACCCGGCGGGCCTTGCGCGCGGCGAGCCGCTCGGCGGCCGAGGGGCGGCTCGACTTCTCCTCCAGCCGCACGTCGGTGCCCCGGTTGCCGGGGACGAAGTCGACGCCCGCGTAGAGGGTGGGCTGCCAGTCGAACTCGCGCTCACCGATCCGCACCAGGTCGCCCGGGTTGGCCCCGGCCTTGGCCAGCTTGTCCTCGACGCCGAGGCGGGCCAGCCGGTCGGCCAGGTAGCCCACCGCCTCGTCGTTGTCGAAGTTGGTCTGCCGCACCCAGCGCTCCGGCCGGTCGCCCCGCACGGTGAACGAGCCGTCCGGCTCGGCCTCGATGGTGAAGCCGGTGTCGTCGACCGCCCTCGGGCGGATGACGATGCGGGTCGGCTCGGCCGGCGGGGCGGCGGCGCGGGCCTTCTCGACCAGCTCCGCCATGGCGAACATCAGCTCCTTGAGGCCCTCGCGGGTCGCCGCGGAGACCTCGAACACCCGCAGGCCACGGGCCTCCAGGTCGGCGCGGACGATCTCGGCGAGGTCCCGGCCGTCCGGCACGTCGATCTTGTTGAGGGCGACGAGGCGGGGCCGGTCGGCCAGCCCGCCGTACTGGCTCAGCTCCGACTCGATGGCGTCGATGTCGGCCAGCGGATCCCGGCCCGGCTCCAGCGTCGCCGTGTCGATCACGTGCACCAGCACCGCGCAGCGCTCGACGTGCCGGAGGAACTCCAGCCCGAGGCCCTTGCCGGTGGCCGCGCCGGGAATGAGGCCGGGCACGTCGGCCACGGTGAAGGTGTGGTTGTCGACCCGGACCACGCCCAGGTTCGGCACGAGGGTGGTGAAGGGGTAGTCGGCGATCTTCGGCTTGGCCGCGGAGATGACCGAGATCAGCGACGACTTGCCGGCCGACGGGAAGCCGACCAGGCCCACGTCGGCGACGCTCTTGAGCTCCAGCACCACGTCGAGCTGCTCGCCGGGCTCGCCGAGCTCGGCGAAGCCGGGCGCCTTGCGCCGCGCGTTGGCCAGCGAGGCGTTGCCCCGGCCGCCCCGGCCGCCCCGGGCCACCTCGAACGTGGTGCCGGCGCCGACCATGTCGGCCAGCACCTCACCGCCGGGGGTCTGCACGACGGTGCCGTTGGGCACCTTCAGCACCAGGCCGCGCCCGTTCGCGCCGTCCCGGTTCGAGCCCGCGCCGCCCTTGCCGTTCTCGCCCTTGACGTGCGGGTGGAAGTGGAAGTCGAGCAGGGTGTGCACCTGCGGGTCGACGACCAGCGTCACGCTGCCGCCGTGCCCGCCGTTGCCGCCGTCGGGGCCGCCGAACGGCTTGAACTTCTCCCGGTGGATCGAGACACAGCCGTGCCCGCCGTCACCGGCCTGCAGGTGCAGGACGACCCGGTCCACGAACATCGTCACGTCGTCAATCCTTCCAGCGGGAGACACCCCGCACGTGCGAGAAATGCGAAGCGGGCCGGGACCAACCGGTCCGCGGCCCGCGACGCGTCGAAACTACTGCTGCGGCACGATGCTGACGGTCTTGCGACCGCGCTTGGTGCCGAACAGGACCGAGCCGGCGGCCAGCGCGAAGAGCGTGTCGTCGCCGCCACGGCCGACCAGGTCACCGGGGTGGAACTTGGTGCCACGCTGCCGGATGAGGATCTCACCCGCGCTGACGACCTGACCACCGAAGCGCTTCACGCCGAGCCGCTGGGCCGCGGAGTCACGGCCGTTACGCGAGCTGGACGCACCCTTTTTGTGAGCCATCTGAGGACGACCTACTTCCCGCTGGAGATGCCGGTCACCTTGACCTGGGTCAGCGGCTGGCGGTGACCCTGGCGCTTGTGGTAGCCGGTCTTGTTCTTGAACTTGTGGATCTTGATCTTCGGGCCCTTGGTGTGCGCGGCGATCTCGCCGGACACCGCGACCTCGGCAAGCTTCGCCGCGTCGGTCACCAGGTCGTCACCGTCGACGAGGAGCACCGCGGTGAGCTTCACCGCGTCGCCGGGGGCACCGGCGAGCTTCTCGACCTCGATCACGTCGCCCTCGGCGACCTTGTACTGCTTGCCGCCGGTCTTGACGATCGCGTACATCGGAGGCGGACTCCCTGTCGTTGAGGCTGCTGGCGGTCGTTCCCTCGGCGGCTCGCCGGGTAGCAGAAGCGCGGCGGCGCGGGCACGCGGGAACTCGGCACACCAAAGTGCGCCGCAAGATAGCGTACGCCATCGGCGGGGCGACACCCAAACCGGGGTGCGCCACCCCGCCCACCCGCACCGGGCCGGTCAGCGGGCGCAGAGCTGGTCGAGGCGCTGCTGGAGCTCGTCCAGCTCCTCCTCGTCGATCGCGTCCACGTCGGTGCCGAGCATCCCCACCTCGGTGGCGAGATCGGCCAGGAGCGTCCGCAGCTGCGGGTCGGTCGCCCGGGTCGACTGCTCCCGCAGCGCCGTGCGCCAGCCGGTCAGCGCCGCCTCCGCCCGCTTGCGGGCGGCCTCCGCCGTGGCGCTGTCGCTCGCGCCGACCGCCCCGATCATCCGGCCCAGCTCCGCCACGTACGTGCGGACCGCCGTGCCGCTGGCCTGCTGGGCGGCGGCGCAGACCTCCGGGGCGTTCCCCCCGGCCGCGCCGCTCGCGGCGGGCGGCCCGCCCGGCGCGCCGGGCGCCGCGCCCCCACCGCCCGGGGTGGCCCCGCCGGCCGGGGCCGGGGAGGAGCCGCCCGGCCCGTCGGCGGGGTCGGAGCCGGAACGCCCGGCGGAACAGGCCGCCGTGGCCGACAGGACGACCGCGGCGACGGTGAGGGCGAGCAGACGACGCATTCTTCTTCTCCTGACCGGGGGTGGCCGATCCTAACCGGGGTCGGGCACGCGACAGGACCCCCGCCCCGGTGCTGTCACCCGGGCAGGGGTCCTGCGAAACGCGCGGCCGGTCAGCCGGTCAGCCGGTCAGGGGCGGGTACGCCGCCGGGCGCCGCCCCGGCGGGACCGCCGCCGGCCCCCGCCCGTGTCGCCGCCGTCGCCGTCGCCCTCGTCGTCGCCGAGCGCGTCCGGGTCGTCGGCGCCCGCCAGCCGGGCGGACTCGCCCTGCTGGCTGTCCGCCACGGCCGGCGCGGCGGCGGTGTCCGCCTCGTACCGGGACAGGTCGTAGCCCATCGTGTCGTGGTAGTCGGTGTCGGTGTCGGCAGGGGCCTCGACCACCTCGACGACCGTGCGCTCCGGGGCAGCGCTCTTGCGCGCCCGGCGTCGCGACGACGCCCCGCCGACCGGCTCGGCCGGAGCCGGGGCGGCGGCGGGAGCGGGGGCCGCCGAGGCGACCGCCTTGACCTTCTCCCCCGCGCCACCGCCCGAACGCGGCTTCTCCGGCACCGGCTCGGTGTGCATGATCAGGCCCCGGCCCTTGCAGCACTCGCAGGGCTCGCTGAACGCCTCCAGCAGCCCCGCGCCGATGCGCTTGCGGGTCATCTGCACCAGGCCGAGCGAGGTGATCTCGGTGACCTGGTGCTTCGTGCGGTCCCGGCCGAGGCACTCCGTGAGCCGGCGCAGCACCAGCTCACGGTTCGACTCCAGCACCATGTCGATGAAGTCGATCACCACGATGCCGCCGATGTCGCGCAACCGGAGCTGGCGGACGATCTCCTCGGCCGCCTCCAGGTTGTTCCGGGTGACCGTCTCCTCCAGGTTCCCGCCGGAGCCGGTGTACTTGCCGGTGTTGACGTCGATGACGGTCATCGCCTCGGTGCGGTCGATCACCAGCGAGCCGCCGGAGGGCAGGAAGACCTTCCGGTCCAGGCCCTTGAGGATCTGCTCGTCGATCCGGTAGGTGGCGAACACGTCGGCCGCGCCCGCGTGCCGGCGCACCCGGTCGACCAGGTCCGGGGAGACGTGCGAGAGGTACGACTCGACCATCCCGTACGACTCGTCGCCCTCGATCACCAGCTCGCGGAAGTCCTCGTTGAACAGGTCCCGCACGACCCGGATGACCAGGTCCGGCTCCTCGTAGAGCAGCACCGGCGCGCCGCCGGAGGCGGCCTTGGCCTGGATGTCCTCCCACTGGGCCTGGAGGCGCTTGACGTCGCGGGCCAGCTCGTCCTCGCTCGCCCCCTCGGCGGCAGTGCGGACGATCACGCCCGCGCCGTCCGGGACCAGCTTCTTGAGCGCGTCGCGCAGCCGCTTGCGCTCGGTGTCGGGCAGCTTGCGGCTGATGCCGGAGGCGTTGCCGTTCGGCACGTAGACCAGGTGCCGGCCGGAGAGCGCGATGTGGCTGGTCAGCCGGGCCCCCTTGTGCCCGATCGGGTCCTTGGTGACCTGCACCAGCACCGAGTCGCCGGAGCGCAGGGCCTGCTCGATGGACCGGGCCCGCCCCTCCAGGCCGGTGGTGTCCCAGTTGACCTCGCCCGCGTACAGGACGGCGTTGCGGCCGCGCCCGATGTCGACGAAGGCCGCCTCCATGCTCGGCAGGACGTTCTGCACCTTGCCGAGGTAGACGTTGCCGGCCATCGTGCCGGAGGAGTTGCGGGTGACGTAGTGCTCGACCAGCACGCCGTCCTCCAGGACGGCGATCTGGGTGCGGTCACCGCGCTGGCGGACCGCCATCACCCGGTCGACCGCCTCCCGGCGGGCCAGGAACTCGGACTCGCTCAGGATCGGCGGGCGGGTCCGGCGCTGCTCCCGGCCGTCCCGGCGGCGCTGCCGCTTGGCCTCCAGCCGGGTCGAGCCGGAGACGCCCTGCACCTCGTCGACGGCCTTGCGCGGCTCACGGATCTTGACGACCGTCGGCACGCCGTCGTCGGCACCCCCGTCGGTGTCCCCCGCGCCGCGGCGGCGACGTCGCCGCCGGCGACGGGTCAGCCCGTCGCCGCCCTCGTCGGTCTCGCCCTCGCCCTCGTCCTCGTCGCCCTCGGCCTCGGGCTCCTCGGCCTGGGCGGCCTCCTCGGCGTCCTCGTCGTCGGCCTCGTCCGCGCCGCCCTTGCCCCGGCCCCGGCCCCGGCGGCCCCGGCGGCGACGCCGACGGGCGGCGGTCTCCTCGTCCTCCTCGTCGTCGGCGGCCTCGGCCTCCTCCGCCTCGGCGGCCGGCTCCTCCTCGACCTCCGGCACCTCGGCCTGCTCGACCGGCTCGGCCTCGCGCCGGGCGCGGCGACGCCGGCGGGACGGCTCGGGCTGCTCCTCGACCGCCTCCGGCTCCACCGGGGCCGGCACCACGACGCGGGCCACCGGCAGCTCGTCCGGCTGCGGGGCCATGAACAGGACGGTCGGCGCGGAGAGGGCGGCCCGCCGCCGGCGGGTCCTCGGCTCGGCGGGCTCGTCGGCCGCCACGGGCTCGGCGGCCCTGGCGACCTCGGCCGGCGCGACCACCGCGGCGGGCTCGACGGCCTCGGCGGGCTCCGCGACCCCGGACGGCGGCTCGGCCACGCCGGGGACGGCCACCCCGGGCGGCACCTCTCCGGAACGGTTCTCGGCGCCACTGGACCGGCGGCGGCCGCGCCCGGCGGTGGCCCGGCCGGAGGCGGGCTTACCGGAGGCGGCCGACTGGTCGGCGTCGGTCGCGCCGGCCGGCGGCTGGTCCGGCGCACCACCGGCAGCGCCGGCGTCGGGCTCGGCGGCGGCAGCGACCGGGGGCTGGGCCACCGCCGGCTCGGCCACCGCCGGCGTCGGCTGCTCGGCGGGCCCCTCGCCCGCCACGGCGGCCTCGCCCGCGACCGGCTCGGCCGCCGGGGCCTCCACCGGGGGCGCGGTGGCCTTGCGGCGGCGGGTCCTGGTCACCTTGACCGGGGGTACGACCTCCGCGCCGGCCTCCTCGGCGGCGGCGACGACGATCGGCTCCTCCGCCGCCTTCGCGGTGGTCGCCTTCCGGCGTCGACGCGGCGTCTTCGGCATCTCCTCCAGCTCACCGGCGACCGGGGCGAGGACCTCGGCCTGGGGGGCCTCGCCGCTGGCCGAGCCGGCGGAGGTGGACGCCTCCACCGGAGCCTCGGTCTGCTCCGGCTGG
The DNA here is from genome assembly GCF_014205165.1 of Micromonospora carbonacea. Taxonomy (NCBI): domain Bacteria; kingdom Bacillati; phylum Actinomycetota; class Actinomycetes; order Micromonosporales; family Micromonosporaceae; genus Micromonospora; species Micromonospora carbonacea. Next base: position 1,114,836 of record NZ_JACHMZ010000001.1, on the reverse strand, counting down.
TTGAGCGGGGTGGCCCGCCGACGGGTGGCCCGCTTGCGGGGCGGCGGGGCCGGCGCCTCGGCGGCGGCGGCCCCGGCGGCCTCGCCCTGCGCGGCGGTGGGGCCGCCGGCCGGAGCCGCGCCCTCGGCGGTGGGGCCGCCCGCGGTGAGATCCGCCGTGCCGGTGACGGTGTCACCGCTGGCGCGGCCGGTGTCGGTGGTGCGGTCAGCGGTCTCGCCGGCCGGCTGGGAACCGGTCCGTTCGCCGCCCTCGGGCTCGTTCTCGAGCATGGACGTTCTCCAGTTCTGGCTGCCCCGGGCGCGGGTAAGCGCTGCCACGCAGGGTCGCCGCAAAAGTGTTTCCGCCGGGCGCGCGAGCTGCACGACCGCCGAAGTCTGCCTGCCAGAACGCTGACCGTCGGTCAACGCTCACACGATGGCTGCCCCGTCGCGATCCGCGTCCAACGGATCGACGATCTCGCCCTGTGCGGTCAGCGTGCCCTGCGCCAGCCGGATCACCCTCGGGGAGACCGGCGGCTCCAGGTCGGCCACCGCGCGCAGGCCGGAAAGGACGTCATCGGGTCGTACGGACGGGGTGACCTGCCGGACGACCAGTTCGAGTATCGCACACGACACGCCCGGTGCCCCGGAAGGCGTCTCGACGGACCGGATCACATCGATCTTCATGACTGCCGCGCGGGCGTCGAAGGTGCGCCGCCCCTGCTTCGTCATCCGCTCGACCTGAACCTCCCCCGCCGCCGTGAAGGCGGCCACGGCGCGCTCCAGCACGGCCGGCTCCACCTCCGGCAGCTCGATCCGCCAGTGCGACGCCTCGATCCGGTCGGCCAGGCTGCCCCCGGCGGCGACGACCGCGTCGAGGACGTCGAGCCCGGGCGAGAGCGCGGCGTCCAGCGCCGCCCGGAGTTGCCCCGGGTCGACCGGCTCCCGCAGCCCGATCTCCAGGTACTCCGCCTCGCTGGCCACCCCGGTCGGGGCCGCGCTGGCGTACGAGATCTTGGGGTGCGGGGTGAAGCCCTGGGAGAAGGCGATCGGCACCCCGGCCCGCCGCAGCGCCCGCTCGAACGCGCGGGCGAAGTCGCGGTGCGAGGTGAACCGCAACGGCCCACGCTTGGCGTACCGGATGCGGACGCGCTGGACGACCGGCGCCTGACCGCCCTCCGGCTGTGGTTTCCTACTGATCGTCGTGCTCCTCGGATCGGTTGGTCATCCCGCGCGGGGGATCACTGCGGGGTGGGGGCGGGAATCCGCAGCCCGGCACCGTTGATCGGGGTCAGTGGGAGCAGCTTCCTGCCCGTGGGGCCGATCTGGATCTCGGTGTCCATCGACGGGCAGACTCCGCAGTCGAAACACGGGGTCCACCGGCAGTCGTCCTGCTCGTACTCGGACAGGGCGTCCTGCCAGTCCTGCCAGAGCCAGTCCTTGTCCAGACCCGAGTCCAGGTGGTCCCAGGGCAGGACCTCCAGCTCGTCGCGCTGGCGGGTGGTGTACCAGTCGAGGTCGACGCCGAAGGCCGGCAGCACCTCGGCTGCGGCGTCCACCCACCGCTGGTACGAGAAGTGCTCGCTCCAGCCGTCGAACCGGCCACCGTTCTCCCACACCCGCCGGATGACCGCGCCGACCCGGCGGTCGCCCCGGCTGAGCAGGCCCTCGATCAGCGACGGCTCGCCGTCGTGGTAGCGGAAGCCGATCGCCCGGCCGAGCGAACGGTCGGCGTTGATCGCCTGCTTGAGCAGCCGCAGCCGGCCGTCGATGACCTCCGGCCGCTCCATCGCCGCCCACTGGAACGGGGTGTGCGGCTTCGGCACGAACCCGCCGATCGAGACGGTGCAGCGGATGTCCTTGCTGCCGGTGGCGGACCGGCCCGCCCGGATCACCTCGTGCGCCATGTCCGCGATCTCCAGGACGTCGGCGTCGGTCTCGGTGGGCAGGCCGCACATGAAGTAGAGCTTCACCTGCCGCCAGCCGTTGGTGTACGCGGTGACGACCGTGCGGATCAGGTCTTCCTTCGACACCATCTTGTTGATGACCTTGCGGATCCGCTCCGACCCGCCCTCGGGGGCGAAGGTCAGCCCGGTGCGCCGGCCGTTGCGCGACAGCTCCTGCGCCAGGTCGATGTTGAACGCGTCGACCCGCGTCGACGGCAGCGACAGCGACACGTTGGTGCCGGCGTACTGCTCGGCCAGGCCCGAGCACATGTCGCCGATCTCCGAGTGGTCGGCCGACGACAGCGACAGCAGGCCCACCTCGTGGAAGCCGGAGAACTCCAGCCCCTGCTGCACCATCTGCCCCACCGTCGTGATGGACCGCTCCCGCACCGGCCGGGTGATCATGCCGGCCTGGCAGAACCGGCAGCCCCGGGTGCACCCCCGGAAGATCTCCACCGCGTACCGCTCGTGGACCGTCTCGGCCAGTGGGACGAGGGGCTTCTTCGGGTACGGCCAGGCGTCCAGGTCCATCGTCGTGCGCTTGTGCACCCGGAACGGCACGTCCGCCCGGTTTGGCACGACCCGCTGGATCCGGCCGTCGGGCAGGTAGTCCACGTCGTAGAAACGCGGCACGTAGACGCTCTCCGTGCGGGCCAGCCGCAGCAGCAGCTCGTCGCGGCCGCCCGGGGAGCCCTCCGCCTTCCACTCCCGGACGATCGCGGTGATCTCCAGGACCGCCTCCTCGCCGTCGCCGAGCACGGCGGCGTCGACGAAGTCGGCGATCGGCTCCGGGTTGAACGCGGCGTGCCCACCGGCCACGATCACCGGGTCGGCGTCGCTGCGGTCGGCCGCCAGCAGCGGAATGCCCGCCAGGTCGATCGCGGTGAGCAGGTTGGTGTAGCCCAGCTCGGTGGAGAACGAGACGCCGAACACGTCGAACCCGCGCACCGAGCGGTGGGCGTCGACGGTGAACTGCGGCACGCCGTGGGCGCGCATCAGCCGCTCCAGGTCGGGCCAGACCGCGTACGTCCGCTCGGCCAGCACGTCGGGCAGCTCGTTGAGCACCTCGTAGAGGATCTGCACGCCCTGGTTGGGCAGGCCCACCTCGTACGCGTCGGGATACATCAGCGCCCAGCGCACGGTCGCCGCGTCCCAGTCCTTGACCACCGCGCCCAGCTCGCCACCGACGTACTGGATGGGCTTGGTCACCTGGGGCAGCAGCGGCTCCAGGCGGGGCCAGATCGACGGCTCCACGGCGGGACTCGGCGTGGTGGACGGAACGCTCATGATGCCCAAGGGTACGCGGCCGCCCGCCGCCCGCCGCGGCGCGCCCACCCGCCTGCCCCACCCGGAAGAACGTCCGTCGCCGAGGCACGGCCCGGTCACCGCGGCGGGATCCCCCGGCCCGCGGCGTCCGGGAGCGTGCCACGGGCCCGGTCGTGATCGTCCCGGACGTGGGCGGATCGCCGCCGGTGGCACGCCGGTACTAACCTCGGACCGGCGCGAGAGGAGATTGCCGCGATGCCGCACCCGCAGCCGGGAGCAGATCGGCCGGCCGACGGGGGCACCCCGGCCGTCGACCGGGACCAGGATCCGGCGGTCGTCGGAGAGGCGGCCCCCTCCCCCGTACCATCGCCGGTCGCACCGGCCCCGCGCGGCTCCGCCGAGCCGACCGACAGCGAGCCGACCGACAGCGGGCAGGCCGACCCCACGCAGGCCGACCCCACGCAGGCCGGGCAGACCGACACCGAGCAGGTCGACACCCAGCGGGTCGAGCCGGTCGATGCCGTGCAGGCCCCCTCCGCCGAGCCGGCCACCGACACGACGGCGACCGACGACACGACGGCGACCGACACGACGGCGACCGGCTCCACGGCGACCGACGACACGACGGCCCCGGTCGAGACGGCGGCCATCGGGCACGCGCCGACCGACCCGGAGACGCCGACCGACGGTGAGCCGAGGACGAACGGCGCGACAGGCGCCGACGGAGAGCCGCCGACCGGCGGTACGACGAGGGCCGACGGTGGGGTGAGGGCCGGCGGTTCGGCGACCGACGGGGCGACCGGCGACGAGGCGGAAGCGACCGGCGACGGGGCGGTGGCGACCGACGACGAGCCGGAAGCGACCGGCGACCGGACGGAGGTGACCGACGGGGCGATCGACCACGGAACCGACGCGACCAGGACCGCCGCGCTCCCCGACGGCGGGGCCGCCGAGGCGACCGTCCCGGTCGCGGACGCCTCGCCGGAGCCCGGGTCGTCGCCGGGGCCGGAGCCCACCCGGGTCGATCCGGCCGGCGCCCACGGGGCACCTCCCGCGCCACCTCGACCGGTCGGCACTGCCACCCCGGTGCGCCCCGGCCCGGACCCGACCCGGATCGCCCCCACCCCGCCGCTGTCCGGCCCGGACCCGACCAGGGTCGAGCCCACGCCGCCGCGGCCCGCCCTCGGCCGGGCCGGCGTGACCCCGCCGGCCTTCGCCCCGGGCCGCGCCAGGGCCGGCAGGCCGACCCTCACCCCGGACCCGACGAGGATCGACGCCCACCCGGACGCGAAGCTGGGCCCGCGCCCGGACGCCACGAGGCTGGACACCGGCCCGGACGCCCCGGAATCCGCCGCCCGCCCCGACGCCACGAAGCTGGACCCGCGTCCGGACCGGACGACCGTCGACCCCGCCGCCGCCGAGCCGCCCGCGCCCCGCTTGCGCGGGTCCGCATCGGTCCCGCCGCCGGCCCCGCGCAAGCGGAGCTGGGGGGAGTCCGTCGTGTTCACCCCGCCCGCCCCTCCGCCACCGACCCCGGCTCCGCCGCCGCCCGCACCGGTCGGGCACGGGCCGCTGCCGCCCCCGGAGAGCCAGGTTCCGGTGGACCCGTGGGCCGGCGTGGACACCGGCAGTTGGGACCTGCACGCCGCCGAGCTGCCGCCGGCCATGCCGTACCCCGCGACGCCACCCACCCGGCAGTACCCGGGGCCGGCGGCCGGCTCAGCGCCCGTCGTCGGTCGCGGCACCCCGGCGGCGTCCCACCCGGTGACCCCGCCGCAGCCGGCCCGGCCTGTGTCGCCGGCGGCCCGGCCCGTGAGCCCGCCGCCGGCCGCCCGGTCCGCGCCGCCGCCCATGGCCCAGCCGCTGCCGCCGCCAGCCCGGCAGGTGTCGCCGCCCCGACCCGTGTCGCCGCCGGCTCGGCCGGTGTCGCCGCCCGCGGCCCGTCCGGTGGCACCGCCGCCACCGCCTCCGCAGCAACACCGGCCCGCCCCTCCCCCGCCCGCGCCGAAGGCGCCCCGCCGACGCCGGCGGCGCTGGCCGTGGGTGCTGCTGCTGAGCATCGCCTGCTGCTGCGGCTGCCCCGCGTACTGGGTCAAGCCGATGTGGGAGCAGTATCCGGCGAAGGCGGCGCTGCCGGCGCAGATCGCCGACCTGTCGCTGCGCGAGGACGCCCGCAGCAAGACCACCGCGAATCAGCTGGAGGCCGAGACGCGCAAGGCGCACCTCCTGGCCGAGGACACCTTCGCCGGCGTGTACGTCTCGTCGGCCGGCAAGCCCGCCGTCGTGTTCGGCGGCACCGGCTTCCGGCTGACCCCCGAGAGCGACGCGGACGACGAGTTGGCCCGGCTCAAGCCGCGATACCAACTCGGCGATCCCCAGGTGGTCGACACCGGCGTGCGGGGGCGGTTCGCCCGCTGCGCCGTCGGCGCGCTCGACGGCACAGACGTGGTGGTCTGCACCTCGGTCGACCACGGCAGCCTCACCAACGGGATCTTCTCCCAGCTCTCCGTGGACGACAGCGCCCGACTGCTCGACGAGATGCGCGAGCAGATCATCACCCCGGAGCAGGTGGGCTCCGGCTCGGCGTGACCCGACCGGGCGCACGGATTCCTGGACAGCTGCCGTCCGCCTCGTGCGGGAACCGTCCAGGGCCGGGGGTTCCCTGGGCAGCGCCCGGGTTTTCCGGCTTCCGGGCCGGACGGCGACCGGCCCGGGCCACAATCGGGGCATGTCGCGGCGTTGGCTCTTCGCTGATCAGCTGGGGCCGCACTTCCTCGACGACCGCCGCCAGCCGGTCCTGCTGGTCGAGTCGAAGGCGGTCTTCCGCCGCCGCGTCTACCACCGGCAGAAGGCGCACCTGATCCTCTCCGCGCTGCGTCACCGCGCCGCCGAACTCGGCGCGCAGGCCACCTACCTGCGCGCCGAGACGTACGCGGAGGGGCTGCGCAAGGTCCGCGAGCCGGTCGAGGTCTGCCATCCCACCTCGCGCCGGGCCCTGGAGTTCGTCCGGCGGCGGGACGGGGTGACCGTGCTGCCGCCGCGCGGCTTCGTCACCAGCCTGGACGACTTCGCCGAGTGGGCCGGCGGGCGGAGCGGCGCGCTGCGGATGGAGGCGTTCTACCGGTTCGCCCGCGAGCACCACCGGGTGCTGGTCGACGGCGACGAGCCGGTCGGCGGGCGGTGGAGCCTCGACGTCGAGAACCGGGAGCCGCCGCCGAAGGACGGCAGGCTCGCCGTCCCCGCCCCGCCGGTGCCGAAGGAGGACGACGTCGACGCCGAGGTCCGCGCCGACCTCGACCGCTGGGAACGGGAGGGCATCCGGTTCGTCGGCCGGGACGGGCCGCGGCGCTTCCCGGCGACCGCGAAGGAGGCCCAGGCCCGGCTACGCCACTTCCTGCGGCACCGGCTGCCCGCCTTCGGCCCGTACGAGGACGCGATGCTCTCCACCGACCCGTGGCTGGCGCACAGCGTGCTCTCCTCCTCGTTCAACCTCGGCCTGCTCGACCCCCTCGACGCGGTCCGGGGCGCGGAGAGGGCGTACCGGAGCCAGGGCGCGCCGCTGGCCAGCGTCGAGGGCTTCGTCCGGCAGATCCTGGGCTGGCGGGACTTCGTCTGGCACCTGTACTGGCACTTCGACGCCGGCTGGCGGCGCAGCAACGCGCTCGCCGCCCGCCGCCCGGTGCCCGGCTGGTTCCAGGAGCTGGACGCCGAGGCGGTGCAGGCGCACTGCCTGTCGGACGTGCTGGCCGGGGTGCGCGACCACGGCTGGGTGCACCACATCCCCCGGCTGATGGTGCTCGGCAACTACGCCCTGCAACGCGGCTGGCGGCCGGCCGAGTTGGTGGAGTGGTTCCACACCCGCTTCGTGGACGGCTACGAGTGGGTGATGACCGCCAACGTGGTCGGCATGAGCCAGTACGCCGACCTGGGCCGGATGACCACCAAGCCGTACGTCTCCGGCGGCGCGTACGTCAACCGGATGAGCGACTACTGCGGCGGCTGCCGGTACGACCCGCGCAAGCGTCTCGGCGCGGACGCGTGCCCGTACACGGCGGGGTACTGGGCGTTCCTGGACCGCAACCGGGACCGGATCCCGGCGAACGCCCGGATGGCCCGCACGATGAAGCAGTTGGACCACCTCGCGGACGTCGACCGGCTCGTGGCGCAGGAACGCCGACGCGGCAGCGACGCGCCGTGACGACAGGTCGTGACGACACCCCATGGCACCCGGCCCGTCCTGACGGATCGACCCGTGCACACGACCCGACCCGTGGAGACGAAACCGGCCCGTGAACCCGCCCCGGCCCGAGAAGTCGGGCGCGCCCGGGCGGGTCAGGCCCCGGCCGGGGGCTCGCCGGCGACCGGCGCGTTGGCGCGCGGCGGGGCGTAGCGCGGGACGTACTCCTGGCCGGTGAGCTTCTGGATCTCGCTCATCAGCTCGTCGGTCATCTCGCGCAGCGACGTCCGGTCGTCGGGGCGGCCGGTGAAGTCCAGCGGCTTGCCGAACCGGACGATGATCTTCGCCTTGCCCGGCCGGGGCACCCGGGCGCCGATCGGCTGGGCCTTGTCGGTGCCGATCATGCCGACCGGGATGATCGGCACGCCGGCCGCGACGGCCAACCGGGCCGCGCCGGTGCGCCCCCGGTAGAGCCGGCCGTCGGGCGAGCGGGTGCCCTCCGGGTAGACGGCGACCAGGTCGCCGCCCTGGAGGGCCGGGATCGCCGCGTCGAACGCGGACAGCGCGGCCCGGCCGCCGGCCCGCTCGACGGGGATCGCCCCCAGGCCCGTGAGCACGAACTTGGAGAAGGCACCCTTCACGCCGGTGCCCTTGAAGTACTCCGACTTCGCCCAGAACGCCAGGTGCCGGGGCACGACCGTGCCGAGGAACAGCTCGTCGGCGACCGAGAGGTGGTTGCCGGCGAAGATCGCGCCGCCGGCCGCCGGGATGTGCTCGAGACCCTCCACGGTCGGTCGGAACGCCAACCGGAGCGTGGGTGCCACGGTGAGCTTGCCGATGGTGTAGAGCAGCGGCACTGGTCCTCCGGGGTCGTGCTGGGACAGGCGGCCGTGCGGGGACGGCCGGTCGGGCCGGTAACCAGCGGTCGGCCGATACCGGTGGTCCGTGCTGGCACGGGTGTTGTCACGTTAGCCGACGCTGTCGAGCCCGCCCGCACGGGTCGCCGCCGCGACCGCTCCGTGGCCGGCACGCCCGCTCGGATGGCCGGCACCGCCCCGGGCCATCGCGCGACGCGGCCCGGGGCGGTTGAGAGGGGCCCCCTCCTATACAGAAAGCGTTAACAGGGGGCCCCTCCTTACACCTCAGGCGCGGCGCACCGCGACCGTCACGCCCTCGCCGTCGCCGACCTCGCCGGCGAAGCCGGGCCGACCGGCGCGGTCGGCGAGGTCGGCGTCCTCCGCCACCACCTCGATCGCGTCGGCGAGCACCTCGCGGGCCACGAAGTCCCGGTACGCCGCCACCGCCGCCCGGACCTCCGCCGACGCCGACAGCGTCAGCGCGATCCGGTCCGACACCTCCAGGTCGGCGTCGCGGCGGGCCTGCTGCACCACCCGCACCACGTCGCGGGCCAGCCCCTCGGCGGCCAGCTCCGGGGTGACCGCCGTGTCGAGCACGACCACGCCCTGCGCGCCGGGCAGCGGCGCGGAGTGCTCGGCGTCGGCGGCGACGAGGCGCAGCTCGTACTCGCCCTCGGCGAGGGTGACCCCGGCGGCGACGGGGGCGCCGTCGACCAGCTCCCACTCGCCCGCCTTGACCGCCTTGATCACCTGCTGCACCTGCTTGCCGACGCGGGGCCCGAGGGCCCGGGGCACCACGGTCAGCACCTGCTGGCAATAGCTGGCGACCTCCTCGGAGAACTCCACGGCCTTCACGTTGACCTCGTCGGCGACCAGGTCGGCGAACGGGCGCAGCTGCGCCGCCACCGGCGAGGCGACGGTCAGCTTCGACAGCGGCAGCCGCACCCGCAGCCCCTTGGCCTTGCGCAGCGACAGCGCCGCCGAGCAGACGTCCCGGACGGCGTCCATCGCCGCGACGAGCTCGTGGTCGGCGGGGAACTCCTCGGCCGTCGGCCAGTCGGTCAGGTGCACCGACCGCTCGCCGGTGAGGCCGCGCCAGATCTCCTCGGCGGTCAGCGGCGCCAGCGGGGCCACCACCCGGCACAGCGTCTCCAGCACCGTCCAGAGCGTGTCGAACGCGTCGGCGTCGCCGGACCAGAACCGGTCGCGGGACCGGCGGACGTACCAGTTGGTCAGCGCGTCGAGGAACGACCGGACCGTGGCGCAGGCCCCCGAGATGTCGTACGCGTCGAGCTGTGCCTGCGTCGTGGCGACCAGCTCGTTGGTCTTCGCCAGCACGTACCGGTCGAGCAGGTGGGTGGAGTCCACCCGCCGCCGGGCGGTGTGGCCGTCGGCGTTGGCGTAGAGCGAGAAGAAGTACCACACGTTCCACAGCGGCAGCAGCACCTGCCGGACGGCGTCGCGGATCGACCCCTCGGTGACCGGCATGTCCCCGCCGCGCAGCACCGGCGACGACATCAGCATCCAGCGCATCGCGTCGGAGCCGTACGAGTCGAAGACGTGGTAGACGTCCGGGTAGTTGCGCAGGCTCTTGGACATCTTGCGTCCGTCGGAGCCGAGCAGGATGCCGTGGCTGAGGCAGTTGCGGAACGCCGGCCGGTCGAACAGCGCCGTGGCCAGCACGTGCATGGTGTAGAACCAGCCGCGGGTCTGCCCGATGTACTCGACGATGAAGTCGCCCGGGTAGTGGTGCTCGAACCAGTCGCGGTTCTCGAACGGGTAGTGCACCTGGGCGAACGGCATCGAGCCGGACTCGAACCAGCAGTCCAGCACCTCGGGCACCCGGCGCATGGTCGACTTGCCGGTCGGGTCGTCCGGGTTGGGGCGCACCAGGTCGTCGACCGCCGGCCGGTGCAGGTCGGTCAGGCGCACGCCGAAGTCCCGCTCGATCTCGTCCAGCGACCCGTAGACGTCGACGCGCGGGTGGGTCGGGTCGTCGGACTTCCACACCGGGATCGGCGAGCCCCAGAACCGGTTGCGGCTGATCGACCAGTCCCGGGCGTTGGCCAGCCACTTGCCGAACGAGCCGTCCTTGATGTGCCCCGGGGTCCAGTTGATCTGCTGGTTCAGCTCGACCATCCGGTCCTTGAACCGCGTCACCGCCACGAACCACGACGACACCGCCTTGTAGACCAGCGGGGTGTCGCAGCGCCAGCAGTGCGGGTAGGAGTGGGTGTAGGTGTCCTGCCGCAGCACCACCCCCCGTTCCTTCAGCTCCCGGATCACCGGCTTGTTGACGTCGAAGACCTGCTCGCCCTCGTAGGGCGGGACCAGCGCGGTGAACCGGGTGTGGTCGTCGACGGTGACGACGGTCGGGATGCCGGCCGCGTTGCAGACGTTCTGGTCGTCCTCGCCGAAGGCCGGGGCGAGGTGGACGATCCCGGTGCCGTCCTCGGTGGTGACGAACTCCGCCCCGAGCACCTGGTAGGCGTTCTCGCCGGCCCGGGAGACGAGGAAGTCGTACAGCGGGGTGTAGCGGCGGCCAACCAGGTCGCGGCCGTGCACCGTCCCGAGTTGCTCGTACCCCTCCAGCTCCTTCGCGTACGCGCCCAGCCGCGCCGCGCCGACGACGAACCGGTCGCCGTCGCGCTCCAGCACCGCGTACTCGATGTCGGGGCCGACGGCGAGCGCCAGGTTCGACGGCAGCGTCCACGGCGTGGTGGTCCACACGCCCAGCTTCACCGGCCCGCGCAGCAGCTCGGGGGCGGCGTCGTCGGCGGTCAGCCCGAACCACACGGTCAGCGTGGGGTCGTGCCGGTCCTTGTAGACGTCGTCCATCCGGGTCTCGGTGTTCGACAGCGGGGTCTCGCACCGCCAGCAGTACGCCAGCACCCGGAAGCCCTCGTAGACCAGGCCCTTGTCGTGCAGGGTCTTGAAGGCCCACATGACGCTTTCCATGTAGTCCAGGTCGAGGGTCTTGTAGTCGTTGGCGAAGTCGACCCAGCGGGCCTGCCGGGTGACGTACCGCTCCCAGTCCTGGGTGAACTCCAGCACCGAGGCGCGGCACGCCTCGTTGAACCGGGCCACGCCCAGGTCGAGGATCTCCGCCTTGCTGGTGATGCCGAGCTGCTTCTCGGCGACGACCTCGGCCGGCAGGCCGTGGCAGTCCCAGCCGAAGCGCCGCTCGACGTGCCGGCCGCGCATCGTCTGGTAGCGGGGCACCGCGTCCTTGACGTACCCCGTGAAGAGGTGGCCGTAGTGCGGCAGGCCGTTGGCGAACGGCGGGCCGTCGTAGAAGACGTACTCGTTCTTGCCGTCGTCCCCGGCGGGGCGGGCCTCGACGGACGCCTCGAAGGTCTTGTCGGCCGCCCAGTGCTCCAGCACCCGGCGCTCGACCGCGGGCAGGTCGGGGCTCGCCGGGACGCCGGCGGCGGTCGGGTCGTGCAACGGATAGGCCATCGGGGGTCGCTCTCCTCGCGCAGCTCACTCAGTGTGGGTCTGCGAGGACGAGCCCTCCTCCGGTACGCCGTCGCCGGCGCGCCGGGGCAGGCCCGCGGTACCACCCCGCTTGGCGGCCAGGATCGACCGCCCGCTCGTTGCCGGCTGTGACGGGCCGGACCCGTCCGGTTCTACTGGGCCGGGTTGCGCCGGCTGTTCTTCCGGAGGCTCACCGGTGATGGCCGGGTCGTCGCCTTGCTGAGGGTCAAGGATACGCGATCGGCGTCGTCGCCCGCCGCCGACTTGACCGCTCCGCCCGGCCCCGGGGGCGGTTGCCGTCTCGCGCGCCACGGCAACCGCCCGCGGACCGGGTCGGGATCGGGTCAGCGGCCCGGGGCGGGCAGGGTGGTGGTCCAGAGCGAGGCCCCGTCGCGGTCGCGCAGGTGCACCGTGAACGCGCCCGACCCGCCGTCGATGGCCACCTCGCCGAAGTGCTGGAAGCCCTCAGCCGGCGACGTGTTCGCCCGCGGCGGGGCGTTGACGAAGACCGCCTGCGGGCCGAACGTGCCGTCCAGGGCGTTCGGCCCGAACGCGCCCGCGTGCGCCGGCCCGGAGACGAACTCCCAGAACGGGGTGAAGTCGGCCACCGCCGCCCGCGCCGGGTCGTAGTGGTGCGCCGCCGTGTAGTGCACGTCGGCCGTGAGGAACACGATCCCGGTCACCCCGGCCCGGTGCGTCGCGCCCAGCACCTCGGCGAACTCCAGCTCCCGCCCGGCGGGCGCGCCGGGGTCGCCCTGCGCCACGCCCTCCTGCGCCGCCCCGTCCGGCACCACCAGGCCGATCGGCAGGTCGTTGGCGATCACCTTCCACGTCGCCCGGGACCGCTTCAGCTCCCGGACCAGCCACGCCCGCTGCTCCCGGCCGAGCAGGCCGCGCTTCGGGTCGGCGTACGTGTTGCCGTCGTTGGGGTCCTTGTAGGTGCGCATGTCCAGCACGAACACGTCCAGCAGCGGCCCGTACGACAGCTTCCGGTACAGCGGCCCGCCCGCCGGCACCGGCAGCCACTCGCCGAACGCCTGCCGGGCCCGCGCGGCGAGCACGTCGACCCGCTGCTCGGTGTACCGGGCGTCGGCCAGGACCTCCCCGGGATACCAGTTGTTGGTCACCTCGTGGTCGTCCCACTGGTTGACCTGCGGCACCTCGGCGACGAACGCGCGCAGGTGCTCGTCGAGCAGGTTGTACGCGAACTGCCCCCGGTACTCGGCGAGGGTCTCGGCGACCTTGCTCTTCTCCGGGGTGACCAGGTTTCGCCAGATCCGGCCGTCGGGCAGCGTCACCGTCTCGGCGAGCGGCCCGTCGGCGTACACGGTGTCGCCGCTGCACAGGAAGAAGTCGGGGCGGACGGACCGCATCGCCTGGAAGATCCGCATCCCGCCGAAGTCGGGGGCGATGCCCCACCCCTGCCCGGCGATGTCGCCGGTCCAGACGAACCGCACGCCCCGCCGGCCGTGCGCGCCGGGCGCGGTGGCGAACGAGCCGACCAGCGGCTCGCTGCGCACCCCGTGCCGGTCCAGGCTCTCCACCGACACCCGGTAGTGCAGCCGCTCGCCGCACGGCAGGCCGCGCACCCGCACCCGGCCGGTGAAGTCGGCGGACGGGTCGAGCACCGGGCCGCGCAGCAGCCGCGCGCCGCGCAGGTCGGGCCGGCGGCTCACCTCCACCCACATCCGGCCCGGCCGGTCGGCGCGGGTCCACACCAGCGCCGAGTCGGCCGTGACGTCGCCGCTCTGCACGCCGTGGGTGAGCACGGGCCGGCCGGCGGGCCGCCAGGCGGGCGCGCCGGCCGGCGGAGTCGCCCCGGCACCGGCAGCCCGGCCGTCGGCCGCGCCGAACAGCGTGCCGCCGGCCAGGCCCGCCCCGGTCGCGAGGCCGGCGCGCAGCAGGGTACGTCGGTCGAGAGAAGTCATCTGTCCCCTCCACGGGAAGTTGGTCACCAGTGGTGTACCGGGGGCAGGTGTGCTGTCGCGGCGGGCCGGATGACCGGCGGGGAAAGGCCGACTGACCAGTCGGGGCCGCCGTGACCCGCGCGCCGCCGCCGATGACGCGCGTCACACCGCGAGCTGTCACATCCGGGCCCCGTCGGCCGTCGTCCCGGGTGCATGCTCACGACGAGGGGAGACACGATGAGCCGGATCGACCTGACGGCGGTGGCGCCGGAGGCCCACCGGGCGGTGTCCGGGCTGGAGCGCTACGCCCGGGACAACGTCGACCACACCGTGCTGGAGCTGGTGAAGCTCCGGGCGTCCATGCTGAACGGCTGCGCGTTCTGCGTGGACATGCACAGCCGGGAGGCGCTCGCGGCGGGCGAGTCCAGCCGGCGGCTGTTCGCCGTGGCCGCCTGGCGGGAGGCGCCCTTCTTCGACGAGCGGGAACGCACCGCGCTCGCGCTCACCGACGCGCTCACCCGCCTCGGCGAGCACGGGGTCCCCGACGACGTGTGGGACGCCGCCACGAAGGTCTGGTCGGAGCGGGAACTGGCGGACCTGACGGTCGCGATCGCCACCATCAACGTGTGGAACCGGATCGTGGCGGCCACCCGACGCCGCCCCTCGACGCACGAGTGACGGCACCGGGGGCGCGGCTGGCCGGGAGCGGGGGCCGGCCCGGTCGCGCGCCGGTCCCGCCGACGGAGCCGGCCGGGACGACGGCAGCCGACGCGACGGGGGCGGCCGGCGTGCTCGACGCGCACCGGCCGATGTTGCTCGGGCTGGCGTACCGGCTGCTCGGCAGCCTGCACGACGCCGAGGACGTGCTCCAGGACGCCTACCTGCGGTGGGTCGGCGTCGACCGGTCGGCCGTGGCCGAGCCGCGCCGCTACCTGTCCCGGGTGGTCACCCGGCTCGCGATCGACCGGCTCCGCGCGCGGCAGGCGGCCCGGGAGACGTACGTCGGGACGTGGCTGCCCGAGCCCGTGGCCACCGCGCCCTCGCCGTTCGGGCCTCCGGTCGAGCCGCCCTTCGGGCCAGCCGAGCACGCGGAGCTGCGCGACTCGCTCTCGCTGGCGCTGCTGCACCTGTTGGAGCGGCTGACCGCGCCGGAACGCGCCGTCTACGTGCTGCGCACCGCGTTCGCGCTGCCGTTCGCCGAGATCGCCGGGATCGTCGGCCGGTCGGCGGCGGACTGCCGGCAGCTGCACCACCGGGCGGCGGACAAGGTCGCCGTGGGCCGCCGCCGCTTCACCGCGAGCCCCGGCGAGCAGCGGCGGCTGCTCGACGCGTTCCTCGCCGCCGCCCGCGACGGCGACCTGGCCCGGCTGACCGACCTGGTGGCCGACGACGTCACGGTGTGGGCCGACGGCGGCGGGCGGGTCCGGTCGGCCCGCAACCCGGTGCACGGGGCGGACCGGGTCGCCCGCTTCTTCGCCGGCATCCACGGGCCCCGCCGCCGGCCGGCGGCCCGGGTCGCCCCGACCGAGCTCAACAGCCGGCCCGGGGTCGTCATCCACTGGCCCGACGGCCGGCGGTACGCGCTGGCCGTGGCCGCCGCCGACGGCCGGATCACCGGCCTCTACCTGGTGGGCAACCCGGACAAGCTGACCCGGCTGGCGGAGTGAGGCGGCCACCGGGCCGCCTCACCGCCCGCGCGGTCGGAAACCCGTCAGTTCGCCCGGGGGCCGTCAGTCCAGCTCGGGGAACCAGAGCGCGATCTCGCGCTTGGCGCTGTCGGCCGAGTCGGAGGCGTGCACCAGGTTCTCCCGGTTGGACAGGGAGAAGTCGCCGCGGATGGTGCCGGCGGCGGCGCGGCGACCGTCGGTGCTGCCGATCATGCCGCGCACGACCTCGACGACCTGGTCGCCGGCGAGCACGAGGGCGACCAGCGGGCCGCTGGTCATGAAGCCCTTCAGCGGCGGGTAGAACGGCTTGTCGACGTGCTCGGCATAGTGCTGGTCGGCGAAGTCGCCGTCCAGCGCCCGGGTCACCATGGCGTCGATCCGCAGGCCCTTGCGCTCGAAGCGGGAGAGGATCTCGCCGACCAGGCCACGGCGGACCGCGTCGGGCTTGATCAGGACGAGGGTGCGCTCGTCCGGGCTGCTGCTGGACACGCTGGGTTCCTCCTGTGCGCGGAAGGCGGCTCGGCTGGGTACGGTCAGCCTAGCGACCCGGTCCCGGCGCCGGCGCGGCGGCTGCTCTTTCCCTGGGTCGCCGATCCGGCCTAGCCTGGCCCTTGACTCCAGGGAGGTCCACTGTGGCTAACGGGAACCGACCCATCGCGCCGGTACGCAAGCTCATCGCCGCGGTGCTCGGCACCGTGGCGACCTTCGTGGTCCTGTTCGGGCTGGGCATGACCAGTTGGGCGATCGTGGCGCTGGGCGTGGCGCTGGTGGTGCTGGCGGTCGCGCTGGCCACCGTGCGCGGCGGCGGGCGCACCTGGGTCGTCGGCATCGGGCACGTGCACAGCGCCTCCGAGCCCCCCACCACGTACGCGTTCGGCCGCTGCGAGCTGCAACTGGTCATCGACGCGCCCGGCATGCCGCCCCGGTCGAAGAAGATCATCGAGCCGAGGGTGCCGGTGGCGAAGTGGCCGGCGGTCGGCCAGGCCCTGCCGATCCGGGTGGCCCTCGACGACCAGCGCCACGTCCGGGTCCTCTGGGACGACGTGCCCACCCATTCGGAGACCGCCGCAGCGGCGGCCGCCGACCTGCCGCCCGAGTTCGCCGCGCCCGACCCCGTCGACGAGGTGCTCATCGGGCAGGAGGCGCCGCCGTGGGCCGGTCGCGCCCCGGACGACGACTTCCACGACGACCCGCGCGACGCGCCGGTGCCCGACGACCTGCACCCGCTGCACGACGACCTCGGCCCGCTGCCGGAGGACCGGGAACCCGTCGTGATGCACCACCGCCCCGGCGGACCGGTCGTGCTGGAGGGGACGCTGGTGGAGCCGAGCACCGGCCAGTTGCCCCGCCGGGCCACCCCGGCCCCCCGTTCCCCGGCCGAGGAGCGGTTCGCGGCGACCGACGAGCGGTTCGACCCGGCCGACGACCGGTTCGACCGGACCGTGCCGGTGGAGACCATCGACGCGGGCCCCGCGCCCGCCGACCCGGTCGAGGCGCGCCCGCCCGCCGACCCGATCGCCGACCCGCCCGCCGACCCGATCGACGTGCCGCTGGACGACCCGGGCACCCGGGCGGCCCCCCTGGACCAGGCCGAACTGGACGAGGCGATCTTCGGCTACGACCCGGAGGCCGAGCCGGCCGACGCCGCCGCCCCGATCAGCGGCGTCGGCATCACCCTGCTGGTCACCGACCTGGGCCGCTCGCTGGAGTTCTACCGCGACACCCTCGGCTTCACCGAGGTCGACCGGGGCTCCGGCAACGCCGTGCTCGCCTCCGGGGCGACCCGGCTGGTGCTGCGCGAGGTCGCCGGTGCCGCCCCCATGAGCCGCCGCCTCGTCCACGTCAACCTGGAGGTCGACGACATCCAGGGCGCGTACGAGCGGATGCGCGACTCCGGCGTCCGCTTCACCTACGCCCCCCGGGTGGTCAACCGGGGCACCAAGCTGGAGGTGTGGGCGGCCGCGTTCCGCGACCCGGACGGCCACGGGGTCGCCCTCACCCAGTGGCGCACCCGCGCCGACGCCTGAGGCGCAAGGAAGGGCCCCCTGTTAACGCATTCCGTAGCGCAGGGGCCCCTTCCTAACAGCCTCCGCCCGCACCCGAAGCGACGGCGCGAGGCGGGCGACAGGGCGACGGGAGGAGCGCTCAGCGGCCGAGGATCACCCGGCGCACGTGCAGGGCATAGCCCCAGACCAGCGCGAAGATGATCCCCAGCGCCAGCAGCGACCAGTGCAGCAGCCCGGCGAGCAGCAGCGCCCCCTGGAGCACGGTGCCGGCGTGCCAGGCCCACGGGCGGCGCATCATGCCGGCGAGCGCCACCGCCGCCACGGCCAACGCCACGATCACCGCGATGGCCGCGCCGCTGAGCTCGCCGCCGACCACCCGGATCGGCTGGATGGCGAGCAGCAGCACCAGCGCCTCCAGGCCCAGCGTCCCCGCGCCGAGGCCCCGCACGGCCCCCTCTGGGTTACGCAGCCCGGACCGCCGCTGCCCCGCCCCGCCCAGCGAGGAGGAGCCCTCCTCGGCGGCGGCGGAGGAAGGACGCTCCTCGGAGGACGTCATCGCTTCAGCAGCCGGCGGGCGTCGGCCACGGTCACCACCGACCCGGTGATGAGCACGCCGACCCCGGCCAGCTCGCCGGGCACGTCGGACTCGGCCTGCGCCACCGCCGCCTCGATCGCGTCGGGCATCTCCTCGGCCACCTCCACCCGTTCCGGCCCGAAGACCTCCCGGGCCAGCCCGGCCAGTTCCTCGGCCGGCATCGCCCGGGGCGAGGAGTTGCGGGCGACCACCAGGTGATCGAGCACTGGTTCCAGCAGCTCCAGCAGGCCCGCGGCGTCCTTGTCGCCGAGCACGGCGAGCACGCCGACGAGTTTGCTGAACGCGAACTCCTCCTGCAACGCGGTGACCGTCGCGGCCATCCCGTGCGGGTTGTGCGCGCCGTCGAGCAGGATCGTCGGTGCCGTGCGCACCTTCTCCAGCCGGCCGGGCGAGCTGACGGAGGCGAACCCCTCCCGGACGGCCTCGACGTCGAGCTGCCGCTTCGCGCCCGCACCGAGGAACGCCTCCACGGCGGCCAGCGCCACCGCCGCGTTCTGCGCCTGGTGCGCGCCGTGCAGCGGGACGAACACCTCCTCGTACACCCCGCCGAGCCCCTGGATGTTCAGGACCTGGCCGCCGACGGCGACCGACCGGCGCAGCACGCCGAACTCGGACCCCTCGCGGGCGACGGTCGCGCCGACCTCGGCGCAGCGTTCCAGGATGGGCCGGGCGGCCTCCTCCTCCTGCGCCGCGCAGACGACCGTGGCGCCCTTGTGGATGATCCCGGCCTTGTGCAGGGCGATGTCCTGGAGGGTGTCGCCCAGCCACTCGGTGTGGTCGAGCCCGATCGGGGTGAGCACCGCCACCCCGGCCTGGAGCACGTTGGTGGCGTCCTCCGCGCCGCCGAGCCCCACCTCGACCACGGCGACGTCCACCGGGGCGTCGGCGAACGTCGCGAACGCCAGCGCCGTGGTCATGTCGAAGTACGTCAGCGGCTCGGCGGAGCGCTGGTCGACCAGCTCGGCCAGGGGGGCGACCTCGCGGTACGTGGCCACGAACCGGTCCTCGGTCACCGGCTCCCCGTCGAGGCTGATCCGCTCCCGCACGCTCTCCAGGTGCGGGCTGGTGTAGCGGCCGGTGTGCAGCCCGAACGCCCGCAGCAGCGAGTCGATCATCCGGGCGGTGGACGTCTTGCCGTTGGTCCCGGTGAGGTGGATCGACGGGTACGCCCGCTGCGGGCTGCCGAGCAGGTCGAGCAGCGTCTCGATGCGGTCCAGCTCGAAGTGCATGCGGGTGAAGCCGCGCCCGTTGAGCGCGGCCTCCACCTCGGCGAACTCGGTGCGGCCACCGCCGTCGCCCCCACGGGCGCGGTCGGTGCGGTCGGTGCGGTCGGTCACGAGGGCAGCGCCTCCAGAGCGGCGTCGATGCGGACCAGGTCGGCCTCGGCGGTGGCCAGCCGCTCCCGGATCTTGGCGACCACCGGCTCCGGGGCCTTCCCCACGAACGCCGGGTTGTCGAGCTTCGCCCGGGCCTGGGCGACCTCCTTCTCGGCCGCCGCCCGGTCCTTGGTGAGCCGGGCCCGCTCGGCGGCCACGTCGATCGAACCCCGGGTGTCCAGCGCGACGCTCACCTCGCCGGGCATGGCGAGGGTGGCGCTGGCCTGGAAGTCGTCGGCGGGCAGGTCGAGCCGGACCAGCGACCGGATCAGCCGCTCGTGGCCCGCGATGCCCGCGCCGGCCAGGCCGTCGAGCCGCGCGACGACCCGCTGCGTGGGCCGCAGGCCCTGGTCGGACCGGAAGCGCCGGATCTCGGTCACCACCCGCTGGACGGTGCCGACCTCGCCCTCCGCGGCGTCGTCGATTCCGGTACGGTCGGCAGCCGGCCAGGCGGCCGTCATGACGGTCTCCCTGCCGGTGAGGGCGATCCACAGCTCCTCGGTGACGAAGGGGATCACCGGGTGCAGCAGCCGCAGCAGCTGGTCGAGCACGTGCCCGAGCACCCGGCGGGTGGCGTCGGCGGCGGGCCCGCCCTCGGCGAGCACCGGCTTGCTCAGCTCCACGTACCAGTCGCAGACGTCGTCCCACGCGAAGTGGTAGAGCAGGTCGCAGACCTTCGCGAACTCGTACGCCTCGAACTGCTCGTCCACCTCGGCGGTGACGTGCGCCAGCCGGGACAGGATCCACCGGTCGACGGTCGAGAGCTGCCCGGCGTCCGGCAGCGGGCCGTCGACGTGCGCGCCGTTCATCAGCGCGAAGCGGGTGGCGTTCCAGAGCTTGTTGCAGAAGTTGCGGGAGCCCTGGCACCAGTCCTCGCTGACCGGGACGTCCTGGCCGGGGTTGGCGCCCCGGGCGAGGGTGAACCGGGTCGCGTCGGCGCCGAACCGGTCGATCCAGTCCAGCGGGTCGACCACGTTGCCGAACGACTTCGACATCTTCTTGCCGTGCTCGTCGCGCACCATGCCGTGCAGGGCGACGACGTCGAACGGCTGCCGGCCGTCCATCGCGTACAGGCCGAACATCATCATCCGGGCGACCCAGAAGAACAGGATGTCGTAGCCGGTGACCAGGACGCTGGTCGGGTAGAACTTCGCCAGGTCCGGCGTCTGCTCCGGCCAGCCCAGCGTGGAGAACGGCCACAGGCCGCTGGAGAACCAGGTGTCCAGCACGTCCTCGTCCTGGTGCCAGCCCGCGCCGGTCGGCGGCTCCTCGTCGGGCCCGACGCAGACGATCTCGCCGTCCGGCCCGTACCAGACGGGGATGCGGTGGCCCCACCAGAGCTGGCGGGAGATGCACCAGTCGTGCATGTTGTCGACCCACGCGAAGTACCGCTTCGCCAGCTCGGCGGGCTCGATCTTCACCCGGCCGTCGCGCACCGCGTCACCGGCCGCCTTGGCCAGCGGGCCGGTGTTGACGAACCACTGCAACGACAGCCGCGGCTCGACCGTGGTCTTGCACCGGGAGCAGTGGCCGACGGCGTGCACGTACGGCCGCTTCTCGGCCACGACGAGGCCCTGCTCGCGCAGCGCGGCCACGATCGCCGGCCGGGCCTCGTAGCGGTCGAGGCCCTGGAACGGCCCGTGAGCGGTGATCACCCCGCGCTCGTCCATGATCGCCAGGGCGGGCAGGCCGTGCCGCTGGCCGATCTCGAAGTCGTTCGGGTCGTGCGCCGGGGTCACCTTCACCATGCCCGTGCCGAAGGCCGGGTCGACGTGCTCGTCGGCCACGATCGGGATCCGGCGGCCGGTCAGCGGCACCTCGACCTCGGTGCCGATCAGGTGCTGGTACCGCTCGTCGTCGGGGTGCACCGCCACGGCGGTGTCGCCGAGCATCGTCTCGGCGCGGGTCGTGGCCACCACCACGTCGGCGGAGTAGCGGATCGAAACCAGCTCGCCCTCGTCGTCGGTGTGCTCGACCTCGATGTCGGAGAGCGCGGTCAGGCAGCGCGGGCACCAGTTGATGATCCGGTTGGCCCGGTAGATCAGCCCGTCGTCGAAGAGCTTCTTGAACATGGTCTGCACGGCCCGGGAGAGGCCGGCGTCCATGGTGAAACGCTCCCGGTCCCAGTCGACGGCGTCGCCGAGGCGACGCATCTGGCCCAGGATCGCGCCGCCGGACTCGGCCTTCCACTGCCACACCCGCTCGACGAACTTCTCGCGGCCCAGGTCGTGACGGGACAGGCCCTCCCCCGCCAGCTGCCGCTCCACGAGGTTCTGGGTGGCGATGCCGGCGTGGTCCATGCCCGGCAGCCAGAGCGCCTCGTAGCCCTGCATCCGCTTGCGCCGGGTCAGCGCGTCCATCAGCGTGTGCTCGAAGGCGTGGCCCATGTGCAGCGAACCGGTGACGTTCGGCGGGGGGATGACCACGGTGAACGGCGGCTTGTCGCTCTGGGCCGACGCCCGGAACCGGCCACCGGCTACCCACTGCTCGTACCGTCGCTGCTCTACCTCGCCCGGCTGGTACTGGGCGGAGAGGGTCGGGGCGGCGGGGCGTCGGGCATCCAGTCTCTCGGTCACCCTCAAAGTCTACGGAGCGCTTCCGAGGACCCGACGTGCGCCACCTGTTGTTCGCGTACGGTGTCGGCTATGTCCGACGCGCATCTCACGCAGCGTTCGCTCGCCGACGAGCCCGAGCCGATCGACCTCACCGAGGAGCCGATCCGCCTCGGCAACCAGGATCCGGAGGACGGCCCCGGCCGCGCGCCCCGGTCCCGGCGGCGGCGGATCGTCCTCGCGGCGGTCCTGGCGGCCGGCCTCGCCGGCGTGGGCGCGCTCGGCATCGCCGGCTGGCGGGTGGCACAGCAGAAGGACACCGAGCTGTCCAGCCCCGAGGCCGTCGCCGGCCTACAGCGGGACGACAGCGAACGCGCCCGCAGCACCGCCGACTACCTGCGCGACGGGCTCTCCGCCGACATCGACCTGGACCGCAGCTTCGGCACCGTCTACCGGGACCCGGCGGACGACAAGCGGGCGGTGCTCATCTTCGGCGGTACGACGCTGCTGTGGCAGCCCGAACGCGATCTCGACACCCTGTTCCGCCTCATGACGGACGAGACCGGGAAGGTCACCGGCCTGCGGGAGGTCTCCCCCGGGCGGCTCGGCGGGGTGATGAAGTGCGGCACCACCAGCGGCGAGGGCGGCGACTTCGCGATCTGCGGCTGGGCCGACCACGGCAGCGTCGCGATGGCGATGTTCCCGGGCCGTCCGGTGGATTCCGCCGGTGACCTGCTGCGCCAGATCCGCGAGGAGATCCAGACACGCGCCTGATCCCGTCCGGGGTCTGCGACCGCTGGCGGCACCCCGGGTGCTGCGGGCGGTGTTCGGGCCGGTATGCGTTTCAGGGCCACCCCGGATCGGGGTGGCCCTGAAACGAAAGAATGTCCGGCGGTGTCCTACTCTCCCACACCCTCCCGAGTGCAGTACCATCGGCGCTGGAGGGCTTAGCTTCCGGGTTCGGAATGTAACCGGGCGTTTCCCCTCCGCCATGACCGCCGTAACTCTATGAACATATCAAACAACCACCCAGGGCCGCCTGTTTGTTCAGAGTTGCACAGTGGACGCGTAGCAGCTTCGTAGTCAAGTCCTCGGCCTATTAGTACCGGTCAACTCAACCCGTTACCGAGCTTACATCTCCGGCCTATCAACCCAGTCGTCTAGCTGGGGGCCTTACCCCACCAAAGGTGGGTGGGATACCTCATCTTGAAGCAGGCTTCCCGCTTAGATGCTTTCAGCGGTTATCCCTTCCGAACGTAGCCAACCAGCCGTGCCCCTGGCGGGACAACTGGCACACCAGAGGTTCGTCCGTCCCGGTCCTCTCGTACTAGGGACAGCCCTTCTCAAGTATCCTACGCGCACGGCGGATAGGGACCGAACTGTCTCACGACGTTCTAAACCCAGCTCGCGTACCGCTTTAATGGGCGAACAGCCCAACCCTTGGGACCTGCTACAGCCCCAGGATGCGACGAGCCGACATCGAGGTGCCAAACCATCCCGTCGATATGGACTCTTGGGGAAGATCAGCCTGTTATCCCCGGGGTACCTTTTATCCGTTGAGCGACACCGCTTCCACACGCAAGTGCCGGATCACTAGTCCCGACTTTCGTCCCTGCTCGACCTGTCAGTCTCACAGTCAAGCCCCCTTGTGCACTTGCACTCAACACCTGATTGCCAACCAGGCTGAGGGAACCTTTGGGCGCCTCCGTTACCCTTTAGGAGGCAACCGCCCCAGTTAAACTACCCACCAGACACTGTCCCTGAACCGGATAACGGCCCGAAGTTAGATACCCGAATCAACCAGAGTGGTATTTCAAGATTGCCTCCACCCATACTGGCGTATAGGCTTCACCGGCTCCCACCTATCCTACACAAGCTAACTCAGATACCAATGTCAAGCTATAGTAAAGGTCCCGGGGTCTTTCCGTCCTGCCGCGCGTAACGAGCATCTTTACTCGTAATGCAATTTCGCCGGGCCTGTGGTTGAGACAGTGGGGAAGTCGTTACGCCATTCGTGCAGGTCGGAACTTACCCGACAAGGAATTTCGCTACCTTAGGATGGTTATAGTTACCACCGCCGTTTACTGGCGCTTAAGTTCTCCGCTTCGCCCCCCGAAAGGAGCTAACAGGTCCCCTTAACGTTCCAGCACCGGGCAGGCGTCAGTCCATATACATCGAATTACTTCTTCGCATGGACCTGTGTTTTTAGTAAACAGTCGCTTCCCCCTGCTCTCTGCGGCCATACAACGCTCCACCCGCAAGGGGCTTCACGTCTCCGGCCCCCCTTCTCCCTAAGTTACGGGGGCAATTTGCCGAGTTCCTTAACCACAGTTCGCCCGATCGCCTCGGTATTCTCTACCTGACCACCTGTGTCGGTTTGGGGTACGGGCCGCTCGGAACTCGCTAGAGGCTTTTCTCGGCAGCATAGGATCACTGACTTCACCTGAATCGGCTCGGCATCACGTCTCAGCCACATGTGTTGCGGATTTGCCTACAACACGGCCTACACGCTTACCCCGGCACAACCACCGGCCGGGATCAGCTACCTTCCTGCGTCACCCCATCGCTTGACTACTACCCGCCAGGTTCCCACGCTCCCCAACCTTGACCCGAAGGCCTCAGCGGTTTGGGTGGTTAGCACAACGAGGTTCATCACGGGCGCTCCTTCGCGGGTACGGGAATATCAACCCGTTGTCCATCGACTACGCCTCTCGGCCTCGCCTTAGGTCCCGACTCACCCAGGGCGGATTAGCCTGGCCCTGGAACCCTTGGTCATCCGGCGGAAGGGTTTCTCACCCTTCTTTCGCTACTCATGCCTGCATTCTCACTCGTGCCGCGTCCACAACTAGGTCACCCCGCTGCTTCACCCCCGGCACGACGCTCCCCTACCCACCCACACACCTGCACCAGACATCAAGGCCTGGCGAAGTATCATGTGAGTGCCACAGCTTCGGCGGTGTGCTTGAGCCCCGCTACATTGTCGGCGCGGAACCACTTGACCAGTGAGCTATTACGCACTCTTTAAAGGGTGG